>NZ_VUOI01000010.1:0-134676 GCF_015390205.1 Azospirillum sp. INR13
CCCTATGGCGAGGATGCGGCCACCATCAACATGGTCATCGTCGATGAAGGCTGGCGCGGGCAGGGCCTTGGCCGCCGCCTGATGGACGAGGCCATGGCGCTGGCGGGCGGCCGCCCGTTGCGCCTCGTCGCCACGACCGACGGGCTACCGCTCTACGAAAAGCTGGGCTTCCGCGAGGTCGGCACCGTTCTTCAGCACCAGGGGGAGGCCGGTCCGATGTCGTTGGTCGCGGCGGAAGACGTCGTCCCCGCCGGCGCCGACGACCGCACCGCCATCGCCGCCCTGGACCGGCAGGCCTTCGGCGCCGACCGCGGCCTGCTGCTGGAGCGTTTCGCCGAGGTCGGATCCTTCACGCTGCTGCGGCGGAACGGCGCTCCCATCGGATTCGCGGCGTTGCGCGACTTCGGCCGCGGACAGGTCATCGGCCCGGTGGTCGCCCCCGATGCGGACGGCGCCAAGGCTCTGATCGGCCCGATCATCGCCGCAAATCCTGGGAAATTCCTGCGGGTGGACACCACCGCCGACACCGGCCTGGGGCCATGGCTTGCCGATTGCGGCCTGCGCCATGTCGGCGGCGGCATCGCCATGCGCCGCTCCGCCCCGACGGCATCGGCGCCTGCATCGGCAGCCGGCATTTCGACTTTCGCACTCGCCAGCCAGGCACTCGGCTGATCCGGAGAGGACCATGCTCAGCAATTCCCTGATCGAACTCGACCGTGCCCATCTGGTGCATCCCGTCGCCTCCTACCGCGGCCATGAGAAGGCCGGCGTTCGGGTGATCGCCTCCGGCTCCGGGGCGACGATCACCGACATGTCCGGCCACCGGCTGGTGGACGGCTTCGCCGGCCTGTGGTGCGTCAATGCCGGCTACGGCCAGCAGAGCCTCGTCGATGCCGCCACCCGCCAGATGCAGGAACTGCCCTATGCCACCGGCTATTTCGGGCTTGGCAGCGAACCGGCGATCCGGCTGGCGGCAGCGCTCGCCGAACGCGCGCCCGGCGACCTGAACCACGTCTTCTTCACGCTCGGCGGGTCGGACGCGGTGGACAGCACCATCCGCTTCATCCGCTATTACTGGCAGGCCAAGGGCGAGCCGCAGCGCGACCGGTTCATCTCGATCGAGCAGGGCTATCACGGCTCCTCCACCGTCGGCGCCGGGCTGACCGCCCTGCCCGCCTTCCATGCCGGCTTCGGCGTTCCCTTCGACTGGCAGCACAAGATTCCGTCGCACTACGCCTACCGCAACCCGGTGGGCGACGATGCGGATGCGATCATCGCCGCTTCGCTGGCCGCACTCGACGCCAAGATCGCCGAGATCGGCGGACCGGAGCGGGTCGCCGCCTTCTATGCCGAACCGATCCAGGGGTCCGGCGGCGTTCTGGTGCCGCCCGACGGCTGGATGAAGGCGATGTGCGACCGCTGCCGCAGCCTCGGCATCCTGTTCGTCGCCGACGAGGTCATCACCGGCTTCGGCCGTACCGGCCCGCTGTTCGCCTGCACCGACGACGGCGTGGTCCCCGACCTGATGACCACGGCCAAGGGCCTGACCTCCGGTTACGTGCCGATGGGTGCGGTCTTCCTGTCCGACGCGGTTTATGCCACCATCGCGGATGCCGCCGGCAACGCCGCGGTCGGTCATGGCTACACCTATTCCGCCCACCCCGTGAGTGCCGCGGTGGGGTTGGAGGCTCTGCGGCTGTACGAGGACGGACTGCTCGCCAACGGCGTGAAGGCCGGCGCGCGGCTGGTGTCCGGGCTCCACGCGCTGCGCGATCATCCGCTGGTCGGCGACGTGCGCGGGCGCGGCATGCTGGCCGCCATCGAGCTGGTGGTGGATAAGGACCGCAAGACCCCCCTGCCCGCCGCCGCCGAACCGTCCCGCCGGATTTTCGACCGGGCCTGGACCAACGGTCTGGTCATCCGTGCCTTCGGAAACGGCGTCCTGGGCTATGCCCCGCCGCTCTGCTGCACCGACGACGACATCGACGCGATCATCGAGCGCACGGCCCGCACGCTCGACCAGACGCTGGAGGATCCCGACGTCCGCCGGGCCATGCGATAGACCCAAAAAGGGAAGGCCGCGGAAGAATCGGCGAATACCCCCGTATCCAGCATTTTCTGCTGTCCGGCATCCAAATTCAGAGACCCGCGTCTAACCCATGGACCACACTGGATGGGAAGAAGACCGGGTTTCTGGGCCATCTCCGGAGGGGTCACCTCCAGAAGAACCACCGCGGACGATGCTGCCGAACCTGAAACGCCCCGCTGAACCGAAACGGTTCCCCGCGGTCCTTGATGAGGAGTTGGTGCGTTGCCCAAGAGTCTGCAGAGCTTCAAATATCTGACCTTCGATGTCGTCGGCACCCTGATCGACTTCGAATCCGGCATCAAGGACTGCCTCGCCGAGATCGCGGCGGAGGCCGGAACCACGGTCGACGGCGAGGCGGCGCTGACCCTTTACCGGGAGGCGCGGTATACCGACGCCACCGACCTGTTCCCCGACGATCTGGTACGCGTCTATTCGGTCATCGCGCCGAAGCTGGGCCTGCCCGCCGGCACTCGGTACGGCGAACGCCTGCGCGATTCCGCGGCTTCCTGGGCCGGCTTCCCGGACAGCAGGGACGCCATGGCGCGTCTGGCCAAGCGGTACAAGCTGATCGCGATGACCAATGCACGGCGCTGGGCCTTCACCCATTTCTCCCGCGAACTGGGCGATCCCTTCTTTGCCGGCTTCACCGCCGACGACACCGGCGTCGAGAAGCCCGACCCCGCCTTCTTCCAGCAGGTGTTCGACTTCGTCGAGCGCGACGGCGGCGGCAAGGACGACATCCTGCACGTCGCCCAGAGCCAGTATCACGACATCGGGGTTTCCCGGCGCCTCGGCATGACCAATTGCTGGATCCAGCGCCGGCATGCCCAGAAGGGCTATGGCGGCACCATCGAGCCCGCCGAGTTCACCGAACCTGATTTCCACTTCCGCTCGATGGCGGAACTGGCCGATGCCGTCGACGCTGCCGATGCACCGAAGACGGCCTCCGCGTAACCGGACCAAACCGGAGCGCGCTGAAAAAGAAACGAACAAACAATCCCGAACAGAGTGAGGCAGACATGACCAAGACGCCTGAAACCTGGACCAGAACCGACGACAGCATGGTCGAAAGCGCCATCCGGCGCGGGGCCAACCGCCGCGACCTGCTGAAGATGCTGCTGGCGGGCGGCATGTCCCTGCCGGCCATCGACCCTCGTTCTGGGCCGCGCCAACGCCGCGGTTGCGGACGAACCGGTGAAGGGCGGCGCGCTCAAGGCCGCCGGCTGGTCGTCGTCCACCGCCGACACGCTCGATCCCGCGAAGGCGTCGCTGTCCACCGACTATGTCCGCTGCTGTTCTTTCTACAACCGCCTGACCTTCCTCGACAAGGCCGGCATCCCGCAGATGGAGCTGGCCAAGTCCTTCGATACCGACGACGCCAAGACCTGGACGATCAAGCTTCGCACCGGCGTGACGTTCCACGACGGCAAGTCGCTGACCGCCGACGACGTGGTGTTCTCGCTGAAGCGCCATCTCGATCCGGCCGTCGGGTCCAAGGTTGCGAAGATCGCCGCCCAGATGACCGACATCAAGGCGGCGGACAAGAACACCGTCGTCATCACGCTGGCCGGCGCGAACGCCGACCTGCCGACCATCTTGTCCACCCATCACTTCATGATCGTGGCCGACGGCACCACCGACTTCTCAAAGGGCAACGGCACCGGTCCCTTCATCTGCAAGAGCTTCGAGCCGGGCGTGCGTTCCGTCGGTGTGCGGAACCCGAATTACTGGAAGGGCGGTCCGCATGTGGACTCCTTCGAGTTCTTCGCGATCAGCGACGACAATGCCCGTGTCAATGCACTGCTGTCCGGCGACATCCACCTGGCCGCAGCGATCAACCCGCGGTCCACGCGGCTGGTCGACGGGCAGAAGGGCTTCGCCCTGTCCAAGACGACATCCGGCAACTACACCGACCTGAACATCCGCCTGGACATGGAACCGGGCAGCCGCAAGGATTTCGTCGACGGGATGAAATATCTCGTCAACCGCGAGCAGATCGTCAAGTCCGCCCTGCGCGGCTTCGGCGAGATCGGAAACGACCAGCCGGTGTCCCCGGCCAGCCCGTTCCACAACGCGGCGCTGAAGCCCAAGCCCCATGACCCGGAAAAGGCGAAAGCCCTGTTCAAGAAGGCTGGCCTGCTGGGACAATCCATCCCGGTGATCACGTCGGACGCCGCCGCCTCCGCCATCGACATGGCCATGGTGATCCAGGCCTCCGCCGCCGAGATCGGCATGAAGCTCGACGTTCAGCGCGTGCCGTCCGACGGCTATTGGAGCAACTACTGGCTGAAGGCTCCGATCCATTTCGGCAACATCAACCCGCGCCCGACCCGGACATCCTGTTCTCCCTGCTCTACGCTTCCGAAGCGCCGTGGAACGAGAGCAAGTACAAGTCCGAAAAGTTCGACAAGATGATGCTTGAAGCGCGTGCCACGCTCGCCTGGGCCAAGCGCAAGGAACTGTACGACCAGATGCAGGTGATGATCGCCGAGGAAGCCGGCACCATCATCCCCGCCTACATCTCCAATGTGGACGCCATCACCGACAAGCTGAAGGGCCTCGCTCCCAACCCTCTGGGCGGCATGATGGGCTACGCGTTTGCCGAGTATGTCTGGCTGGCCGCCTGATACGTTGGACGGGCGGGCCGGTTCGGCCGAGAGGCCGGCCATCCCGGCCCCCCGCCCTTCTTATCGGCGCCCGGCTCATTGTCGCCCGTCCCGGTCCCCCCTCCGGGGGCGCCTCACCACGCGGAGGACAGGCATGAAATCACGCGTTCCCTCCCTCATCCTCGGTCGACTGCTCATCGCGCTAGTCACGCTGACGATCGTGTCCTTCGCCGTGTTCTTCGCCACCACGCTGCTGCCCGGCGACACCGCGACCATCCTGCTGGGTCAGGCGGCGACGCCGGAAGCGATCGCCGGGCTGCGCACGGCCATGCATCTCGACCAACCGGCCCTGCTGCGCTTCCTCTACTGGATCGCCGGGCTGTTCCAGGGCGATTTCGGCACCTCCTATGCCAACAATGTGCCGGTGGCCACGCTGATCTCCGGCCGGCTGGCCAACACGCTGAAGCTGGCAGGGCTGACCACCCTGGTGTCGGTTCCCCTGGCGCTGACGCTGGGCATCACCGCCGCCATGTGGCGGCGCACGCCGTATGACCGCATCGTCACCGTCGCCACCATCGGCATCATCTCCGTCCCCGAATTCGTGGTGGCGACGCTGGCGGTGCTGGTGTTCGCCGTCTACCTGAAATGGCTGCCCGCCCTGTCCTTCACCTATCAGGTCGACAGCTTCGCCGGCCTACTTCGGGCCTACGCCATGCCGGTCGTCACCCTGACCTTCGTGGTGTCGGCGCAGATGATCCGCATGAGCCGGGCCGCCGTGATCGAGACACTCAACACGCCCTATGTCGAAATGGCGCTGCTGAAAGGGGCATCGCGCCCCCGGCTGGTCCTGCGCCACGCCCTGCCCAACGCGCTGGCCCCGATCGCCAACGCGGTGGCACTGTCGCTGTCCTACCTGCTGGGCGGCGTCATCATCGTCGAGACGATCTTCAACTATCCGGGAATCGCCAAGCTGATGGTGGATGCGGTGTCCACCCGCGACCTGCCGCTGATCCAGTCCTGCGCGATGATCTTCTGCTTCGGGTATCTGCTTCTGATCACCACCGCCGACGTCGTCGCCATCCTGTCGAACCCGAGGCTCCGATGAAGACACATTCCTCCACCGGCTCGAGGGCCTCCACCGGCTTCATCGCGGCCCGGTCCGGCTACCGGGTCAATACGGTAGGGCTGGTCAGCGCCTCCGTGGTCCTGTTCTGGGCGCTGGTCGCCCTATTCGCCCCCTACATCGCCCCCCATTCGGCGGGGGAGATGATCGACCTCGATTATTTCGGCCCGATGCGGCCCGGACTGTGGCTGGGGTCGGATTATCTCGGCCGCGACATGCTGTCCCGCCTCATCTTCGGCGCCCGCTACACCGTCGGCATCTCGCTGGCGGCGGTGGCCATCGCCTGCTTCACCGGCGTCGTGCTGGGCATGACCTCGGCCGTGCTGCGCGGTCCGGTGGACATGGTGGTCAGCCGCCTGCTCGACGCCCTGAACTCCATCCCCAGCAAGCTCTTCGGCCTGATGGTGGTGGCGGCGGTCGGGTCGTCCATCCCCGTGCTTATCCTGACCCTGTCGGTCATCTACATCCCCGGCGCCTACCGCTTCAGCCGGGCGCTGGCGGTCAACATCGACACGATGGACTTCATCATGGTCGCCCGCATCCGCGGGGAAAAGCTGCCCTATCTGATCTGGTCGGAGATCCTGCCGAACATCATCGGCCCGGTGCTGGCCGACCTGGGCCTGCGTTTCGTCTTCATCGTGCTGCTGCTGTCGGGCCTGTCCTTCCTGGGGCTGGGCGTTCAGCCGCCCTTTGCCGACTGGGGCGCGCTGGTGCGCGAGAACATCGGCGGCCTGCCCTTCGCCGCGCCGGCGGTGATCGTGCCGTCGCTGGCCATCGCCACCCTGACCATCAGCGTCAATCTGCTGATCGACAATCTTCCGCAGAAGATCCGGGATCGGAGTGCCTCCTGATGACGAACCTCGTCGAAATCCGCGGCCTGACGGTCGAGGCCACCACCGATTCGGCCGCTGGTTCCAGATCCTGAAGGGCATCGACCTGGACATCGCCGCCGGGGAAACCGTCGCCTTCATCGGCGAAAGCGGGTCGGGGAAGACCACCGCCGCCATGACGCTGCTGGGCTACGCCCGTCCGGGTTGCCGGATTTCCGGCGGAACGGTGCGGGTCGACGGCCATGACATGGTGACCCTGTCGGAGAAGGAACGGGCCGCGCTTCGCGGCACGGTCGTGGCCTATGTGCCGCAGAGCGCCGCCGCCGCCTTCAATCCGGCGGCGACCATCATGGATCAGGTCATCGAGGTGACGCGGATCCACCGCCTGATGCCGCCGGACGAGGCGCGCCGCCGGGCGGTCGACCTGTTCCGCGCCCTTTCGCTGCCCGATCCCGATGGCATCGGCGACCGCTATCCGCACCAGGTGTCGGGTGGTCAGCTTCAGCGGCTGGCGGCGGCGATGGCCCTGATCGGCGATCCCAAGGTGGTGATCTTCGACGAGCCGACCACCGCGCTGGACGTCACCACCCAGGTGGAGGTTCTGCGCGCCTTCAAGGCGGTGACCGCCAAGCGCCGGATCGCCTGTGTCTATGTGTCCCACGATCTGGCCGTGGTCGCCCAGATCGCCGACCGCATCATGGTGCTGCGGCACGGGGAGGTGCAGGAAATCGGAAGCGTCGACGACATCCTGACGCGCCCGACCCACCCCTACACGAAGGAGTTGCTGCACGCCTTCCACCCCGACACCGGCGGCCGGGTTGCGGCGGCGGAGGCTTTTGCCACCAATTCCGTGCCGCTTCTGGAAATCAACACGCTGAGCGCCGGCTACGGCCCGCCGCAGTCGAACGGGCAGCCGCTGGTCCTGGCGGTCAAGGGGGTGAGCCTGCAGGTGAAGCGGGGCACCAACCTCGGCATCATCGGCGAGTCCGGCTGCGGGAAATCCACACTGGCTCGCGCCATCGCCGGCATCCTGCCGGCCAGCAAGGGCGACATCCCAATTCGATGGGCGCGAACTGTGGCACAGTGCCCGCCAGCGCAGCCGCGAACAGCTGCGCGACCTGCAGATCGTCTTCCAGCACGCCGATACCGCGCTCAATCCGGCCAAGTCGATCGAGGACATTCTCGGCCGCCCCCTGACCTTCTATCACGGGCTGCGCGGCAAGGCTCGCGACGCGCGCGTCGATGCGCTGCTGGACATGGTGCACCTGCCGCGCGCCCTGCGCCACCGCCGCCCGGCCGAACTGTCGGGCGGCCAGAAGCAGCGGGTCAATTTCGCCCGTGCGCTCGCCGCCGAACCGAAGCTGATCCTGTGCGACGAGATCACCTCGGCCCTCGACACCGTCGTCGCGGCGGCGATCATCGATCTGCTGAAGGAACTGCAGCGCGAACTTGGCCTGTCCTACATCTTCATCAGCCATGACCTGTCGGTGATCGAGGCGATCTGCGACGAGATCATCGTGATGTATCGCGGACAGACGGTGGAGACCATCATCCCTTCCGCCCGGCAGCAGCCGCAGCACCCCTATTCGAAGCTGCTGTTCTCGTCGGTACCGAAGCTGGACCCGACCTGGCTCGACACGCTGAACCTCGACGCCGACCGGATGCGGGTGGCGTGACAGGCCGGCTCCCTTGCGCGGCCAACCGCCGCGCGGGGGGCAACGGTCGCGCCGCGAGGCCCTTCACATCTGGAACAGCGTGGTCAACGGCATGTGGGCGCGGACGATCGGCGACTTCAGCACGACGTAGCTGAAATACTTGTCGATGCCGATGTCCATGTCGGTCAGCTTCTCCATGATCTCCTGATACTCGCCGATGCCGGACGTGACGAACTTCAGCATGTAGTCGTAGCCGCCGGACACCAGATGGCATTCCAGCAGCTGTTCGATCTTCTTGACGGCAGCCAGGAAGCGGGCGAAATCGACCTGCCGGTGGTTCTTCAGCGTCACCTCGGTGAAGACGGTCAGGGTCTGGCCGAGTTTGCTGACGTTGATCTGGGCCGTGTAGCCTTCGATGTAGCCTTCCGCCTGCAGCTTCTTGACCCGCATCAGGCAGGGGCTGGGCGACAGATTCACCAGTTCGGCCAACTCCACGTTGGTGATCCGGCCGTTCTTCTGGAGCTGATGCAGAATCTTGATGTCGATGCGGTCCAGCTTCATGGGGAACCCATCCGGTTCGAGGGCGGGGGAGCGGAAGACGACAGCAGAAAATTCTGTCGATCGGGCCATGTCAGCTTAACACGCGCTGCCCGCCTGTCGATGATCGAGTGGCTTTCTTTCGGCAGAACAAAGCATCGACCGCACCGGCATCGACAGAAGAAAATGCCGCCGAAACGGACAATGCAGCGCCCGTCGACCCGCATGCCATGGCTAGATGATGCAACGCCGAAACCGGAGACCCGCCCCATGCCCGCGCCTTTGCAAACCATCGCGTCTTCCCCGCGCCTGCCCGATCAGGCGGATGTCGTCGTGATCGGCGGCGGCATCGTCGGCGTCTGGGCGGCCTACTATCTGGCCCGGCGCGGACTGGCGGTGGCCCTGGTGGAAAAGGGACAGGTCGGGGCGGAGCAGTCGAGCCGCAACTGGGGCTGGTGCCGCCAGCAGAACCGCGACGCGCGCGAGTTGCCGATGGCGACCAAGAGCCTGGACCTGTGGGAGCGCTTCGCCGCGGAAGCCGGTGAGGACACCGGCTTCACCCGCTGCGGTCTGCTCTATCTCAGCAACGACGACGGGGAACTGGCGGGCTGGGCACACTGGCGCGATTTCGCCCGCACGGTCGGCGTCACCACTCACATGCTGACCGGCGCCGAAGCGGCCGAGCGCGGGCAGGCCACCGGTCGTCCCTGGAAAGGCGGCGTCTTCTCGCCGTCCGACGGCATCGCCGATCCGGCCCGCGCCGCGCCCGCCGTGGCGCGGGCGATCATGAAGCTGGGCGGCACAGTGCATCAGGGCTGCGCCGCGCGTGGGCTGGAGACCGCCGGCGGGCGGGTCAGCGGCGTCGTCACCGAGAAGGGCGCGATCCGGGCGAAAATGGTGGTTCTGGCGGGCGGAGCCTGGGCCTCCTCCTTCTGCCATCAGATCGGCGTGCGATTCCCGCTCGCCTCGATCCGGTCGTCGATCCTGTCGGTCGGCCCCAGTCCCGCCGGTCTGCCCGACGCCCTGCACACCGCCGCGGTGTCGATCACCCGGCGTGGCGACGGCGGCCATACGCTGGCGATCAGCGGGCGCGGGCGCGTCGATCCGACCCTTCAGCAGGCCCGCTTCGCCCCGCAATTCATGCCGATGTTCGCGCGGCGCTGGCGCAGCCTGATGCCCGGCGGGCTGGAAGGGATGCGCTCCGGCCACGAGACGCTGCGGCGCTGGCGGCTCGACCGCCCGACCCCGATGGAGCGGGTGCGGGTTCTCGACCCCACCCCCGACCGCAGCACCATCCGCCTCACCCACGAACGGGCGATGGCGCTGCTTCCCGGCCTGAAGGGTGCGCCGATCACCGCCGCCTGGGGCGGCTACATCGACAGCACGCCCGACGGCGTTCCCGCCATCGGCGAGATCGGCAGCCTGCCCGGCCTGATCCTGGCAGCCGGGTTCAGCGGCCACGGCTTCGGCATCGGCCCAGGCGCCGGGCACCTGATTGCCGACCTCATCACCGACCAAGCGCCGATCGTCGATCCAAAGCCCTACCATCCCGACCGCTTCGCCGGCTTTTCCGCCGGAAAGGTCGCCGATTTCTGACCGGAACGCGGGGCCGTCCGGCCAAAAGCTTCAGTTGCCGCCCGGTTCCAGGGCGCGGGCGGCCCGGCGCAGGCACTCGCGCATCAGGTCGTGGCTGCCCGACAGCGGGCGCTCCTTGCTGGTCAGGATGGCGATGGGCACGCGGATGCCCGGGCGGAAGGGCCGCTGGACGATGCCGGAGAACTGGCTCCACGGCAAAAGCCCATCGACGACCGCCACGCCGATCCCCTCCCGCACGAAGGGCAGCGCGGTGATCGACAGGTCGATCTCCACCGCCGGGGCGTAGACGCCGCCTTCGGCCTCCAACGCCCCGGCCAGCAGCCGGCCGGGCAGCGTGTCCACGCGGTACGAGATCAGCGTCTCCTCCGCCAGTTCGGCAAAACCGATCTGGGCGTGTCCGGCCAGCCGATGCCCCTCCGGCATCAGGCAGACCAGTTCGGCATGGCCGACCGTTTCGACGTGAAGATCGGGATGGGGCATGTCGTTCATCGCCACCCCCAGCAGGACGTCGCCGCTGCGCAGCATGTCCCGGATGTTGGCGATCGGGCGACCAGCGACCGCACGACGATGTCCGGATGCGCCGCTCGGAAGGCGCTCAGTGCCTTGGGAACGATGGACATGGATGGCGGGGCCGAGGCGGCGAGACGGACGAGGCCGGTGCGGCCATGGCGCATGTCCACCGTCCGCCTGCGCAGTGCGCCCAATTCGGAAAAGATGCGCTCGGCCTCCGGATACAGCTCGTTGGCCTCCTGCGTCGGCACCAGACGCCCGCGCACCCGGTCGAACAGCTTGAACCCCAGCTGGTCTTCGGCATGCAGCAGGATCTGGCTCAAGGCCGGCTGCGAAATGTTCAGCATCGCCGCCGCCCCGGTCACCGTTCCACAGCGCATCAGCATGCAGAAGACTTCCAGTTGGCGGGCTTGCATTCGAAATCCTGGGCGCTGGCGGAGAGGAGGCGGAACCGGCACGGCCGGGCCACGACTATAGCGACCGGCAAGCCCGAGGGTCGAGAAGCAACAGCAAGGCGACCGGGCCGACGAGCGGCAAGACCGCCCAGCCGCCACGCCCCGGCTGTAAACAAATTCCAGAGGTCTTAGAAAAAAAGCATCGTTAACACAGGTTGGCTACCTGTCTTCGCCACCCCTATGCCAAAGGGTCGATGAGGATAGCGCAGGCTGCACTCTGTCACGCGATGCGTTACATTTGGGGGAACGTGTGTTCCGGTCAGGATCGATGTCTGCAGAACTACCTCCCTCCACTGATCCTCCACCTCATCCCGGTGCCGTTCTGCGCAACCGCGTGTTGCCCGAGCTTGGGCTGACGGTGACCCAGGCCGCCCAGGAACTGGCGATTGCGCGCCAGACGCTCCACCGCGTGCTTGCTGGCACCGCCGCCGTCACGCCCGAGATGGCTGCCAGGCTGGCCCGGCTCTGCGGCATATCCGCCCATTTCTGGCTCGACCTTCAACTGGCGCACGACCTGTGGCATGCGCAGCGTGCCCTTGCCGATACCCTGGACCGCATTCCGGCGCATGCACTGCCCGACACCCTCAAGACGGATATCCTGGCCTGCCATGCCCGCACCCTCTGAACTGCCGCGCAAGGCACGAACCGGCGTTGCCGGCCTTGACGACATCCTCGCCGGCGGTCTCGCCCGCGACCGTGTCTTCCTGCTCGAAGGCAGTCCGGGTACCGGCAAGACCACCATTGCCCTGCAGTTCCTGTTGGACGGCGCGGCGGCCGGCGAAACCGGACTCTACATCACCTTGTCGGAGACCGAGGGCGAACTTCGCAGCGCCGCAGCCGAACATGGCTGGACTCTCGGCGGGGAGATCACGGTGTTCGAGTTGGTTCCGCCGGAAAGCCTGCTCGACGAGGCGCACCAGCAGAGCCTGCTCTACTCCTCCGACCTCGAACTCGGCGAGACGACCAAGCTGATGTTCGGCGCGATCGAGCGGAGCAAGCCGATGCGGATCGTCCTCGACAGCCTGTCGGAGATCCGCCTGCTGGCCCAGAGTTCGTTGCGGTATCGGCGCCAGATCCTCGCCCTCAAGCATTATTTCGCCCGGCACGGCGCCACCGTGCTGCTGCTCGACGACCTGACCACCGACACCATGGACAAGACGGTCCACAGCATCGCCCACGGCGTGATCCGTCTGGAGATGCTGACGCCGGCCTACGGCGCGGAGCGGCGGCGCCTGCGGGTGCTGAAATACCGTGGGCAGGCCTATCGCGGCGGCTACCACGATTGCACGATCACCACCGGTGGCTTCAAGGTGTTCCCCCGGCTGATCGCCGCCGAGCATCGAACCGGCTTCGCCGGGGAGCGACTGGCCAGCGGCATCGCCGAACTCGACACGCTGCTGGGCGGCGGCATGGAGCGTGGGTCGAGCGCCCTGATCATCGGCCCGGCGGGGACCGGAAAGTCGCTGCTGGCGCTTCAGTTCACCGTGGCCGCCATCGCACGGGGAGAGCGGGCGGCGCTGTTCGTCTTCGACGAGGAGCTTGGCCTGCTGTTCGCCCGGACCAGGGCGATGGGCTTCGACCTCGAAGCCATGCGGGATCGCGGCAGCCTGATGATCGAGCAGGTGGATGCGGCGGAACTTTCACCCGGCGAGTTCACCCACCGGGTCCGCGCCTGCGTCGACGACCACCGGATCCGCACCGTGGTGATCGACAGCCTCAACGGCTATCAGGCGGCGATGCCGGAAGAGCAGCTTCTGGTCCTGCATCTTCATGAATTGCTTCTGTACCTGAACCGCCAGGGCGTGACGACCTTCCTCACCATCGCGCAGCATGGCCTGATCGGCGACATGCAGTCCCCGGTCGACGTCACCTATCTGGCCGACACCGTCGTGCTGCTGCGCTATTTTGAGGCGTTGGGCCGTATCCGTCGGGCGATCTCGGTGATCAAGAAGCGCGCCGGTGCGCACGAAGACACGATCCGCGAGTACCGGGTCAACGACAAGGGCATCAGCCTCGGACCGCCTCTGGCCGAGTTCCAGGGGGTGCTGCGCGGCGTGCCGGTCTATATCGGCCAAGGCGGACCTCTGCTGCAGGACGATCCCGGCTTGAGCGAGGCCGCGATCATGGAGCGCGCGCTGGTCCTGGCGCCGCATGGACGGGATGCCGCCGTCGCTTCGGCCTTGCTGGGCGAGGCCGGGATCGCCGCGCACGCTTGCCCCGACCTGCCGGCACTGTGCACGGCGCTGGAGGACGGGGCCGGACTGCTCATCCTTGCGGAGGAGGCGGTGCGCACCGCCGATCTCCAGTGTCTCGTCGCCTGGATCGGCGCGCAGCCTCCCTGGTCGGACCTTCCCGTCATCCTGCTCACCTTTCGAGGCGACGGTGCCGAACGTACGCCTGAGGCCGCACGCTTGACCGAACTGCTCGGCAACGTCACCTTCGTGGAGCGCCCCTTCCACCCGACCACCCTGATCAGCGTCGTGCGGACCTGCCTGCGCGGAAGGCGACGGCAGTACGAAGCGAGGGCGAGGCTTGCGGAGCGCGAGCGTCTCCTCGCGGAGCTCGCCGACGAACGGGCGCGCTTCGAAACGCTGGTGGAACACCTGCCGGTGGCGGTGAACCTGATGGACCTGAACGGCCGGACCATTCTGTCCAATCCGGCATTCCGGCGCTTCTTCCCGGATTCCGTCATCCCGTCCCAGCGGCCGGACGGCGAGGAGCGCTGGATCGGCTACGACGAGCAGGGCCGCCGCCTGTCGCGGGATCAGTTTGTCGCGGTGCGGGCCCTGCGCGGCGAGACCGTCAGCGGCATCGAGTTCATCTATCGTCCTGCCGGCGCTCAGCCGGTGTGGACCCGTGTCAGCGGCGTGCCCGTGCAGGATTCCACCGGCAAGACCACAGGAGCGCTCGCCGTCATCGTCGACATCAGCGACCAGAAGGCGGCGCAGGAGGCCTTGCAGCGCCTGACCGCGACGCTGGAATCCAACGTCCAGGAACGCACCCGGGAATTGGCGGCGACTCTCGACCAGCTGCGCGACGAGATCCGCGACCGCGAACGCGCCGAAGAGCAACTGCGCCAGACGCAGAAGCTGGAGACCCTCGGCCAGCTTACCGGCGGCGTCGCGCACGATTTCAACAACCTGCTGATGGCGGTGCTCGGCAATCTGGAATTGCTGCGCAAACGCCTTCCCGCCGATCCGACGACGGAGCGCCTGTTCGACGGCGCCATGCAGGGAGCCCGACGCGGAGCGACGCTGACCCAAAGGCTTCTGGCTTTCGCCCGTCGCCAGGATCTGCAGCCGCAGGCGGTGGACCTTGCCGGACTGCTGGACGGCATGAAAACTCTGTTGGAACGGTCTGTCGGCCCGCGCGTCGTCATCCGCATCGACGCTCCGCCGGCATCGGTGCCGGCCCTGATCGATCCCAACCAGCTCGAACTCGCGATCCTGAATCTCGCCGTCAATGCCCGCGATGCCATGCCCGACGGCGGCACTCTCACCGTGACCGTGGACGAGGCGCCGGTTTCCGTGGCTTCGGGACTGCCGCCCGGTTCCTACCCGCATGTCAGCGTGCGGGACACCGGTACGGGAATGGATGGGGAAACGCTTGCGCGGGCGGTGGAGCCCTTCTTCTCGACCAAGGGGATCGGCAAGGGCACCGGGCTGGGGCTGTCGATGGTCCACGGTCTGGCGGTGCAGTCCGGCGGTGCGTTCCGGCTGTCCAGCGTTCCGGGCCAGGGGACGGTCGTGGAGTTGTGGTTGCCCAAGGCCACCACACCGGTCCAGGCAGCCGAATTGCCGCCGGCCCCGGCGGTCGACGTGTCTCCCGCCGTGGTCCTCGTGGTCGACGATGACGCGCTGATCGCCATGAGCACCGTCGATATGCTGGCCGACCTTGGGCACACGGTCCTCGAAGCAAGCTCGGGCGTTGAAGCGCTGGAGCTTCTGCGCAGCGGCCAGGCGGTTGACCTGATGCTGACGGACTATGCGATGCCGGGCATGACCGGCGTCGAGCTTGCCCGGGCGGCCCGCGCCATGGCCCCGGACCTGCCGGTTCTGTTGGCGACGGGATACGCAGATCTGCCGGAGGGCGTCGTCGCCGACCTGCCGCGGCTCGCCAAGCCATACACGCAAAACCAGCTCGCCGTTGCGACGGCCAAGCTGTTGGCCGAAATGGCCAGGACTTCGGCACATGCCAAGCGGAGTGACGGCCTCCACCCCGATTAGCGCGCTGAGGACGGTCGGGCGACGCGGTTCCCGTCACGGAGCCGCGTCAGCGTCTCAGCATCGCGAAGGCCGGAATGGCGACGCGGTGGACCAGCGGGATCAACAGCGCGCCGAGAAGAAGCCCGACAATGCCTGCGATCCCGGCGGCCACCAGCCACTCCATCACCGCCGCCCCCGCCGGAAGCGCATGGCCGACCGCCACGGCGGCGTCATGGATCGCGTGCCCGAGTTCCTCCAAGCCATAGCCTTCCAGCCCATGGATGATGATGCCGCCGCCGACCCAGAGCATCGCTGCGGTGCCGACGAGGCTGAGCAGCTTGAGAAACAGCGGCATTCCATAGACGAGACCGCGGCCCAGCCCCTGCGTCAGCGGGCGCAGCAGCCGGTCCGCCCCGCCCGGTGCACCGGCGGCCAGCCGACGCAGCCCGAAGAGGCTGGAGATTGGCCGGTCGTTCTGCGCCAGGGCAATGCCGGCGTCGTCGGCCTTCACGATCAGCGCCACCGCGCCGTACACCACGACCGTGATGCCGGTTCCGACGATGGCGAGGATCAGTGCCTGCATCCAGAAGGAGGACACCTCCGCAGCGACGGCGGACAGCGTGATCGCCATGATCTCGGCGGACAGGATCAGGTCGGTCTTGATCGCGCCGTTCACCTTGGAATCTTCGAATTGCCGGGCAGACTGCCCGCCGGCCGTGCCCTCTGCACCATGGCCGTCATGAGCCCCGTGCGGCCAGATGGCTTCGAAGATCTTCTCCGCCCCTTCGTAGCAAAGGAAGGCGCCGCCCAGCATCAGCAGCGGCGTGATGGCCCAGGGCGCCACGAGGCTCAACACCAGGGCGGCCGGCAACAACAGGATCAGCTTGTTCTTCAAGGAGCCGACAGCGATCCTGCCGATGATCGGCAATTCACGATCCGCAGTGAACCCGACGACGTAGCGTGGCGTAACGGCAGCGTCGTCGACCACCACGCCGGCGGCCTTGGCCCCCGCCTTCGCTGCCTGCCCGGCGGCATCGTCCAGCGAAGCGGCGGCGATCTTCGTCAAGCCGACCACGTCGTCAAGCAGTGCGATCAGTCCTGTGCTCAAGGAAACGGCTCCTGATAATCCCGGCGCCATCCTAACAAACATCGACCCGCATCATTCCAATTTTCATGCCCATGCCGAGCCGGCCCGCAGGACGCGGGTTCCAAGGACCGGAGGCGATCACGACCGGCATGGTCCGCGGCGCCGCCCTCCTTCCTTCGACGGCGTAAGGCCGGAACGGACGGTGGGATGCGCCACGGCTGGGCTCGTCGGGACAGGCGGGATCACTTCAGGGGAGCGTATGTGCCGTTGTTCCAGGCATAGAGCACGAAGGGCTCGGAGTTCGGGTCGCCCTTCCGGTCGAACCGGATGTCGCCCAGCACGGTGCGATGGGTGCCGGCACGCAGCGCATCGGCCAGCTTGTCGCCCTTCATCGTCTTCGCCGCTTGGCCGCATCGGCCAGAACCTTGACGGCGGCGTAGGTGTAAAGGGTGAAGCCCTCCGGCTCGAACCCGGCGGAACGGAAGCGCTGGACCAGATCGGCGGTGCCGGCGTTGACGCGCGGATCCGGGTAGAAGGTGAACATCACCCCGTCGCTGGCCGGTCCGGCGATGGAGGCGAACTCCGTGGTCGCCAAGCCGTCGCCGGCAACGAACCGGGCCTTGAGCCCCTGTTCGGACGCCTGCCTCACCAGCAGACCGGCCTCGGTGTGATAGCCACCGAAGAAGACCACATCGACGTTCAAGGCCCGCAACCGGGCGACCAGCGACGAGAAATCGCGCTCCCCCTGGGTGATGCCTTCGAACAGCACGACGTTGCGGCCCTGCTGCGTCAACTCCGCCCGCACCCCCTCGGCGATGCCCTGGCCATAGGTGGATTTGTCGTGGACGATGGCGATGGTCCGGCCGAGATCGCGGCTGACGATCTGCTTCGCCGCCACCCCGGCGGCCTGGTCGTCGCGCCCGCAGACCCGGAACATGTTGGTCAGGCCGCGCTCGGTGATCGTCGGGTTGGTCGAGGCCGGCGTCACGATCACCAGTCCGGCTTCCGCATAGACGCTGGACGCCGGAATGGTGGAGCTGGAGCAGAAATGCCCGACCACCGCCTGCACGCCATCGGCGACGAAGCGGTTGGCGACGGCCACCGCCTGCTTGGGATCGCAGGCGTCGTCGGCCACCTGCAGGACAACCTTCTCACCGTTGATGCCGCCGGCTGCGTTGAGATCGGCGACGGCGAGGTCGGCACCGCGCCGCATCTGCTCCATGAAGGAGGCGTATTGCCCGGTGACCGGACCGGCAAGGCCCAGCTTGACGTCGGCCGCCGCCGCCATCGGCACCAGCGCCGCAAGCGAGATGCCGAAACGAAGCAGGTTGCCGCGGAATCGAGACCCGGATCGAGACATCGTTCGAGACGTGGATCGAGACATGGAACTTCCCCATTCGTTGATGCGGCATGTTGTCGTGTCGTTGCAGCCGCCCGCCGGGCCGCATGCGGCGGACGTGTCTCGGCAAGGCCCGCCCTGCGGCGCCCCCGATGTCAGAAGGCCAGCACCTCGCGCAATCCGGTGAGATCGGCGAACTCGTGGTCCGGCCGGGGTTGCCATGGTCCCAGCCTGTCCTGCGTCCGGTTGATCCAGGCCACGCGCATGCCCAGCGGCTTGGCCCCGTCGATGTCCGCCCAGGAGGCCAGCGAGGCATGCAGAACCTCGCCGGGGGCCAGCGCCAGCCGTTCAAGAGCGAGGCGGAAGATGCGTTCCGACGGCTTGTAGGCCCGGGCCATCTCGGCGGTCGTGACGCTGGGGAAGAAAGAGGCCAGCCGGCTGCGCGCGAACAGGTCGCTGTCCATGTTGGTGATCGGCATCAGCGGATATTTGGCCGCCAGAAGGGCGAGGATCTCCGTCACCTCGGGGTGCGGCGGCGCCTGCTCGACGAGGCCGGTCAGCAGCGTGTCGGTCAGAACCGCAAGCCGGTCGGCGCCCAGCCGGTCAATCCCACCACCAACCCCAGCCCCGGCTCCGCCCAGTGTGGCGGCCAGGGCTTCGGCGGCGACCTCGCGGTATCGGCGATAGGCGGACGACCGGTAGAGCTGGACGGTGCGCATGTCCCAGTCTTGATAGAGGGCTGCGGCGTCCAGGTCGTCGCGCCCCAGCCTGGACAGAACCTCCGCCATTCCGGCGGTGCCGCCGGCATCGACGTCCACCAGCGTGCCGAAATAGTCGAAGGTGACGGCTTTGATCGCGTCCATTCCTGCTCCCTTTCTCAAGACGACTTGCGGGCGGCGAAACGGGCGACGCGTTCGGCGGCTTCGGGATTGCCGAACGCTTCGATGGTGGCCGCCGCCTCCAGGTCCAGCGCGCGACGCAGCGTGTCGGACAGGTCGACCGTCATCAGGCGTTTCAGCCGGCCGGTGGAAAAACGCGTCTTCCCGGCCACCGTCGTCGCCAGTGCCGTCGCGGTGTCGAGCAGCGCCTCGCGGGGGACCACCCGGTTGACCAGTCCGAGTTCGGCCAGACGCGCCGCCGATTGCCGTTCGCCCAGCAGCATCAGCTCCATCGCCCGCTGATAGCCGACCGCCAGCGGCAGCAGATGCGTCACCCCGCCGGTCACGAACTGGCCCCAGTCCATTTCGGGGAAGAATGCCTGAAGGTCGTCGGAGGCGACCACGAGGTCACAGTTCAGCATCCATTCGAACCCGCCGCCCACGGCGAAGCCATGCACCGCCCCGACGACGATCTTCGATCCGAACATCAGGTCGTGGGTGATCTGCTGGATGCCGGCGATGTGGGCGCGGATCGCCGCATCGTCGCGGGTCTGCTGGTCGAATTCCTTCAGGTCGTCGCCCGCGCAGAAGGCCCGCCCGGCGCCGCACAGCAGGATCACCGACACGTCCGGGCGTTCCGCCGCTTCGGTCAAGGCGGCGTGAAGGTCATGCAGCAGGGCGGTGCCGATGGCGTTCATCCGCTCCGGCCGGTTCAGCGTCACGCGGCCGATGCCGTCCGCCACATCGAGATCGACCGTGCTCATGATGAAATCCTTTCGATCCAGTCGGTCTTGCCGGCGGTGCGCGGCAGCGTGTCGTGCGGGATCATGGTGACCGCGGCACTCGCACCGGCCTGCTCGCGCACCGCCTTCTCCAGTTCCGCCGCCGCCGCGGGCCATGCCGTCTCGGGCAACCCCTCCGCCGCCTCGACGCGCAGCTGGATGCGGTCGTAGGGTCCCGGCCCGATCAGCCGGATGCGGAAATGGCCGGACGACAGCGCCGGCAGGCTGCTGACCGCCTTGCGGACCGCGCTGGGGAAGACGTTGATTCCGCGCACGTTGAACATGTCGTCGGTGCGCCCGCTGACGCGGAAGCGCCAGGATGTCCGTCCGCAGGCGCAGCGGCCGGTTCCGGTGACGGTGACGACGTCGCGGGTGCGATAGCGGATCAGCGGCTGGCATTCCTTTTCGATGTGGGTGCAGACCAGCTCGCCCACCGTGCCCTCGCGGATCGGCAGGCGGTTGCCCTCCGCGTCGAGAATTTCGGCGAACAGATAGTCGCTGCCGTGGAAATGCAGGTCGGTGGTCGCCTCGCACTGGCTGCCCAGCGTGCTCAGCACCTCGCTGAGGCCGTAATTGGCGTTGCGCACGCCGAAGCCCCAGGTTTCCTCCATCGTGGCGCGGAAGGCGGCGTTGTCCAGCCCGGCCTCGCCGCCGAACAGTCCGAGCCGGAGCCCGAGATCACGCGGCACCGGACCGCCCTCGTCGCGCAGCAGCTTTTCCAGCAGGGCCGGATAGGACGGCGTGCAGGAGATGGCGGTGATCTTGAGGTCGAGGATGGTCTGGAGAAGCTGCCGGGTGTTGCCGACGCCGAAGGGCACCACCGTCGCGCCGGCCGCCTCCAGCGTCATGTGGTCGGTCACGCCGCCGGTCCACATGCAGTAATTCAGGCAATGCACCACACGGTCGGTCGCACGCAATCCGGAGGCATGCATCGCGCGACCGCCGATGGTGGCGATACGGTCGCAATCCTGCCTGCTGTTGGCGAGGTTGAGCGCACGGCCGGTCGTGCCGGAGGTGCGGTGAAGGCGGACGATGTTCTCCTCCGCACAGGCCACATAGTCGCCGAAGGGATAGGCGGCTTCCTGGCCGGCGCGGAGATCCTCCTTGTCGGTCAGCGGCAGATCCTGGAGGCCGTCGAGCGTCACCGGACGCCCGATGCGGGCGGGCAGCATGCGCCGGTACATCGCCGACCGCTCGGACACATAGTCCCATTGCGCCGCCCAAAGGCGATCCTGCAGGGCACGGACCTCGCCGTCGGCCAAGGCTTCGAAATCGGGGTGGAGAAGATCGGAGGTCGGCATCAGGGCCTCGGTCTGGATGGTGGAAGCACCGGTCAGGAGCCGGAGCGCGCGGCGGCACGGGATTCGGCTCGGGATTCAATGGCGGATTGCGGCAGGATGGCGCGGGCGTGCCGGCCCTGGCCGATCTTGCCGCCTGCATCCTCCGACCAGACGTTGAACCAGTAGAGGGCGCCCTCCCGGCCGGTGAAGCGGGCGCTGGTCCTCACCTGTCCGCCGACCGGCGTCGGCGCCGTGTGCGACACGTCGAGCCTGGCCCCGACCGACAGCTCTCCGGACTGGAGCACGGGGCGCAGCAGGGCGGCGCAGGCGCGCTCCATCTCGACAATCATCACCGGCGTGGCGAGGACCTGCGGATAATGCTCATCCGGGTCACGGGCGAAGGCGTCGGCCGTCATCGATGCATCGACGACGAGCCGCACCGTTTCCACACGCTCCGGATCGAGAGGGATTGTCATACGGGCGGTCTCCTGTTCAGGGGGCTCGCCCATCACTCCGCAACGCCTGTGCCAACCTTCGCCGGACTTGCGAGGAAGGAATCTTGTATAGGAATTTCAATGGTTTGGCTTGACGTTTGGGAAATCCGCCGATTCTGAAGGGCGTCACCCGCGAGAGTACCGTCAAGAAATGGAACGTTAGAAAATCTTACGATCGTTCAGAATCAAGACATCTTATCCGCTCCGGCGCGTTGCAGGACGATGCCGTAGTCGCGGATTTTGCTGTAAAGCGTCGGCCGGGCGATGCCGAGGATCTCCGCCGCCTTGGTCACGTTGTGATCGACATGGATCAGCGTTGCGGCGATGACGTCGCGCTCATGCTCGCGCAACGCCTTCATGACGGGAACCACCATGGAAGAAGGAGGTGGCATCCGAGCATCGCCCGGCGGATCGAACTGCCGGATCTCCGTACCGTCGGACAGCACGACAAGGCGCTCCAGGGTGTTTTCCAGTTCACGCACGTTGCCCGGCCAATCATACGCGGTCATGGCGCGCAGGGCTGTGTCGGAGATGGTGAAGACCGGCTTGCCGGCGCTGGCGGCGTATTTGCGCAGGAAGTGGGTCGCCAGCATCGGGATGTCGCTTCTGCGGTCCTTCAGCGCCGGGATGGTGATCGAGACGACATGCAAACGATAGTAGAGGTCTTCGCGGAACTCCCGCCGGGCAATGGCGTCCTTCAGGTTCCGATTGGACGCGGCGATGACCCGGACGTCGATCGGGATGGGCCGGGTGGCGCCGATCCGGGTGACCTCGCGCTCCTGAAGAACCCGCAGCAGCTTGGCCTGGAGGTCGAGCGGCATCTCGGTGATCTCGTCGAGGAAGATCGTCCCGCCGGACGCCATTTCGAACTTGCCCGGCCGCCCGCCCTTCTGCGCCCCGGTGAAGCTGCCGGCGACGTAGCCGAACAGCTCGCTCTCGATCAACTCGCGCGGCAGGGCTGCGCAATTGACGGCGATGAAGGGGCCGTCGCGGCGATCGCCATGGGCGTGGATGGCTTGAGCGAAGACCTCCTTGCCGGTGCCGCTCGGCCCGTTCAGCAGGACATTCGCGGTGCCGAGCGCCGCCTTGCGGGCATCGCCGATGGCCTGGCGCAGGCAGTCCGACGTGCCGATGATGTCGTCGAAGGTGTAGCGGGCCGGGCTGCCGGCGATCTGCTGGGCGATCCGCTTGGCGCGGTTGAACTCGCGGAAGGTGTTGACGACCGATTGAACCTTGCCCTGCGCGTCCTTGACGGGAATGGCGGTGTCGATCAGGTGCAGGTGGCGCCGGCTGGAATCGATGATCAACTCACGGTCGTAATAGCCGACGCCGGTGCGGAAGATCGGCGCGATGATCGGCTCGAAATCCAGAAGTTCGGCAAAGCGGCGGCCGACGCTCTGCTCCGGGTTCAGGGTCAGGATACGGCCGGCCGGCGCATTCATGTGGCGGACCCGGCCATCCTCGTCCACCACCAGCAACCCGTCCGAGATGCTGTCGATGATGGCCCGCTGCTCGACCAGCATGCGGTCGAGGTTGCCGCTGGTCTCCATCGCGCTCAACTGGGCGCTGGTGCTTTCTGCGCAGAGCAGGGCAAGGCCGTTCAGCGTGTCCGTTCCGACCGACGCGCCCGATACCAGCGCGATGGCACCGTGCAGGGCGTTGTTCAAGCCGAACAGGGGGGCGGCGGCGATCTTGACGTCCGTCAGGCCGGCGCAGGCATGCTGCCTGCCGGACGTGATCATGGGGCGCCGTTCCCGCAGGCACAGATCGACGGCATTGGTGCCGACGCCATCCTCCGCCGCCGACCGTCCTTCCCCCAGACCGGCCGCATCCAGCTGCTCGACGAAGGCGCGGTCTCCAGCAACGCTGTGGATGATCAGATCGCCATCGACCAGAAGGATGGCGACGGGATGATCGCGTCCCAGAATCAGACGGATCGAACCGAGGATCAGCGACCCGGTGGCAGCGATACTGCCCAGCAACCGATGCCCTGGCGCCGGCTCCTCGACCTTCAGGATGCGGTCGCGTGGCGTGTCCACAGAAGCGTCTCGGAGCAGCATCACCACCTCGCCAACGGCCGCTTCAGCGAATGATCCGGCCGAAAGAATGGGCTGGGTCGGGCAGGAAAGGCAAAGGAAATGCATGGGCCCGTGCCGGTCCTGTCCTTCCTGGGCCAGCCCGTCGTGGCGCTTCTGATCGGCGTGGGGCTGGCTCCGCTGCTGCCGACACTGGGGCTCGACAGCGACACCGCCAAGGTACTTCCACCTCTCCCGATCCTGTCCATCCGGTCCCGCACCGGCTTTCACCGGCCGAACAATCCCTTCACGCCTTGCTCCAGTGGTCCCTTCAGAACATTGCCCAAAGGACCGGCTTCGGGAGCGGCCGGCCGTGCGCCGGAAGACCCGCCGTCCTTGCCGCCCGCCCCCGTCAGGCCGCCGAGGATATCCGCCGGAGATCCGCCCTCCTTCAGGCGCCGCACGGCTTCGGCCGCTTTTGCCGGATCCTTGATGGCGGAGAGCACGACTCCGCTGAAATCCGGCTGAATGGAAGGGGCGTCGAAGGTTCCCGTGACGAGGATCGGAATCGTCAGGCCGCTACGATCGAACTGCCCGCCTTGGCCCTGCAGAGTGGCCGTGGCCTTCGGATTGAGACGAAGGTCGAGCCGCCGGTCTGGCAGCGACACGGTCCCTTCGCCGTCCATTCGGAAGAGTGGCGCCAGCATGTGCAGATCTCCCGTGCGGGCGACACCGCCGTCGAGGCGGAAGGTTCCGCCAAACTCGGCGAAGTCGGTTTCCTGGGTGACGCCCTGCTGCCGTCCGGTGGCGGCCGCTACCGGATCCCGCAGGATCGCGGCAATGTTGACGCCCCGCAGCGCGCCATTCCGAAGTACGATGCGGGTCGTTCCGTTCAGGCCGGAGACGACAGCCTTCTGGGTGGTCCCGGCGGCGGCAAGGTCGGCGTTGAGCGACACGGTGCCGCGAAGACGGTCCGTGCCGGCGAGAGCGGTCAGCACCAACTCCGCCTGGATGCCCTCGGAGGACGCCTTCAGCGCATGGTCGGCCGGTTGCCGCGAGGCATCGATCCGTAGCGCCGTGCTGGCTCGTCCGCCCAGGACGGGGACCTCCGACGCATCCGCGGCCAGGATGCCGTCCTGCAGGCGGAGCGTCGTCCGGCTCGGGCCGAGCTTTATGTTCCGGACCAGGAGTCCCCGGCTCTCGATCACCGCGTCCAGGTTCATGCGCCGCAATGCGGAGACATCGATCGGCTCGTCGCTCCACCCGGCGGATGACGAAGCAGACGGTGAAGCGGACTGCGAGGCCGCCGGCGGGATGAAGCGATCGAGGTCGACAGGAGCGATGGAGACGCGCACGGTTGCGGCCGGTATCCGGCCGGACCAGTCGGCCGCCGCGCTGCCGTTCGCCTCGATGTCGTCAAGCGCCAGTTGGAACTCGTCAAGCTGGGCGTTCCTGCTCCCGATAGTGGCCTTGCCGGTGAGATTTACGCTGCGGAGGGACAGGGTCTCGGCATTCGGCATGCCCAGCCAGGCCGTCATGGCGCGCAGATCCGGGACCGACACAGACAGTGGCCCGCCGGTACGTCCATCCGCTTCCGGCCGGGCCTCCAGCCTGGCATTGAAGAGGTCGGACGAGATCTGCCCCTGTACGGTGGTCGGCCGCCGTTCGGCCAGTGCGCGTGGCGATTCCACCCTGGCGTTCAGCACAAGTGCCCGGTTGTTGACCTTTGCATTTCCATTGAGTTCGGCGGGCATGTCCAGGTTGGGCATGCTCACCGCCAGCGCCCCATCGGCGACCTGCAAGGTTTGGCCGGTCCCCTCATCCTTGTAGGTGGTCTCCACGCCGCCGAGGCGGACATCGCCGAGTTGGATGTCGGGAAGGTCGAGCCGCTCCTGCGATGCCGGTTGCGGCGCGTCATTTGCCACTTGGTCACCCTCGCGGCCGAACTCCCAGTTGGGACGCCCGGCGGCATCGACCAGCAGATTGGCCCGCAAGCCATCGACCGTCAGACGATCAACCTGAACAGTGCGCGCAGCAGCGGCCACAAGGCCACCTCGAACTCGGTCGGCCCGAGTTCGAGCATTGCCGGACGTCCGCTGTCCGGCACATCGGAGAGCGTCGCCGACTCCACCCTGGCCTTGAGGTCAGGGAACAGGGACAGGGAGTCGATCCGAAGCGTGAGATCCCGCCCGGTGCGCTCCTTCACCGCAGCAGCCACCTTCTCGGCCACGAAGTCTCCGGTCAGGATGAAGGGCAGAGCGGCCACGGCGACGGCAACGATGCCGACAATCACGATCAGCGCAATCAGGAGCTTTTTCATGCCGCCTCCCTTTGGATCCGCAGTATCGGAGGATCCTCGGTGTCGCTGACCGGTGGAGGTGTCGGCGGGACCAGCCCCATGCCGTGGGCCGGAGCGGTGCTCAGTTCGGGCTACGTCACGACCCAGGACCAGCGTTCATAGTCACGAGGTGGACCATCCGTCTTGGCTGAACAACTGCCCATCGGGGATAGGAAGGCATGCCGACCCCGGACGCACGAACGCCCCGGCTCTTTCGAACCGGGGCGTCAACTATCTGTGGTTGCCGGGGCAGGATTTGGCCTTTACCGAACTCACGGTCTGCGCTGAGAGATCGCCCCACCCCTTTAATCAAGTCAGTCTCCGGAGAATCCGGCACCGCTGCTTGGAATGTGATGGTGAAGAGTGGTAATGGCCTTGAACGGCGTCGGTCGGATCGGACGCCGATGTGATTTCTCCTGCGTTGCCGCCCTACTATCCGCCATCACCACCTCACTGGGAAAGGGCAAAGATCAATACCGGATGACTATCGCCTGAGATGTACTGATGGGCAGTTCTGTTTTATAGGTTATCTGCTTTAGGACCAAGTTAGATCGGATAGTGGAAACAAAATCTATTTTTGACAGCTTGCTTGCTATCAGCTGTTCGAGTTCCTCGACGCCTCGGACAACCACGCGCAGCAGGAAATCGCAGTCGCCTGTCATCCAGTTGCATTCCATTACCTCGGGGATCCTCTCGACGGCATCCCGGAAATT
Organism: Azospirillum sp. INR13; assembly: GCF_015390205.1. Lineage (NCBI taxonomy): Bacteria > Pseudomonadati > Pseudomonadota > Alphaproteobacteria > Rhodospirillales > Azospirillaceae > Azospirillum > Azospirillum sp. INR13. The sequence continues at coordinate 26,533 of NZ_VUOI01000010.1, forward strand.
CTCCAGCGCCGATTGTGGCTGTTTGTCGAGTTTGACTTGGATATAGGCATTGATTTCCAGCCCCATCGCCTTCGGATTTAGAAGGGTGACCCGTCGATCGATGATGCCGATCTGCTCCAGCTTCTTCACCCGCGTGAGGCAGGGTGAAGGAGACAGGTTGATTCTGCCGGCAAGCTCGACATTCGTCAGATTTGCATCCTTCTGCAACTCGTTGAGGATCTTGATGTCCGTTCGGTCGAGCGTCAGCGTGTTCATCATGATGACTCCCTGTTGTATTCTTGACGGCTTGGCTTGGAACCGAAGCGAAGAACGGCAGGAAATTCCGCGGAACAAACCCATTTGATTACAGCGCGCAATCCCTTCTGCCATTCGAATGTACACACGGCAGAGTGTATCCGAGGCCAACCAGTGGCAGAATCTATGGGATTGCCATTTTATGTCGCGAAACCGTCAAATTCGGACCAAGGTCCGCGTCGAGATGCACGGAGGCCGCAACATTGCCGAAGAGTGCGTGGATTGGTACGAAGTGGCCGGAAGCCCCGGTGGCCGGCGAAGCTCTCTCGATGCCGTGGGATCCCAGTGGACTGCGCGTCAGCTTCGCCGCGGTGGATCCCGACGAGCTTGCCCGCCCGCTGGTCTCTTTCCTTGTCCGACGCAATGTGGATGACGACGAACTGCCGATCCACCGGCACCGCAAAGGCCAGCTGGTGGTGGCGGCGGAAGGCTCGGTCATGTGCCGGACGCTCGACGGGCTTCGGATCGTCCCATCCAATGGAGCTGTTTGGATTCCGGGGGAGGTGCCCCACAGCGTTTCCATGTCGGACAGGGGCCGGTCATACTGCGTGTTCATCAATCCGGAAATTTCGCCTCTGCCGAATACCTGCGCGACATTTTCGATCAGCCCGATGCTGCGCGAGATGATCTTTCACTTGGGCAACCTGCCGCAGCTTTACCCTCCGGAGGGTCCGACCAGCCGTCTGGTCCAGGTCATTCTGGACGAGCTTGCACAGATGAAGACGGAGCCGCTCCACTTCCCGGTTTCCAACCATCCCAGGATACAGCGCATCGCCGCCCAATTGCTGGAGGCGCCCGACGACCGCAGGACCATCCGGGACTGGGCGGCGGCTGTCGCCATGAGCGAGCGTACGCTGGCCCGGCTCATCCTGAAACAGACGGGGATGTCGTTCGGCCGGTGGCGCCAGCAACTCCATATCGTGATCGCGGTTCAACGGCTGTCGATGGGCGCCACCGTTCAGGCGATCTCCCAGGAACTGGGATACGACTCTCCGAGCGCCTTCACCGCCATGTTCAGGAAACACATGGGACAGCCTCCGCGCCGGTATCTGCAGGATCGGACCGAAGGCACGGCGAACTGACGCCGCACCACCCCTTTCATGCCGACGGCTCCTGATCCGGCCTGCCGGGATCAAGAGCCGTCGGTGTGTTCAAGGACCGGCATTGCGGTCACCACGCGGATGCCGGCCGCAGCCTACCCCGTCAGCTGACGATGTCCTGCCTGATGCTCTTCCGCGCCACCATGAAGGCCGCCGCCGCCAACACATAGACGAGCGACGTGCTGATCAGCGCCCAGCGGATGGCGTCACCGGACCCCATTGTCCGCGCGAGAAGATCGCTGATCAGGCCGACCGACAGCGGTCCGAGGCCAAGCCCGATCAGATTGGCGAAGAACAGGAAGATGGCGGTGGCCGTTGCCCTGGTGCGCGGGCGCACCAGACTTTGTACCGCCGCGAAGATGGGGCCGTAGTAAATGGACTGCAGCATCATCGGCAAACCCATCAGGCAAAGCGCCGCCACGGTGTTCGAGGTGGTGTAAGTCGCGAAAAGCGCGAAGGGCAGGCACAGGGCCGCCGCCGCCGGGATGGTCGCATAGGCGTTCAGGTTGCTGCGCACGCCGCGATCCGTCGCCCAGCCGCCCAGCCAGGTACCGGCGGCTCCGCAAATGCCGATGATCAGGCCCAGCACCGTGCCGAGAAAGCCGGTGGCGCCCAGTTGGATCCCGGTGAGATCGTTCAGCCCGACCGCCAGCGCGCCCAACCCTTCCGCGTGATTGCGCAGGAAGTGGGAGCTTTGAAAGGCAAGATTGCTGTAAATCCCGAAACTCATCGCCACCATCGCGACCGTGAGCCAAATATAGGTCCGCTTGCTGCCGAGTTCGTCCAGTGCCTCCCTCAGGGTGGGCGCGCTTTGCGCCTCGCTGGCCGCGAAGGAGTATTTTCGCGGCTCGGGCAGCGTGAAATAGGCCAGCAGCCCAAGGATGATGCCGGGCACCCCGACCAGCGCGAAAGATGCGCGCCAGCCGAGACCATCCGCGATCAGGCCGCCGACCACCATCCCGACCAGGGAACCGGCCGGAATGCCCATGGAAAAAAATGCCAGCGCCGACGCCCGCTTCTCTCTCGTCGTGTAATCGCTGATCAAGGACTGGGATGCCGGCGTGCAGCCGGCTTCGCCGACGCCGACACCGACCCTGGCGAGGAACAGCTGGGCAAAGGTCTGGGCTACGCCGCAGACCGCCGTGAAAAAGCTCCAGGTGATCGCCGACAGCGCGACGATCTTGACCCGGTTCGCACGCTCCGCCCACCGCGCGATAGGCAAGGCCAGCGTCGCGTAGAAGATGGCGAAGGACAGTCCGGTCAACGACCCCAGCTGCCAGTCGGTGAGACCGAGTTCGCGCTTGATCGGTTCCGCCAGGATGTTGACGATCTGGCGGTCGACGAAGTTCAGCATGTAAACGAGGAACAGCATGGTCAGGGCATAGCGTCGATGGTGGATCGATATGCCCATCGGTTTCGGCTGCGGTACCGACACCGTGGTCGTTGCGTCTTCGATCATACGGCAGTCTCCAAAATGACCGGGCACAGGGGGCCGGGTCGGTTTCGGTCGGAACGCGGTGTCGGGAGGCGCGGGGGTTTGCGTGCAGCCGGCCTGCGGCTCGGCATGCGGTCAGAGTTTGACGCTCGTACTGATGAGAGACGCGTCATGGTCGGCGCGCCGGTCGTGGGGGCCGGCCAACGATGGCGTCACGGCCCCTCATGCCGAAGGGCGTTTTCAAGTGCTGCCCGGCCCCGTGATCCGGCGTGAGGAGGCAGCAGGAGCTTTCGGGGCGCAGCAAAGACATCGCCGGCTTGGCGGCCAGAGCCCGTTTGAAAAGTCCGCGCTGCAGCACTCAACGCCTTTCCATCGTCATTCCCGCGAAGGCGGGAATCCAGCCATTTCGCGGTGTTTCCCGAAGGGAAGCCTGGATCCCCGCCTTCGCGGGGATGACGGATTGGGAAAGAGTCGGATCATGAAGAACGTTTTCAAAAAGGCGCTCAGCAAGACCCCGGCACCCCGCTCTTACCGCCCTTGGTGGATTGATGGTAAGAACGCAAACACACAGAATCCGTCCTAAACAACGGATTCATAGTATTCCATTCGCCCGAACTTGCCCGAAGAGTAAATCAGTGGAACTTTGTCCTGATTGTGGTTCTGGGCGACCACGGCACCGATCATGATCGTATGGGTTGCAACTTCCACGATGTCCTGTAGTCTGCAATCGAAGCTGCAAACGGATTGGAGAAGGACCGGAACCCCGGTAACCATTTCGTTCCATTCAGCAGGGGAAAAACGGGACGCGCCTTTGCTGCCGTCCAACGCCGCGAAGCGTTCAGCCAATTGGACCTGTTCGGCGGAAAGGACGTTCCAGGAAAAGGCGCCGGTCCTGAGAATGACGTCGTGAGCCTCGGCACTGCGGTTGATGCAGGCAAGAACCATCGGCGGATCGACGCACAGGGAAACCGCGGCGGTGACGGTCAGACCACGCCTGTCCGGCCCCTGGCCCGACGCCACGATCGACACCGCCCCCACGACAGCCCGCAATGCATTTTTGAAAGCGACCGTCTCCACCTGGTTTGGAACAGGGAAATCTTGTGCTGACATGGCGAACCTCACGCAAGGCAGTGGAATGGCATGCCGCCGACCCCGTTTGGCACCGCGGGAGCGGTCGTTCGGCATCTGTGTGGACGGTGCGCTATGGGGCGGAGGCGACCGGCAGCGTCCGGTGCTCGACGATGTTCAGCCCATAGCCCCTGAGCGCCACCGGAACATGCTGCGAGTTGGACAGAAGGATCATGTCGTGAATGCCGAGTTCCGCGAGAACCTGGGCGCCGACGCCGTAGTTGCGCAGTTCGGCCTTGTCGACGAGCGGCTCTCCCGCCTTCACCCGAAGAAGCTGCGAGAGCGGGACATCACGGTTGAACAGCACGATCACGCCCCTCCCTTCGGCGGCGATTTCCTGCATGGACCGGGCGACGACGTCCCCGCGCTCGCCAGCCTGACCGAGCACGTCCGACAGGATGTCCAGCGCGTGCATGCGCACCAGGGTCGGTCTTTCGTCGATCACGCCCTTCACCAGCGCAATCGCCTCTGTCTCGATCGCCTTGATGCGGAAGGTGATGGCGCTCCACTCGCCGCCCCATCGGCTGTCGAACTTCGTGGTGACGACACGCTCGACGTCATGATCGTGGCGGCGGCGGAAGGCGATCAGGTCGCGGATCGTACCGACCTTGAGCGCATGGCGCCGGGCGAAGGCGACGAGATCGTCGAGGCGGGCCATCGTCCCGTCCTCCTTCATGATCTCGCAGATCACGCCCGAGGGATTGAGGCCGGCAAGGCGCGCGACATCCACCGCCGCCTCGGTATGTCCTGCGCGGACCAGCACGCCGCCGGGCCGCGAGACCAGGGGAAATACGTGGCCCGGCGAGACGATATGCTCCGGCCCCCTGGCCGCGTCGATTGCCACCGCCACCGTCCGCGCACGGTCCGCCGCCGAGATGCCGGTGGAAACCCCCTCGCGCGCCTCGATGGAAACGGTGAAGGCCGTCCCATGGCGGGTGCCGTTTTGCGTGCTCATCAATTTGAGGCCGAGCTGGTCGACCCGCTCCTTGCCGAGCGCCAGACAGATGAGGCCCCTGCCATGCGACGCCATGAAGTTGATCGCCTCGGGCGTCGCCATCTGCGCCGGGATCACCAGATCGCCCTCGTTCTCCCGATCCTCGTCGTCGACGAGGACGAACATTCGGCCGTTGCGGGCCTCTTCGATGATCTCCATCGTCGAGGACAGAAATGGATGGCGTGGGTTGCAGGACAGCATCGTCATGACATTCCTCCGATCACCGCATCACATGTTCGACAGCGCCTGACGGATCAGCGAATCCTCGGAATCGTCGTAGAGTGAATTTATCAGCGCCGCGTAGCGCTCGTTCAGCACCTTGCGCCGCTTTTTCCTGGTTGCCGTCATGACGCCATTTTCAGCCGACAGCTCTTCGGGAAGGATCCGGAACGACTTTATCTGCTCGACAGGCGCCAGCCTCTGGTTCGCCTTGGCGACCTCCCCCTCGATCAGGTGGATGACCGCTTCCGACGAGCAGAAATCCGAGTAGTCGTTGATCGTTTCATTCCGCGCCTTCACCCAGTCGGTCATTGCGACGCGGTCGACCTCGATCAGCGCCACGAGGTATTTCCGTCCGTCGCCGCAAACCGCGGCTTCCGAGATGTATGGGCTTCGACGCAGTTCGTTCTCGATCTGCGCCGGACTGATCGACTTGCCGCCGGAGGTGTTGATGATCTCCTTTTTCCGGTCGATGATCGCCAGTTGGCCGTCGGGTCTGACCTCGACGATGTCACCGGTGTGGAGCCATCCGTCCCGCAGAGCCTCCAGCGTGTCGTCAGGCTTGTTCAGGTAACCCGTGAACAGGCCGGGTCCCGTCACCAGCATTTCGCCGTCGCCGGCGACCCTCGTCTTCCAGCGGGGATCGGCAATCGGAACGCCGATCGTGCCGGGCTTCGACCAGTCCCGCATCTGCCCGGCATTCGCTCCGACCAGTTCGGTTTGCCCATAGACCTCCTTGAGGTTCACCCCCCATGTCTGCCACAGCTTCACGACGTCCGGCGGCATCGGCGCGGAGGCGGTGTAAGGGTATGCGAGCTGGTCCAGACCGATCTCCGCCAGGAGCGGCAGAAAGATCTGATTGCGGCAGGTTGCGAAAAGCGCCTGGAGAAACGGATCGTCCGGGCCGTCCGCCTGCCGATCCGCCAGCGCCTTCTGGGCGATGGACATCGCAAAGCGGTAGGATTTCCTGCCGATCGAAGCCGACGCATTGATCCTGCTGACCAGTTCTGCGGCGTAGCGCTGATAGAAGCGCGGCGGCGCCATCCAATAGGTCGGCCTCACATCCCGGATGGTCGTCGCGAAGTCCGCTCCGGTCTCCCCGAAATAGGGCGTGACCTCGCTGATGAGAGGAAGAACGATCCCCTGCCCGAGCCCCACGACATGGGAGAGGGGGAGATGGACGACCACCCGCTGGGGTTCACGGAAAAGCGCCGGGCAAAAGCTTCGGAGGGTCACCAGACCCTCGATCAGCGACCGGTGGGTGAGGATCGCGCCTTTGGGATTGCCTGTGGTCCCGGAGGTGTAGACGATGCCGGCATTGTCCTCCGGACGCGCCATTCCGGCCTGCTCGTCGAGCAGCGACGCACAGTCGGACGACGAGGCGGAAAACCGCGGCAGCGAGACGACGTTCTTCGATGACGGAACCGCCGGATCGAAGACCACGATCTTCTTCAGCGTCTCCGCCTGCCGGCTGCGGAGAAGGACGGCGAGTTCCTTCTCTCCGGCGACGAAGGCGAATTTGCTCCCGGAGTCCTCCAGGAAATACTCCACCTCCTCCGTCGAAGAGGTGAAATAGATCCCGACCGCCACGCCGCCGGAACAGACCGTCGCCATGTAGGCGACCACCCATTCCTGCGAGATGTCCCCCATGATGGCGACGTGGTCCCCCTTCTCCAGACCATGATCGAGGAGGGCACGCGAAAGCGCTGTGGCGTCCCTGGCAAATTCACCCCAGGTCGTCGCGTGCCACGTACCGGCACGCTTCTGGAAGAACGCCACGGCCTCGCCCCTGGCGTCACGACGGTCGCGAAGCAGCGACGGCAGCGTCCCGTCTTCGTGCGCAATAGGTGGAGGGGCGAACGCGGATGAAGCAATCGTGGACGGGGCAATTGGCGGCAGAACGGGCGGAAAGAAGGAATGCGGCCCGCCCATGTCAATGGCCGCCTTCTGCAAAGCGTTTACGCTTCTCGCGGAAGGCGGCGACGGCCTCCCGCCGCTCCGGGCTGTGGAAGGTGAGCATTTCGTGCGCCATGGCCGTGTCGAAATTCAGGTGCACCTGTTCCTTGATCAGCTTGTTGACGGCGTATTTGGTCCAGGCGATGGCGTCGCGGGGGCCGGAGGCCAGCATCTCGGCGTAGCGGACCGCATGCTCGACGACGGTTCCTTCCGGCACGACCTTGTTGATCATTCCGGCCGCCGCCGCGTCCTCCGCCGAAATGAAGTCCCCGGTCATCAGGTAATGCTTCGCCCGCACCGGCCCCAGAAGCAGCGGCCAGATCACCGCACCGCCGTCGCCGGCAACGACGCCGGCCGTCACATGCGTGTCGGCGAAGCGGACGCCGGGCTGCGCGAAGACGACATCACAGAACAGGGCGAGCGTGGCACCCAGTCCAACGGCGACGCCGTTGACCGCGGCTATCAGCGGGCATTCCAGCTCGAGCATGTTGCGGATGAGGTGACGCCCGGAGCGGGTGGGCGAAATCGGCCCCAAATCGTCATCCAGCGCATTCTGATCGCCGCCGGAGCAGAAGCCGCGACCCGCACCGGTCAGGACGACGGCCTTGACCGCCCGGTCGTTGTCGAGATCCACGAACAGCTCTTCCAACGCGGCATGCATCGGCCAGTCGATGGCGTTGAGGATTTCGGGCCGGTTCAGCGTGACGATCGCCACGCCGCTCGCGCGCTTCTCGACGAGCAGGCCCTTATAGGTCTTGTCGGTCATGTGAGACTCTCTTCAGATCGCTTCGCCAGATCGGACGGCACGGGCTTCAGGCCGAAGCGTTCGTCTTTCGCATCCTGCGGATCTGGTCGAGGATCTCGTCGGTCGGACGCACCACATTGTTGCGGTCGTTGAAATGCGGGATGACGTAGCGCCCGACCAGTTCGATGGCCTTCATGATCTCGGCGTGCGAAACAGAGTCGATGTGGAACAGGATTTCTTCGGCGCCGGTTTCGATGAAGCGTTCCAGTTGGCGGATGACCGTATCCGGGCTGCCGCAAACCAGGCTGGCGGAGTCGTTCAGGAGATAATCCCAGTCGGTGGCCGCGCGCTGGAGCGCTTCCAGCCCCTCCCCCATGTAGGCGTAGTCGTCCGCGATCTTCGCCAGCCGCGGATAGGCATCGGTCGAGATGCGGGCGTACTGCATCAGCGGCTCGGCATAGATGTCCTTCGCCGCCTGATCGGTTTCGGCGATCCCGAGGAACACCGGCATGCCGAGACGCGGACGGTCGAGCGGGCCGTTGGGATCCCGGCGCCAGTTCGACCGATAGGCTTCGACCATCTTCGCCTGGGCGTCCCAACCCTGGTAGAGCGTGTGGCTGAGGACGGCGAGCCCCTGGCTGGCCGCCCAGACATGGCTGCGCTCGCTGGTCGCGGCGATGCCCATCAGCGGATAGGGCTTCTGGATCGGCTTCGGCACCAGCATGCGCGGCGGAACCTGATAATGCTTGCCCTCGAAGGTGAAGATGTCCTTGCCGAAGGCTTCGCGGATGAGCGCGATCCCCTCCTCCATCTGCTCAAGGGTTTCCGCCGGCTCCACGTTGAAGGCGCGCATCGCGATGGTGGTGTTGGCGCGGCCGCAATACAGCTCCATGCGGCCGTTGGACAGGATGTCGGTGACCGCCGCACGTTCCGCCGTGCGGAGGGCGTGGTTGATCTTCTTGGGCATCAGCGAAACCGCCGGCCTCAGCCGGATGCGGGACGTGACCGCCGCGAGGTAGCCATACACGACTTCCGGAGCGGAGCTGGAAATCCCGCCCAAGGCGACATGCTGCTCGGACAGGCTGACGATGTCGAAACCCATCTTCTCGGCAAACACCGCTTCTTCGACGAGTTCATGAAGCCGGCGCGAATAGCTTTGTCCAACCAGTGTTTCCTGCTCGGACCAGAAGCCGAACTTGACTGCCATTTGAATGCCCTCTCGGGTTTGTTTGGGATGCCTCTTCGGTATTTGGAAGATTGTCACGAAGCCGGCGGCAGAACCTGCCGAAGATCCGTGACGCCGGCTGTGTGCTCAGAACATTATTTTGTGTAGGAATGATCAGCCGGACGACCGCGCAAGGGCGGCGCGCTGTCAAGCCGGGTCGTCGCGGGAAAAGCTCTCGACGAGAAGCCAGGCGATGCGCTCGATGCAGTGCCTGCCGATGGCTGCCGAGGAGCCGTTGGGGTCGCCGAGAATGCCGTTGGCGCTGACGGCCGAAAGCCCGTCGCGCCACATCAATTCCAGGTCGCCTTGCGAAAGAAGCCCCAGTCTTCCGGCCTCGAAACGCTCCGTGCGCACCCGCTCGGGGTGGAGGTCGAGCATCAGCGAGGTTTCGGCGATATCGGCATGGCCGCCGACCTTGATCGGCTCGCCGCCCGCGTCCTCCACCGCATCGCGCCAGCACTCCAGCCACGCCTTCGCATCGGTGAAGGCGGAGATTCGGCAGGAGGCGGGCACGGCCGACCGCAATCGCGGCAGCATGCCAGCCAAGGGCGGAAAATTGCCGACATGAGCGGAGAAGATCAGGATGCGTTCGAACCCGTGCCTCGCCAGGCTGGTGCAGTAATCCCGGCAGATCATTTCGAACGTGCTGTCCTGCAACGAGATCGTGCCGGGAAATGCGAGATGGTGGGACGAACAGCCGACCCGGATGGTCGGTGCCACCAGCGCGTCTCCCACGCCCTTCGCCACCAGGATGCCGAGCTGGTCCGCGTGGTCGGCATCGACGCTGAGGGTCAGGTGCGGTCCATGCTGCTCCACCGCCCCGCAGGGGATGACGATGGTCCGGGTACCGCCTGCAATGGCGAGAGCGACCTCGGACGAGGTCATGAACTCAAGCCGGAGATGATCGCCGTCAGCCATGCTGCTGCCTCGCCTTGCGTTGGAAAAACTGTTCACGCGCCGCGGCGGCCTCTTCGCGGTTCAGGTAATCCTGCATGTCGCCGAGCGTGCGCGCTTCAAGCTCCTCATCGGTCATCCGCGGCGCATCGGCGAAGGTCCGTTTGATCGCCGAGAACAGATGCATGTCCTTGAGGCGAAGCGTCTCGGCGACGACCTGGGTCCGGTCCTGCAGCTCGTGGAAACCGATGACTTCATCGACGAGGCCCATCGCCTGCGCCTCCTGCGCCGAAACAAGCTCCCCGGAATAAAGGAGACGCTCGGCAGCCCGGCGCCCGAGGCGGTTCATCGCTTGGCGCATGCCCTTCGCGGCGGGAAGCAGTCCATGATTGATTTCGGGAAAGCCGAACTTGGCGCTGTCGCTCGCCACGACGTGATCCGCAAACAGAACCAGCTCCAGAGCCCCTCCCACCGCATAGCCGTTGACGGCGCACAGCAGCGGGCGGCGGTAGCCTTCGAGCGCGACAAGCAGCCGATGGAAGGCGCGCATTCGCGGGATTGCGGCGTCCGCTCTGGTGGTGATTTCGCGAATGTCGCCGCCGGCGCTGAAGAAGCGCTCGCCGGCACCGGTCAATATCACGGCCGGCGCGTCGGCCTCTTCGCCGAACCGGGCGAGATCGTCCGCCAGCGCCTGGATCAGATCGAAGGAAAGCGCGTTGGCGGGCGGCCTGTCCATGGTCAGCCGGACCAGCGTCGTGGATAAACGATCCATCCTCAGCATGTTGTGTCCTTTCAGGTTGCGCGGGACTCCCTGACGCCGGAGGTTAGCGCGTGCGCCTCGATGGGTTCTTCCGAAGTCTCCCCGCGAGCGCGACCGTGAAGGGATGTTCTGGCGCGGCACCTGTGTTTGACGGCGAAAGATGCCGCGCTCTCCCGTCGCCGGTTACAGCGCGTCGGCGGTTGCGGACCCGATGGCGACGGTCGCCGTCATGCCCGCCGCCAGTTCGATGCCGGGCGGCACCCGGTCGATGTGGATGCGCACCGGTATGCGCTGGGCGAGACGGACCCAGCTGAAGGTCGGCTCGACATTCGGCAGGCCGCGATGGCCGGGCGTTCCGTTGCTGTCCTCGATGCCCCGGCCGATGCTTTCGACATGGCCGGAAATCGGTTCATCGAAGCCCATCAGCATGATCTGCGCCGGGTTGCCGACACGGATGCGCCGCAGCTTCGTTTCTTCGAAATAGCTGGTGATCGAGAAGCTGGTGGCATCGAGGATGGCGATCTTCGTCACGCCGGCCGTGGCATAGTCGCCGGGGCGCAGCCGCAGATTGGTGACATATCCGTCGATGGGCGCCCGGATCGTCGTCCGTGCGAGATTGAGCCTGGCAAGATCGAGCGCCGCCACCGCCCCTTCATAGGTCGCTGCCGCCTGTGCGGCGGCGCCGGCCGTCTGCTGCAGATCCTCCTGCGAAATGACCTCGCGGAGCTGGCTTCGCCGCCGCGCCGCCGCTTGGCGGACAAGCATGTCCTGGCGCTTGGCTTCGGCCTCGGCCTGCGAGGACGCCACCGCGAGCGAAAACCGCTTGGCGTCGATCTGATAGAGGATGTCGCCACGATGCACATACTGATTGTCGACGACGGAGACGGCGCCCACGGTCCCGGACACCTCCGGCGCGATCTGGACCACTTCCGCGCTCACCCGGGCATCGCGCGTCCACGGCGTCTGCTCGTGGCGCGTCCACACCTGCAGCGCCACGAGCGCGGCGACCGAGCCGAAGCAAAGGGTCAGGGCGTAGCGCCCGAGCAGGGACAGCACAGGTTTCATTGAAATGTTCCGCTGGATGGCAGAGCCCGCAGGAGCAGACCGTAGAGGAGGGCGAAGGTGGCGAGTTCGACGAGCGGCCGGCTGGCGGTCAGCCGGAAGAGTCCCGCAGCCGCGAAGAGCCGGACCGCCGCGACGGTGCCGACGAGGGCAGCCAGGGCGAGCACCAGCAAACCGGGGAGGAAGACGCCCCCGATGTCGAGATCCAGGATCATCGGTCGTTCTCCCGATTTGCCGCGCCGCCCGGACCGAGGGCGAACCGGAGGTCGATGAGCAGGTCGAGCAACAGACTGCGGTCTGCAATCGGGCTGTCGGCGATCCGCGCCGTCAGCGCTTCGATGCGCCGGTGCAGAGCGACGGCATCGGAAGGCCCCGCCCGGTATCCTGGGCCGAAGCGCAGGGCGATCGCGGTGAGAAGCTCGAACCCGTCGTAGCCGATCTCGCCGTCATCGTTGGCACCGTCATTGCCGTCGAGATGCCGGATTGCCTGATAAAACCGACTGGCGGCGTGACCGACACGAAGATGGTGCAGGGTGTCGTCAAGCACATCCGGGTGGGATTTCCCGGACAGCCGGAGCCTCGGCAGCAACAACGCCGTCCGGTCGATCATAAGGCTTGTCCAGAGCGCTTCGTCGGAACCGCCCCCCAGGGCCCGCCGCCTGACATCCTGCCGATTCAGTCGAAGCAGCCGGCCGATTGCCGCATCGACCGGAATGGTCTGGAACAGGCCCATGCTCACGACCGCGAATCCCGTCGCCGCGAACAGCGCGATGATGCTGTTGAGCGACCCGGCGAAGTCGCCGGCATAGGTGGCGCCCAGCCCCGACAGGATCGGGATCGTCAGGGTGATGCCGAGCGCCATGTATGTCGTCGGAGGACGGGCTTGCAGGGAGCCGGCGAACAGGAAGGCCGGCGCGAGCACCGCGACGAGGCCGGCAAAATCCGTCACGCGGGGCAGGATGACGAAGCTGTAGGCCAGGCTGATCGCCACCCCGGCGACCGACCCGATCATGTATTTGACGACATTCGGCACCGGCGTGTCGACATTGCCGAACAGGGAGCAGCAGACGCCCAGGATCGACACCGCCATTCCGCCCTCCGGCCAGGCCGACCAGATCCAGAACGCACAGCCGATGACGATGCCGGCGACCGCGCCCAGCGCGGACCGGGCCGCCATCCAGGGGTCGCGGTGATAGACATAGCCTGTCGCACGCCTTGAACGGAGGTGCGATGCGGCGGCCGGCGGCCGGGCGGCGGCTATGGCGGTCCGTGTACCCCTCCGTACAATGATCCGTTCAAGCCGGTCGCACTCGTAAAGCAGGCCGATCATCTCGGCGAGATGGCCGGCGAGATTGGCCGCGAGCCTGTCGCCGGCCGTCATGGCCTCCTCGGCGATGCGTGTCCGCACCGTCTTCGCGCGGTCGATCAGCCGGATCGCAACAGCGTCCCGGTCGGCCGCATGGGCGGCGGCGACCCAATGCCCTACTCCATCCAGAAGCGCGGCCAGTTCGTCAGGCAGGCGGTGGTCTCCGATGCGAAGGGCATGGATGCGGTCCTCGACCTCCGTCGCGAGTGGAAGCAGTCGCGCAAGCCGGTCATGGATCAGTTGCAACGTCTCGCGGCTCGGCGTCACCGGGACCGGATCGTAGGGCAGGTGAGCGGCCAGCCCTTGCAGGGCGAGAAGATCCCCCGCAAGCCGGTCGCGGTCGCGGCGGATCGCCTGCCCGGAGCTTCCGCGGAGCGCGTCGCCCGCCAGCCGGCGGGCGTCCCGCAACGTTGCCGACAGCCTGGCGGTGAACTGGCCGGTCATGCGCTTCGGCAGGACGAAGCGATGGACCAGGACGGCGCAGAGGATGCCGATGGAGATCTCCTGGACCCGCACCGACGCCGTATCGAAGATGGCGGCGGGATTGAACACGCCGGGGAAGCCGATCAGGCTGGCGGTATAGCCGGACAGAACGAAGGCATAGGCTCGCGCGGTGCGGTCCAGCAGCGAGAGGTAGAGGCACAGGCCGATCCAGCTGGCGAGAACCACGCTGCAGACAATCGGATCGTTGACGAAGCAGGGGATGATCGCCACGGTCGCCACGGCACCGCCGATCGTCCCCACGAACCGATAGACGCCGCGGCTGAGCGACGCGCCTGCCGAATTTTGCGAAACGATGTAGACGGTGACGATGGCCCAAGAGGGCTTCGGCACTCCTGTACGCAGGGCGATGTAGTAGGCCAGCATCGCCGCGGCGAAGCTCTTTGCCGAGAAGAGCAGCGCATCCGCATCCGCTCGCAATACCGGCATCCGGGATTGCAGTGACCACGCGCGCCCGATAGCCGCGACGCCGGTGATGGCGAAGAGCCGGTTCGAAGGTTGTTCGGTTCTCATGCCCGAGAGTATCGGTGCATTGCGCATCCGGATAAATTAGGTATCCTGTCAAAAAATCCCTCAATCATGCCAAAGTCGATCATGCCGAAACCCACGTCCGCATCACGGTCGGCCGTTTCCGTCTTCGACCCCGATCTGGCGGAGCGGCCTGCGGTCGCACGCCGGCTCGACTTCGCGGAATACGCGGCGGAAGTCCCGGTGCATGTGCATCGCAAGGGACAGCTGATTCTGGCGCTGCATGGCGCCGTCACCTGCACCGCTGACGACGAGATCTGGATCGTGCCGCCCGACTGCGGAGTGTGGATTCCGGGCGGCATGCCGCACAGCGTCAGGACGACGGCGAATGCCCGGCTCAGCTACCTGTTCGTGGAGCCGGGAGCCGCAAATCTGCCCGATGTCTGCTGCACCCTGTCGATTTCTCCGCTGGTGCGGGAACTGGTCAACCGGCTGAGCGGCGAGGTTTCGGACTATCCACCCGACAGCCATGCCTCCCGGCTTGCACGGGTGACGCTGGACGAGCTGGCCGGGATGCCGCGTGAACACTTCAACCTGCCCATCTCCAATGATCCGAAGATCCGGGCGATCGCCGACGCCCTGACAATCGAACCGTCCGACCGGAGCACATTGGGGGAATGGGCGAAGCGCGTCGCGATGAGCGAGAGGTCGCTGGCTCGTTTGATGATCCGGGAGACAGGCCTGACGTTCGGACGTTGGCGACAGCAGTTGCACCTTGTCGTAGCACTTCGTGAATTGGCCAGCGGGGCGGCGGTGCAGACTGTGGCGGATTCGCTGGGCTATGAGTCGGTCAATGCTTTCATCACGATGTTCAAGAAAGCTCTGGGAAGTACACCGGCACAGTATTTTACTCAACGCAGGATGAAGCTGTCACAATCCCGAATAAGGAAGAGCGCGAATGATATTGGGGCCGGAACTCACAACCGATAACTGAAGAGTGAACCGCGCCGGGTTTCCCGGAGGCCCCATCTTCTGAGAGACTGGGATCATCATGACGAAACAGGCATCACCCAAATACGCCCCTGAAGTCCCGCGCGGTTCGGATGGTGACGGCATTGACGCGGCGCGTTGCACGGTCGCCCGGCTCATGCGCCGGATGGGCCTGAAGGGGGCGCCGCGTGGCAAGGCGGTGCGCACCACGATCAGCGACCGGGCGGCGCTGTGCCCCCCTTGCGGCGGCAGCGGTTCCGGAACGGAACCGCGAGAGCCGGCCGACCGGGTGAACCGGCAGTTCCAGGCCTCACGTCCGAACGCCTTGTGAGTGGCCGATTTCACGTACGTGTCGACAGGGCAGAGCTTCGTCTACGTGGCCTTCGTCATCAACGCCTTCGCCCGCCGCATCGTTGGCTGGCGGGTGTCCAGCACAGCCCACGCCGGCTTCGTTCTGGATGCGCTCGAACAGGCTCTTCACGAGCGTCGGCCGGCCAAGGGCAGCGGCCTCATCCACACAGTGATCGAGGGTCGCAGGTTGCCTGCCAGCACGAAGAGCGCCAGCACGATGGATGCGCCGGGTTGGTTGCCAAGGCTCCCCAGCTCAAACCGCGCACCGAGACCGATGAAGAAGAATAGCAGCAGGAAGTCGCGCAAGCTCGCCAGCCGTGAAGCAAGGGTTTCACGGAAGCTGGTGGACGCGAGCGAAACCCCGCCGCCAGCAGCAGAATGCCGCTGCCTGCCACCTCGGCGATACCAAGGCCCGACCGGCTCCCTCCGGCACTCACGCCATACGCCGACAAAACCACCATGGCCAGGACCACGACGAGGTCCTGCACGATCAGGAAGCCCAGCGCCACCGCACCCAAGGTGCGCACGAGTTTGACATCGAGCTTCAGACCAACCAGGAACAGCAGTACGGCGATGCCGATCTCGGCCAGCAGTTCAATGTGCTCGGTCGACTGCACCAGCCCCAGCACGCTCGGTCCGGCGAGGATGCCGACCCCGATGAAGCTGACGATCAGGGGTTGGCGGAGCAGAAGCCCCAGCAAGCCGATCAGGGATGCCAACGCCAGCGGTGCGGCCATCTCGTAGAAAATCGACTGGTGCAGAAACGCCACTGCTCTCACCCCCCCGAGCGTTGCCGACATGGGCGTGCGGCCGATGGCCGCGCATCCTTCATGGCGACCGGCTGCCCCGCCGGCGACGGATCAGCTTCTCGATCTCAAGCACCGCGAACAGCAGGACGCCCGCGGCCAGGACCGGCAGCCCCTGCGCGACGCCCAGAGGCCGGGTGTCGAAGAGCGCTTCCATGAATGGCGCGTAGGTGAAGACCAGCTGGAGCGCCGTCACCACGCCCACCGCGATCAGCACCGGCCGCGTTCCCAGCACGCCCCGGAAAGTCAGCGACGGCGCACGCAGGTAGCGCACGCTGAACAGGTAGAACACCTCCATGACGACCAGCGTGTTGACCGCCACCGTGCGCGCCGTGGCCTCGTCGGCACCGTGCCACAGCGCCCACTTGAACATGCCGAAGATGCCCAGCGTCATCAGCATCGAGACGAAGGCGATCCGCCAGACCAGAAAGCGCGACAGCAGCGCCTCGCCGGCCGGGCGCGGGGGACGGCCCATCACGTCGCGCTCCGGCGGCTCGAAGGCCAGTGCCAGTGCCAGCCCGATGGAACTGACCATGTTCACCCACAGGATCTGCAGGGGCGTGATCGGCAGCGTCAGCCCGGCCATGATGGCGATGATGACGCTGAGGGATTCGCCGCCGTTGATCGGCAGAAGGAAGACGATGGCCTTCTTCAGATTGTCGTAGACCGTCCGCCCTTCATGCACCGCCCGCGCGATCGAGGCGAAGTTGTCGTCGGCCAGCACCATCTCGGCGGCCTCCTTGGCGGCCTCGGTTCCCTTCCGCCCCATGGCGACGCCGACGTCGGCCCGCTTCAATGCCGGCGCGTCGTTCACCCCGTCCCCGGTCATCGCGACGACATGGCCCCGCCCCTGCAGCGCCTGGACGAGGCGCAGCTTGTGCTCCGGGCTGGCGCGGGCGAAGACGTCGACGTCCGGGGCCAGCCGTGCCAGTTCCTCGTCGCCCAGCAGTTCGATCTCCGGTCCGGTCAGGGCCGAGCCGGCATTCTCCAGGCCGAGCTGGGCGCCTATCGCGCGGGCGGTGACCGCATGGTCGCCGGTGATCATCTTGACGCGGATGCCGGCGGCCCGGCAGGCGGCGACGGCCTCCATCGCCTCGGCGCGCGGCGGGTCGATCATGCCGACGAGGCCGAGCAGGACCAGCCCGCCCTCCACGTCGCCGAAGCTCAGCTCGCGGTGGTCCGGCCCGGCCGCCTTCGCCGCGAAGGCCAGCACCCGCTGTCCATGCCCCGCCATCTGCTCCAGGCGCTGCTGCCAGGCGGCGGCGTCGAGCGGCCGGTCGCCGTCCGCGCCGCGTTCGGCCGCGCACATTTCCAGGATCCGCTCCGGCGCGCCCTTCACATAGACGATGCCGCGATGCTCATGGTCGTGGTGCAGCGTCGCCATGAAGCGATGTTCGGATTCGAACGGGATGAGGTCGGTGCGCGGCAGGCGCCGCCCCTCCTCCACGGGGTCGATCCCCGCCTTGTGGGCCAGCACCAGGAGAGCCCCCTCCATCGGATCGCCCTCAACCGTCCAGCCGCCGTCCGTCTGGTGCAACGCCGCGTCGTTGCACAGCGCGCCGGCCCGCGCCAGCTCGACCAGCACCGGGCTTTCCTCGGCCAGCCCGTCCCGCCCTTCGAACGTGAAGCCGCCCTGCGGTTTCGTAGCCGACGCCGCCGACCTCGATCTGGCGGCCGTCGGCGACGACCGCACGCACGGTCATCTCGTTGCGGGTCAGGGTGCCGGTCTTATCGGTGCAGATGATGGAAACGGATCCCAGAGTCTCCACCGCCGGCAGCCGGCGGATGATGGCGTTGCAGCGCGCCATGCGCTGCACGCCGATCGCCAGCGTGATGGTCAGGATGGCCGGCAGGCCTTCCGGAATGGCGGCGACCGCGAGGCTGACCACGGCCATGAACAGTTCGGTGACACCGTAGTCGTGGACAAGGACGCCGAAGCCGAAGACCAGCGCGGCGATGCCCAGGATCACGGCGGTCAGCGTGCGGGCGAACACCGCCATCTGCCGGAGCAGCGGCGTCTCCATGCCCTCCAGCCGGGACATCATGCCGCTGATCCGGCCGATCTCCGTCGCCGCGCCGGTGGCCACCACGATGCCGCGCCCCTGCCCGTGCGTAACGAGTGTGCCGGAATACGCCACGGAACTGCGGTCACCCAACGGCGCGTCGGCGGCGACCGGATCGACAGCCTTGCCGACCGGCACGGACTCACCGGTCAGCGCCGCCTCCTGCACATGCAGGTTCTTCGACCACACCAGCCGGAGATCGGCCGCCACCTTGTCGCCGGCCTCCAGCAGCACGAGGTCCCCCGGCACCAGTTCCTCGGCCGGCAAGGTGGCGCGGTGGCCGTCGCGCAGGACGGTGGCGCCGGCCGACAGCATGTGGCGGATGGCGTCCAGCGCCTGCTCGGCCTTGCCCTCCTGGATGAACCCGACTGTGGCGTTGAGCACGCACACCGCGAGGATCACGCCGGAATCGGTCCAGTGGCCGAGCGCGGCGGTGATCGCCGCGGCCCCCAACAGCACCTGGATCAGAAGATTGTTGAACTGCGCCAGGAAACGGCGCAACGGACCACGGGTCCTCGGCGGCGGCAGGCTGTTCGGACCAAAGCGCAGGCGGCGCTCGCGTACCTCGGGCTCGGTCAAGCCCTCGGCGCGCGCGCCCAGCAGGATTTCGGCCTCCGCGGCAGCCAGGGCATGCCATGCCGGCACGTCGGAGGCTGGCGATGCGCCGGAGACGGCGCGGTCCGGAGTGGCTTTCCTGGCCTCTTCGACGAGCATTCTCCACCTCCTGAATGGTTGGCCGGCTCCACCGGCGGCCGTCATTCCTCCATGGGTCGGTTGGCGCGCATGTTGAGGAAGCTCTCCAGGTCGCGGACGGCGATACGCCATTCGCGGCCGAACTTGATGGCGCGGAGGCTCTTGGCGTGAATCCATTCCCGCACCGTCTCTTCGGAGATCTTCAGGACGGCGGACACCTCCTGCACCGTCATCATGGGTTTGCTGAGCATGGCTGGAGCCGAGTGATGGGGATTTAGCGGGGTTTATCCTTGCATAGGTGGACAGAGCGGAAATTGACCCAGGTCAACGCGGGTTCGACGGGAGTTTGGTTTCCTTGTGCGATGGAACCGGTTCGTTCAGGTGCGCCCCGATAACGGCTGAGGCCGCTTACTTTGGGAGGACGCGTTATGACACTGCGGATACTCGTTCCCCTTCATACCTATCCCGATGGCAACGCCGACGGCATCGCCCGGCAGGTGGCGGTGTACGCCCAGCACCTGCAGGCCAATGTCTTCGCTCTCGCCTGCAACATCGATCTCCCCAGCCCATCCAGCCTCCTCGGCAATCTGGTCATCAACGTGCCTGCGATGATCCGGGAGGCGAAGGCCGGAAGCCGGGCGCGGTCGGCGGCGCTGATCGCCGCGATGAAGGCCGAACTGGAACCGTCGGGGATCCCGCTGCGCACCCTGGAGGTCGAGCGTTATCCAGGGGAGTTCGGAGACGTCATCGCCCGTCAGGCGCGCTATCACGACCTCGTCCTGCTCGGGATGTGCCAGCACGACAGGATCCCGCGCCTGACCGCCGAAGCCGTGATCTTCGGCTCCGGCCGCCCGGCCCTTCTGGTTCCGGAATCCGCGCCGGCCGAAGCGCCGGACCATGTGGTGGTCGCCTGGGACGGCGGGAGCGCCGCCGCGCGTGCAGTCTGCGATGCCCACCCCTTCCTCCATCGCGCCGGAACGGTCACCATCGTCACGGTGGCCGGCGAAAAGCCCCTGGCCGATGACTCTGCGGGGGAACGGCTGGCGGAGTATCTGGCGGATCACGACATCGAGGCGCAGGTTTCCCGGCTGCAGAGCGGCGGCCGCTCCATTGCGGACGTCCTGCAGGCGCATGTGCGCGATGTGGGCGCGGGTCTGCTGGTCATGGGAGGCTTCGGCCATTCCCGCATGCGGGATTTCGTCCTGGGAGGCGCCACCCAAGGGATATTGGATGATCTTCAGGTTCCCGTGCTCGTCTCGCACTGACCGCAGGCAAGGCGCAGCCACCGCGCATCTATCGGGGAGGAAAACGACCATGAAGACCATCCTGATCGCCACCGATCTGTCGGCCCGCTCGGACCGGGCGCTCGACCGGGCCCTGATGCTGTCACGGGAACGCGATGCGCACCTCGTCGTGCTGTATGTCGTCGACGGCGGACCGTCTCAGGAAGCCATCAAGCGCCGGCAGGTGGAGGCGGCGGAGGCGATCGGCGCCTATCTGGAGGCGCGTGGCGGTGAACCGAAACCCGACATCCGGATCACGGTTGGCACCCCGGATCGCGAGATCCTGCGGTGTGCCGCGGAGATCGGAGCGGATCTGATCGTTCTCGGCGCGCATCGCGTCGCACCGGAGGACGACACCTTCCGGGACTCGACGGCCTGGAATGTGCTGCGGCAATCCGACCCGCCCGTTCTTCTGGTGAAGGACGCCGCGCTGAAGCCATACCGGCGCGCGACGGTCGGGTTCGACTTCTCGCGGCATGCGGAGGCGGCACTGCGCCTCGCCTTCCGCTTCCGGCCGGAGGAGGTCGCGGTGGTTCACGCCTATCATGTTCCGTACGAGGGATTCCTGTACGGCTCCGACACCCACGGCGATTACCGTGAGCGGTGCCAGGAGAATTTGAGCGCCGCCGTCCAGGCGGTGATGCCCTCCGTCCGCTGTCAGTTCCCGGTAGCGGTGGAACCGCAGTGCCTCCTGTCCCATGGAGAAACCCTGGGGTCGCTTTGGCAGGAATGCCAGCGGATGCGCACCGATCTGCTGGTGATCGGCACGCATGGCCGCACGGGGCTGGCCCATGCCGTGTTCGGCAGTGTCGCGGAGTTCATGCTGCGCAATCCGCCCTGCGATGTGGTGGCAGTGCGGCCCCCCGCCGGGGCGGCATCATGAAGACGGTGCTGGCCGCCACGGACCTATCCCGCCGCAGCGAGCGGGCGGTGGCTCAAGCCGCCCATCTTGCGGCGCGCCAGGAGGCGCGGCTGATCATCCTGCATGTGGTGGACGACGAGCTTCCCAAAGCCCTCTTCGAAAGTGAGCGCAAGCAGGCGCTCCAAGTCCTCGACGCAACGGTGGGTGGGCCGGGGTATCCACCACGTGACCGGGTTTCCGTTCACGCCGTCGGCGGCCTTGATTTCCAGGTGATCCTGAAGGTGGCGGCGGAAGAAGGGGCTGACATGATCGCGCTCGGCGCACACCGTCGAGCCCTCCTCGAAGACATTCTCACCGGAACGACGGTGGAGCGCGTGGTTCGTCACGCAACTGCGCCGGTCCTCGTGGTGAAGCGGCCCGCCCCCGGAGAGTACCCGTGCACGCTGGCGGCCGTGGACCTGACCGAGGAGGCTGCCGGCGTACTGCGGCTGGCACACCGGTTTTCCGGAGGGCAGACACTCTATGCCATGCACGTACTCGACGACACGATGCTGCTCCAGATGGCTGTGGCGAGCGCCGGCGCGGATCAGATGAACAGACATCGAGCAGTGATGAGCGGACGCTGCGAGACGCTCCTGCGTGAGATCAGCCGGCGGGCCGGGCTCGCCGATGGTGACTGCCTCCCCTTCCTCGGCTGGGGCGTGCCGGCGCCGGCAATCCTGTCCGGAGCGAAAGAGGTCCAAGCGGGGCTGACTGTTGTCGGCACGCAAACCCATGCCAGGGGAGCGATGGAGCGCCTGCTGCTCGGAAGCGTAGCCGAATGCCTCCTGCTCGACAGTCCTTGCGACGTGCTGGTGGTCCCGGTTGCTGGTTCAACTCCACTGCCTAGGATCACTGCAGGAATTTGATCTTAATTCTTGCCCATACTGAGACTTAGTTCCTGCTCAGCCTGGTCCTACAGCCGGGATCATTCTTAGGGCGGCCTGTTGAAGGGTTCATCCTACCGCATGGAGGTTGGGATGACGACGGCACCGGAAGCGACGAGTTGGGCTCGAAATCTGAATGTGCTGGCTGTCCGGATTGGCCCTCGATTTTGTCGGCCAGAGGCACGCGAGCGGGCTCTGTTGCAAAGTTGGCCGGCACGCGGCGGAATGGCTGGACGCTTGATGGGGTCCTGGAAACTCAAGGGGATCAGGTCAGTCGCTCGCCGCAATCAACCGTATTGCGGTACTGGCCAACAAACTCATGAGAACCGACACCTTCTGCGACTCTTGACCGGTGTAGCGCTTCACTGACCGCTATCGTTTAGGAGCACCTGACCGAAGCCACGATACGACCACGATACCGACCGCCAGCGCGGTGGCAATCGTAGCAGGTCCCCAGAAATGGAGCGGACTTCCGAGCTTCTCCAGGTCGAGCTGGAGTATCGTCGCTACGGTGGTGGCCGGCACGGCGAGGGACGCGATGGCCGTCAGCGCCGTCAGGATCGCCGATTCCCGTCGCTGGCCCATGAGCTGCTCGACCTTGTCCCGTTCGGCGATGTCGCGGTTGATTGTCGACGCCAGCTCGTCCACCGCCGCCCGATCCATGAAGAAGCGGTATAGCCGATCCCCGATCGGATAGGTGGACGCCTTCGGCGGCATGTAGATCCGGCGGAACTCGGCCAGCTCACGCCGAAGGTCGAGACCCTCGCTTCCGATGCCGGCGTCGGGGAGGCCGGCGAGCCGCTCCATGAAATCCCACAAGCGGACCTGCTGGAGCGCCGTCAGCACGACCAGCAGATGGTAGTAGCGGTCGATGTTGACCGTCAGCGGCGTTTCGCCTGCGGCATAGAACAGCGTGCGGGCGCCGTGCTGGCCGACCAGCCAGTTCCGCCAGACCGCCATGGTGTTCCCGACCAGCCGTTCCTGTTCCGGCACCGCAAGGGTGTAGTCCGGACGTGCCGGCGGAAGTCCGGCAAGCAGGGCCGCCGTCAGGGCGTCGGGCTCGACGCCGGCCGCGGCGTCCCGCGTCACCATCAGGATCAGGGGCACGTCATGGCCGAACCAGTCCAGTTCCTCAGCCGGTTCCACACCCATCGGCAGCAGACGGCGCACGACACCGCTCAGCGGCATCACGCCGTCGCCGACGTGCCAGTCCGGCAGCCGCTCGGATACGGTTCGCGGAATCCAGGCCGGCAGGGCGCGGTTGAAGCGCAACACCTCGTCGGCCGTCAACAGACCGGCAACTTCGACGCGGAGCAACAGGAATCCCCATTCGTCCAGCGCCAGCAGATCGACGACCCGCAGGGCCGCCGCCGCATCCCCGCAGCGCAACTCCGTCGGCGGCACCGCTTCCATTCTCCAGCGCCGCCCATGGTCGAGGCCCAACCTGCGGCGCAGTCCGCCAAGGAAGAAGCGCGCCTGATCGTCCGGAGTGCCCCACGCCGGGCCGGCCGCTCCATCGGCGAGTGCGGTCCAGCCGACCGGCGGCGCGGCGGCTTCACCCGGAAGCCCTGTCCGGACGGGCACGAGCAGCCAGGCGGCAAGGCCAAATCTTGCGTCCGCGGGCAGGGAATCGGCAATGCTCATGAGTCGACCAGCTCCACCTCGTCGAGATGCCGGAGGACCTGTCCGTCCCCATGGCGTTCGGCCAGAACCCGAACCCGTCCGGGCTCGTAGCCGGCGGCCTCAAGGGCATCGCACATGTCGGCCCCCACAGTCGCGGCACGCTTGGCGCGCGGCTTGGAGTACCAGCGGTCAACCGCCTCACCGGCGATGCGCAGGGCGCGGGCATCGCGGCACAGCACAGGCTCGTCCGTCGAAAGATACATGCAGGCCCCGTCCAGCATGTCACGGCGGCGGTTGTCCGGTCCGGTGGCCCAGAACTCCCAGATGGGAAGCGCGGGCTGATCCGGCGTGCCGAGGCGGGAAAGCCAGGACCGGCCCTGAAGGGTCAGCGGCTTCGGCGGCGCCAGAGCCGTCACCCGCGCCTCGATGCCGCGCCGCTCGGAAACGGACGGCGCGCCGTCCAGGGCGACGCCATGCGCGGCAAGGGCCTGGGCCAGCCGATCCCTTGCGTCATGACTTTGCGCCAGCGCGATGTCCGCCTCCGGAACCAGCAGGTCGAGCATGCCGTCCAATGGGAGAGCGGTGGCGGAGCCCAGGCGGAGTTCCCCCAGCCAGCCGCCTCCGGGGTCCGCCGCCAGCACGAGACCGCCCTCGACGAATCTGCCGATGCCTTCGCCCACCGTATTGATGGCGATGGCCTCGTCCGGAATGCCGAAGCGGGCCAGGGCTTCGCGTCCGCCATCATCCCGCATCGCGTCCAGCTGCAACGACAGGATCCGGTTCGGAACCCCGTCCCGCGGTTCCAGGAAGCGCCGCCCGTGAAGGTTCGACGCGGCCTTGTCCGGCGGAAGCCGGGGAAGATCGTGCACCTCGCGCGGCAGCAGATTTCCGGTCAACCCGCAGACGAGAAACGCGCGCTCGACATCCTTGACCAGCGCACCTTCCCGCAGCGACAGCTCCCCGAGCTCCGTCGTCCGCAGCCCCGTATCCGTAGAGTCAATGAGCCCCAGCGCCTGCAACCGGTCGAGAAGCTGAGCCGCGAACCGCTCGCGAACCGCCAGCAATGCGTGGAGGTCGTCCGTCCGGTCGATGCCGGCAGAGATGACGGCGAGAAGCGCCAGTTCGATCTCCGACATGTCCCCCCGCGAGCGCTCGCGGAGGACGACCTGGACCTCGATCACCGGGTACAACACCCGCCCGATCAGAAGCGGCCGGGCTCCGGCGGCGACGGCGGGAACGACGAAGCGGTCGAAGGGGATGAAGCGCCTTGGCTGCATGACTGACCTACTCGCCCGTCAGGGTGCGGGCATCGATGAACTGTCCGTGCCTGCGCGCGTGCGTGCGCAGGCCTTCCATTGCCGAGCGGAAGGCTTCCTCCTTCGCCACGGGGTCTTTCCGCCGCCTCGTCATCGTCGCCATGTCGGCGATCAGCACGAGCTGATGCCTGGTCCGCGTCATTGCCACGTTGAGACGGCGCCAGTCGGACAGGAAGCCGATGACGCCTGCGGAGTTCGCCCTGGTCAGCGTCACGATGATCAGCTTGCGCTCCTGTCCCTGGAAGCTGTCGACGCTGGCCACCACGTCGCGGGCCGGCAAGGTCAGTTCGGCGATCGGCCCTCCGCCGGCCCGTGCCTGGTCGAGCGCGCGGCGGATCTCCTCGACGTGGCTCTTGTACGGCGCGATGATGCCGACCTCGCCATCCATGGCGACGTCCGGTCTTTCGGCTAGAACCCGGTCCAGCAGCGAGACGGCCAGCTCCGTTTCCAGACGATTGCCGAGCACCTCCGTCCTGCCGCCGGCGCGTCGGGAGCTTTCGCCGCGGCGCGGGTGCAGGCTGGTGTCGACCAGCACCAGCGGCGACGTGAAGGCACCGCACAGCGGTGTCGCCGCCATGCCGGGACCGGCATGATAGCGGCCCTCGTAGAAGCTGGACGAGATGAAGTCGCTGATGACGGCGGGACAGCGGAACTGGGTGTCCAGAACCGCCTTGCGGTCGTCCGGCACGCGCCCCCACAGATGCTCGAACCAGCTTACGTTCATGAGCCCGTCGTCCTCGACGTAGCGGGCCGTCAGGGCGTCACGGAATTCCGGCTTGACGATGGGCGGCAGCTGCTTGTGGTCGCCCACCAGAATCGCCTTCGGCGCGCGCGACAGGGGCACGATCAGATCCTGGACCTGGACCTGTCCCGACTCGTCGGCGATCACAACGTCGAACTGCACGTCGCGGAAGGCGGCGCTGGTATGGATGCCGATGCAGGTCGCCCCCACCACGTCGACGCCGGCGATGAGCTGGGGATAGAGGGTTTCCTGCCGGCTCTCGGCGACGGCGTTCCGCCAGCGCCCGACCAGAAGACGGAGATCGGCAAGGCGTCGCGCATCCTCAAGCAGCCGCTCCCGCGCGCCGAACCGCAGCGTCTCGATGGTCAGAGTCTCCCAAGGGCGAAAGCGGGGCGGCAAGGACGAGTCCGGAATGGGCGGCAGCTGCGAGCGGAACCGGGCGCGCACAGACGCGGCCTCACCGGCCAGCGCGTCGACATCGGCCTGCAGGTTGCCCAGCCGCGACTGCGCCGCGGCCACGGCCTGCTCGGCCTCGCGCTTGCGCTGTTCCGCCGCCGAAAGCGCCTTGGTGGCGAACGGTTCCTTCATAGTGGCCCAGAGTCCGCCGACGCGGGCGAAGGGCGCACGCCAGCCGCTGGCGGAAGCCGCCTCCTGCTGCTGGACCAGAAGGTCGTTCAGAGCCTTGCGCTGCTCTTCGCACTCGGTGCCGGCCGCAGCCGCGGTCTCCCTGGCCTGCCGAAGGTCGGCGCCGATGCGGGACAGCGCCGAACGGGCGTCTTCCTGCCTGCGTTCCACCGCCGCCAGTTCAGCAAGCGCGGCGTCCTGCCGCGCGATGGCGGCCGGTGCCTGCCCGGCCCAGGCTGCCGCCGCATCGAGATCGGCAAGGACCGTCTCGACATCGGTCAGCAGCCGCTTCTGCAAGGTCGCCGCGCAGTTGTCGATCAGGAAGGGCTGGACCGCGGTCGAGACCTTGTGTTCCTGCCCGAGGCGAACGCAGGTGGTGGCGGGATCGCGCGCAAGACGCTCCAGCACATTGTCGACCGCCTTGTTGTTCTGCGACGTAACGAGGATTCGCTTGCCCTCGGCCACCAGATGCCTGACCCAGGCCAGAATGACCGTGGTCTTGCCGGTCCCCGGCGGTCCGAGGACGAGGAAGACGTCCGGACTGCCGGCGGCCCGGTTCATCGCCTCCTGCTGCGACGGCATGGGCGTCGCGCCGGGAGGCGGTTCGACCGCGGGAGCGTGGAAGGGAGGAAACGGGTGCTCTCCCCCCAACAGGGGAAGGAGCCAGCCGTTCGCCGCCTGCCCCGTGGCCAGACGGTCGATGACCTGTTCCCGGACCCGCCTGAGGACCGGCGGATTGGCGAGGCGCAGTTCCCCCGTCGCAGGGAGCGCCGCCGCATCGATCTGGCGCGGCACCGAGACGACGATCTCGCCCGCTCCGGCCTCCAGATCCCGCACCTGCATCTGCAGCGTATCGCCGCTCGCCATGTCCATGCGTTCCAGCATGGCGGCCTTCCGCTCGATCAGCCGGCGGTGGTCGGCTTCCGGCAAGGTCAGGCGGAACTGTTGCTGGACATTGCCACGATGCGCTTCGGCCCGCCGCGCCACATACTGGAAGGGCGGCTCGGTCCTGAGTTCCTCATCCTCCAGTTCGTGGGCAATGTCCGTCACCTGGCGGAGAAGGTCGGCCGCCCACGCCACTCCCGACTCCCCGATTTCGGCGTCGGACCCCGCCTCGCCTTCGCCATCGCCGTCCTCGTCAACCGTACCGCCGCCCGCGGAGGCCGGAGGGGCATTGAGGATCCAGCGGACATAGTCGCCCGACCGGTAGGCGTCGGCACGTTCCTCGAACCTCTGGCGCAACGCGGTGCCGCTCACCAGTTCGACACCTTGCACCCGTACCCGCCCGCCGGCTGCCAGGATGCCGGACTTGTCACGGCCCAGGGCCGGCGTCACGCCGTTCTTGCTGAGGATCAGCTTCGGTGCTTCACCGTCGGGCACCCAGGCGGAGATGAGAAGGCGTCCAGTGAGAATGTCGACGTAGGTGCGGCCACCCTCGCGAGCGGGCCGGCAGCGCACGCAGCACATCGTCGCCTGCGCAAGTTCCGCGGCAAGCTGGTCGAGGCTGGGAACGGTCGCGCCCGGCCAGCGCCCGCGGAAATCGGCGGCGTTGCGCGGCAGCAGGATGGGGAGAGCGCCCGGAAGCGTCACCAGCGATGCGGGATCCCAGAAGGACAGCCGGTCGGCAGTCATGACCGGGCTCCGGCCAACTGCGCCTTCAACTCCTGCGCGGGAACGCGGCCTCCGATCCGGACGATAGGCGAGCGCCCGCAGAATGACGGCTTCCAACGCGGGTGTGACGCCGGGCGCGAGCGCACACAAGGTTCCGGGGCCGACGCCGGACCACCCGTCGCCATCGCCGAAATAGCGGAATTCCTGACCCGTCATCAGCCACCAGGCGATGGCACCGACGGCGAACAGGTCGGTCCGCTGGTCGAGGGGGAAATCCGGCCGGTCGGTCTGTTCCGGCGCGGCGTAGCCGGGCGTGCCCTCCAGACCGCCGCGGCGCTCCAGGGCGAGGCCGAAGTCGATCAGCGCCACCCCCTTGCGGGGATCGCGGGGATCGCGCAGCAGGATGTTCTGGGGCTTCAGGTCGCGATGGAAATGCCGTGCGCGATGCACCCAGCTCAGTGCCTCGCAGAGATGCCGGAGGATCTCCACGCGTGCCGCGGCTTCGGCGGGTCCGCGGACAGCTGCCGCGGAAACCGCGCCGGACAGCGGCGTGCCATCCATCCAGTCCAGCAGCAGAAAGCCGAAGCCGTCCTTCTCGAAGTAGGCACGGTATCGCGGAAAGCGTTCCGGATGGTTGAGCTGGCGGTTGAGCGCCGCCATCTCCCGGCGGATCGCCCCTCCGTCGTTCCGCTCCAGGCTGAACTGCTTCAGGGCATAGGTGAGGCCGTCCAGGCTGCTGCGCACCTTGAAGAGCGCGCGGCCCGTGTCCGCCATGGGATAAACCTCGGCAAGGATGTCCAGGCGAAGGTCGAGACTGACCGTCAGCATGGTGTGTGTCCGGGTGCCCACGCCATCGCCTCAACTCCAGCCCGAGACCAGATCGACGAGGGCGCGGCCGGTCGGCCGTTGGATCGGGTCGGGAGACAGCAGCCGCTTGACGTCGGCCGCAGCGGACGGCGGCAGCGCCATGCCGGCGGCGATCTTCTCCCAGAAGCCCGGCTTGCCGCGGCGGACGGCGAGTTCCTGGAAATCGCGGAACGGCAGCGTGCCGGCCAGCATGCGGATGGCCAGCGCACCCAGGCTGTAGCTGTCGGTCGCCGGCCCCAGGACTCCCCCGACGAACACCTCGCGCGCCTGATACTGCTGGTCGAAGAGCCGCCGGGCGTCGACCAGCAGCGTTGCCACGCTGTCGAGCCGGGCGAGTTCGAAGCCGGTCAGAACGGGGCGTCCATCGCGGACCCGCAAGCTCTTCGGCGTGATGCCGCGGTGGACGACGTCGGCTTCGGCGAGGAGCGCAAGCAGTTCGGCCAGGTCCCGCAGGATCGCGAGCCGTTCGGCCCGCGGCGGGTCGCCGCCCAGCCATTGGTCGAGGTCGGGTGCCTGCACGGCCTCGAGGATGACATAGTAGGCGTCGCCGTCCTCACCGTGTCCCAAGAGGCGTTCAAGGCGGGGATCCTGCGGCAGTTCGCTGAGGATCTCCGCTTCCCGGCCGAGAGCGGCCAACGCCGCATCCCGGTCGCCGCGCATCAGGCTCTTGAGGCGGTAATGCTTCAGAAGAACGGGCTTGCCGCGGTTCGACCGTCCGGTGTGCAGCGCGTGGTATCCCGTCTCCTGGGCCGGCTTGCGGTCGAAGCTGTATGATCCGATGCGCCACGCCTCCGGATCCTCGGCCTCCTCCTCCTGCCCGGCGGCCAGCCGCCCGGCCACCTCTTCGATCTCCGCGGGCGAGAGAAGGCGGACGCGGCCCCCTTTCGACTGGCTCCGGAACGGTTTGAGAAAATCGGCGAGAAGCGCCGGAAAGCGTGCGGTGCCGGCCACCATCACCTCGCCGGAGATCAGCGGCGCGGCATCGACCTGCCCGGAGGCGCGCACGCCGAAGACCTGGGCCCCGGGGTTGGTGAAGACCACCGCGGCCATCTTGCGCTGCCAGTGATCCAGTGGCAGGTCCGGCACCCAGCCGCTGAAGTGGCGCAGCGCCGTCTTGAGCTTGTTCACCGGATTGCGTTCCGGCTTGCGCCGTTCCGGGCGCATGTCGGCGCCCGATTCCAACGGGATCTCGATCCGTCCCCAATGGTCCTTCAGTTCGAGGAGCACGAGGCCTTCCGGGATGACGAGCACGCCATCGGCGAGATACGAGGCGCGGGCGCGGTCCACGGTCATGCTGCCGAGGATGCGGAAACCCGGATAGCGGTTCGAGCGAAACAGCGCGTCCGCCAACTCCGCAAGACCGCGCCGCTCATGGTCGCGACCTTCCTGCGCCCCGACGAAGGGATCGTAGGGCCAGTGGTCGCGCTGGAAGTGCAGACGGGCGCTCGAACGGAAAGACGAGGAAGCTCCAGTCCGAATCCGTGCACACCCGCTCGCCGAGCGCACGCCAGTCCGCGTTGGTCGCCGATTCCCCATGCTGCGCGACCGCACGGGCAAGGCGTTGCGGATGCAGGCCATCCGTCGCCAGCACATGGAAGCCGTCCTTGGGCATCGGCAGGGTGCATGTGACGATGCGCGGAGCGCCATCCTGGCCGAGGGCGGAGAGCGGCTGGGTGGTCGATTCGATGGCGAGCCGGGCGCGCTTTGGGTTGGAGGCGTCGACCAGCGCAAGGTTGCCGACCGTGGCGACCTCGTAACCGTCGCCGTCCGCCCGGACCAACGCGGCGACGGCCATGAGCCGGGCCGTGCTGAAGCTCCGCAGGCGTTCGTGCATGCGCTCCAGGATCGCCTCGAGCGGGATGTCGCGGATCTCCGACCCGAGCGACTCCAGCACCTCGACGCACATGTCCGCCGCCAGCTTCGGATAGGAGCATCCGGAAACGCCATCGATCACCGCGGCAAAGCCCTGGTCGTGCCGAATGAACACGCGGTCGGCGGCATCGGGTGGAGGGGCAGCGGGAAGGAAGTCCTTGAAGTGCAGCATACAGCCGACGTTTGTTCAAAAATGGCTTTGCGCAACTCCTATCATAAGCTGCAACAGCTCTCCAGATCGTTTCCATGCCAGAAATATGAACCAGGTCACATCCGTCAAGGTGGTGGAAATTGGAAGGTGGTCAGGAGCGCCGCAGCCGATGAGCCCGCCATCACACCGCTCCCCTCAACAAAGGCGGCCTGACCGACGGCGCTCCTGACCACCTTCCAATTTCCACCACCTTGACGGATGTGACCGGAAGAGCGGCGCCAAGCCCGCGCTTGGCGGACGCGCTTTCGACGCGATCCAGGCACTTACCTGGCTTGCCTCGAACACCTCGCCTGCCAGCAAAGCTTGCCGACTTAGAAAAAAGTGCATCCGAAGCGAAAAAAGCACTTCACAGCCCGGCACGTGGTCGCTATAAACCCGCCCACACCACGGGGAACGGCAAACGAGCCGCCTCGGTGACGGTCTGGGGGATCGTCTAGCGGTAGGACAGCGGACTCTGACTCCGCCAGCCTAGGTTCGAATCCTAGTCCCCCAACCAACCTTTCCTGGAAATCCTTGCACATCAGGCACTTAGGGCGAAGCCAACAGGCTGGTTCCCCAACTGTGCCATCAGCCTGCGCCAACGACGGTTCGGCGCCCTTCACGGGGGAGTGCCGGGGATGTGGCTTGGGGTCCATCTCTACCGCCGCGGATCCGTCTACTGGTGGCGCCGGATCCTGCCGGTATGTGGTGCCGCTGTCGGAGATGGCCGCGCTCCGATAGATTTCTCGAAAAAAATCGCCGGTCGGGAGATACGCCTCTCCCTGCGGACCAATATGCCCGGCCTCGCACGGCAGCGAGGGCGGCGTTTCAGCGTCGTGGTCGATGCCGTGCTCGCACTCCTCGGCGAGGTCATGCAGGCCGGCACCATCGACACCAGCGCGCTCCGCGCCCTCCTCCAACCGATCCTGCTTGGCGAGCTGGAACGGGCGGAGGTGGCCCGTGCCCTGGGCGGGGAGCGGGGGCCGGAGGAGATCGCCCGGCGGGTCCAGGCCGAACTCGACGCGGTCGCCACCATCGAGGACGCCGTCCGGCACAACCGTCTTGACGCCGCCCGCGCGGTGCTCGAGCGCGCCGTCACCATCGGCCTGCCGGTGCCGGCGGCGGAGACGGCCGAGCACAGCTACCTCGCGCGGCTGGTGCTGCGCGGGCTTCCCCGCGTCCACCGCATCAACGCCGAACGGGAACAGAACCACTACGACGACGACCTCGCGGACGTCCTGCCGCCCTTGCCGGCCAGTAGCATGCCGGCCGGCGCGCCGTCGGACACTGCGGTTCCCGGAGCCGGGGGTCGGCCCGCCGTCGTACTGGCGCCGCAGGCGCCGGTGCCGACCGTCATGCCTGCGCAGGTGGCGGCGCAGCCCCCCTCGGCCGCGCCCCCCGTGGCATCAATCGACCCCGTTGAACCCTGCGCCAGCCCGGTGCCCAACCGGAAGGAGGTGGACGCCCACCCGCACTCCCTGGCCAGTCAGCCCGCAGTTGCTGCTGCGGCGTCCGTGTTCGTCACGACCTCCACTGCCGCGGCTCCAGCGAGCCCGATCGCCGGCCCCTCTGCCACCGTTGTCGACCGGACGCCCGAAGCGACGGCGGCGGAAGCACGCCCCCAGCCGCAGAAGTCCAGCCCGGCAAAGGACTGGACGATCCAGCAGGCCATGGGCGAATGGGTCCGCCGCCGTCAGCGCGATGCAAACCCCTTCAAGACAGCGTCTCTGTGCAAGGAGGAGGAACGGAACTACCGCGTTGCCGCGGAGCTGTTCAGCAGCCTCATCGGCGACCACCGTGCCATCAAGGTGACGGAAGAAGAAGAGTTGCGGTTCAGGGGGGAACTGCACCGGGTTCCGAACCTGTTCGGCCGCGGCGCCTATCGCAACATGACCGGCGCCGAGGCCGTCGCCAGGGCGTCTCGGAATGTCGGCGCCGACGTTGCGTACGCTTCGCTTGTGGCGCAGCAAGCGCCTGTTTTCACAGCCGGCGGGGAGCGACTTCGGTGGACGTCAACTCCTTGAGAGACTCGCCATTGCCGCCCTACTCAAACGCGGTTGGTCGGTGGCGGCGATCGCCGACCTCCTCGCGACGCTGGATGATCCGACGCTGACCGCGTGCATCGTCGCCGAGGCCCAGGGCGGCGGCGCGGTTGGAGTGCCCCCTGGACCGGCGGCGCCTTTGACTCAGCGTGGAACAGCGCCCACCATGGGCGCAATGATCCGGAGGAGGT
Organism: Azospirillum sp. INR13; assembly: GCF_015390205.1. NCBI lineage: Bacteria > Pseudomonadati > Pseudomonadota > Alphaproteobacteria > Rhodospirillales > Azospirillaceae > Azospirillum > Azospirillum sp. INR13. The sequence goes on from NZ_VUOI01000010.1 coordinate 59,732, forward strand.
CGTCGTCGGCCTCCAATTCCTCCAGCATGCGGGGAAGGCGGCGGCGCCAGTTCGGGTGTTGGTCGACGGTTCCGGGAAGGTTGGGCTGCTCGTCGTCCGCCAGCGCGTCTTCGATCTGAACCATCACGATGCGCGACGGGGTGTGCGCCAGATAGGCGTGGACGGCGGCGGACAGCTCGACGCGGAACGGCTGGTCGCCATCGTCGGTGGGATAACTGTCCGGACGCAGCCCCTCGCGGGACAGGGCCTGCAACAGGCGCCAGCGGTCGACGCCGCGGTCCCAGCGGTCCTTGTCCCGGCTGGCATCGTCGGGATAGAGGCTGAGACGCCGGCGCCAATCAAGGTCGCGGCCGGTCCAGAAAGCCCTTGAAGGGTGCCAGATCATGCGTGCTGACCGTCGCCATCGACCCGGCGGGATACTCGCCGGGAGACTTGAAGCCGCCGTCGACGGTGCGTTCGAAATACAGCACGCGGTAGCTGAGGATGCCGGCCTGCTCCAGAGCCGGCCGGAAGCCTTCCGGAACGGTGCCCAGATCCTCGCCGATCACGACACAGCGGTTGCGGCGGCTCTCCAGCGCCACGATGCGCAGAAGGTCGTGGAAGGGATAGGCGACATAGGCGCCGTCGCTGCCGTCCTCCGGGATCCAGAACAGGTGCTGCAGCGCCATCACATGGTCGATGCGAAGCGCCGCCGCATGGCGCATGTTGGCGCGCAGAAGCTCGACGAAGGGGCGGTAGGCGGCCTCGCGCAGGCCCAGCGGCGACAGCGGCGCCAAGCCCCAGTTCTGGCCCTTCAGATTGAACTGGTCGGGCGGCGCGCCGACATTGGCGCCCTGCACCAGCATCGACGGATCGGACCAGGCGGATCCGCCGCCGGGATGGGCGGCCACGGCGAGGTCGCGGTAGAAGCCCATGGCAAGCCCGGCGGAACGGCCGCGCGCCGCCGCCTCCCCCAACTGGCGGTCGGCCTCGAACTGCGCCCAGGCGAAGAAATCGACGCGCCCGGCATGGTCGGCGGCGAAGGCGGCAACCTCGGCGCTCCCCGGATCCTGGAAGGCTGCGGGCCAGCTGCGCCACATCCACAGCGATGGGTCCTTGCGGAAGAAATGCTCGTGCAGGGCATCGAACAGGGCATGGCGGTCGAGCGCCGCCCCCATCTCCTGCCGGAAACGGGCGTAGGCTGCCTTGCGCGGATGGCCGTCGGGCAGGCCGCGGAAGCGGGCGTGCAGCCCCTCAAGCACCGGCAGCTTCAGCGCGGCGACCGCGGGGTAATCGACCAGCTCCGCCTGCCTTGCGGCGGCCAGGGCGGCCTGGAAGGCGGGGTCCGCGATCCGGGTGCGCAGGTCGTCGGCATCCGCCAACTCGGGAACGGAGGACGGGTCGATGTAGAGGATGTTGAGGAACTGGCGGCTGGACGGCGAATAGGGGCCGATATGGTTCGGGTCGGCCGGGAACAGGGCATGCAGCGGGTTCAGCCCGACCAGCCCGGCGCCCAGCCGGCCGGCGACCTCGGCGAAGCCGGAAAGATCGCCGAAATCCCCCATGCCCCAGTCGCGGCCGGACCGCAGGGAATAGACCTGCAGCCCGATGCCCCAGCAACGGCCGGCCGGCACCATCTCCTCCACCGTCACACAGCGGTCGGGCGCCACGATCAGGGTGGTGGCACCGGATGGACCGGCGCCGCCAGGGGCCTCCACATGCACCGCCAGCCGGTGATAGCCGATGGGCAGCGACACCGGCAGCAGCCCCCCAAGTGCGCGGCGCTCATAAACCGTGCCGTCCACCGTGGTACGCTCCTCCACCGGCAGATCGCGGATCGCGACGCGGCCGCCCTGGGCGATCCCGCCCTCCGGTGTCAGTTCCCAAAGCAGCGTAGCGTCATCCAGGCCGGCAGGCAGGGCGACGCCCAGCCCGATCCCCTGCCCTTCCCCGGTGACCAGGACCGGCGGCAGCGGGCGGCTCCAGGACCGCCGCTCCACCCTGCGCAGGCTGGCGGCGACCTCCTCGTCCGTGGCGGCCGCCAGCCCCATGGCGGCGATCAGCGCCCGCTTGGCGGCGGCGGAGGTCTCGCGCCGGTTGCCCCAGATGTCGTGATAGAGGGGTTCTACTCCAAGCAGATCGGCCAGCCGGTCGAGATCACTCATGCAGGGTCCCCGCGGGTTTGTACGGAAAGGGTGTGGGGCTAAGGGATTGGGGGCGCGGAGCGTGGCGTCAATGCAGACCGGCGGCCTATGCCATCGGCGCCTCCCGCGTCACCCGGCCGGAAGGGCGGATGCCGCCTGCCCTCCGGCACCCGGTGGCGGGACGGAGGAGGAGGCGGAAACGTCGTCGGCGGGGATCGCCGGCAGGGCAGCGGCGGCCGCCTTGGCCTGGGCGATCTGCTCCAGCCGGCTGCGGTAGCCGGAGACGGCGGCGGACACCTCGCGCGTCATCGCCTCCAGCGGGCGGTCGGGATCGACGGCCTGCCATCAGGGCGCGCGACAGGGCCTGCAACTGCTCCCGGTCGTCGACGGGGACCGGTCCGCACTCCGCGGCGGCGCGGACCTTGTCGGCCAGCGTCTTGACGGCGCGGGCCACCGCCTCAACCGGGGCATGGTCGCCGTCCTCGCCCAGCCGGCGCAGCAGATCGTCCAGGAAGCCGCCGATGCGGCCGACATGGTCGATGGCCATGCGGTCCGGCGCCCGTCGCGCCAGCCCGTCCAGGGCGAATTCCACCAGGAAGGCGACCTGGATGCTGGCGCGCAGCCGCTTCTGGGTGGTGACGGTCGAAATCGCCTCGTTCAGCTGCATGCGGGCGCCGGACTGGGTCCACTGGCCGACAGCCTTCAGGCGGAGCGTGTTGGGGGCGTCCAGAACCGGCACCTGGGCGCCATCGCGCGGGGATTTGCGGCGGTCGGGGCCGGTATAGTCGGCGGTGACGACGAAGCCCTTGCGCGCCTCGATCAGGCTGACGATCCGGTCGCGCACCTGCTTGGGCGACACCGGCTTCATCAGCAGATCGTCGCCGCCGACATTGGTGACGCGGGTCAGCAGTGCCGGAGTCGGCGCCCAGGTGGTGACGATGACGCAGGCGAAAGGGTTCGGCACGGCCGGTTCGTTGCGCAGGGCGCGGATGAAGCGGAAGGCTTCCGAATCCTCTCCGTCGGCGTCGAGCAGCAGCAGATCCGGCATGGCGGCGGTCAGCAGCCCGGCGGCGGCCCTCACCGAATCGAACAGCTCCACCCGGCGGAAGCCCAGGCGGATCAGCACGTCGCGGAACACGCGCGCGGTGTTGAGCTGGCTGTCGATGATCGCGGCGTCGACCTGCGAGAAATCGTAATCCGGCATCGCCCTACCCGAAGCTCCGCTGCGACCGTGACGGCACCACGCCCCGCAGGCTAACACGCATTGTCTCCGGCCGTCGCGGTAGCATCTTCACCGGGGAAAAGAACAGTGGGCAAAGGACCGCAGGGGCCGGTGCATGCCGTGCCACTGCCGCTCCACCGCTCACATCCCCGCCTGTTCCACCAGGGTGAAGACCAGCACCGTCCGCCCGTCCACCAGCACCGACCGGCCGGCCAGATGCAGTCGTTCGTCCCCCGCCCCGTCGGCGACGCGGGTGTCGAGCAGGCAACGCCAGCCCCGGCCGCCCGGCACGTCCGGCAGGGTGACGGTCAGGATGTCGGCATGGGCGTTCAGCACGATCAGCATCACGCCGTCGGACAGCGGCTGCCCGTCCGGCCCGGCATGGGTGCCGGCGCGGCCGTTCAGCAGCAGGACGATGCAGCGCGCCTGGGTGTTGCGCCAATGCTCGGCGGTCTTCTCGACACCCTGGGCATTGTACCAGACGATGTCCTTCAGCCCGTTGGCAGCGGTCTCGCGCCCATGCAGGAAGGTGGGGCGGCGCAGGACCGGATGGGCGCGTCTCAGCGCGATCAGCCGGCGGACGAACGACACCAGCGCCCCGTCGCGCTTCGCCCAGTCCAGCCACGTGATGTCGTTGTCCTGGCAATAGGCGTTGTTGTTGCCGTCCTGGCTGTGCTCCAGCTCGTCGCCGGCCAGCATCATCGGCGTGCCCTGCGACAGCATCAGCGTGGCCAGCAGGTTGCGCTTCTGCCGCGCCCGCAGCTCGTTGATGCCGGGGTCGTCGGTCTCGCCCTCCGCCCCGTGGTTCCAGGAGCAGTTGGCGGAATGGCCGTCGCGGTTCTCCTCGCCGTTCGCCCAGTTGTGCTTGTCGTTGTAGGCGACGAGATCGTGCAGGGTGAAGCCGTCATGGGCGGTGATGAAGTTCACGCTGGCCCAGGGCCGGCGCCCGCGCTTCTCGAACAGGTCGGCCGAGCCGGCGACGCGGCCGGCCAGTTCCGGCAGCATGCCGTCGTCGCCGCGCCAGTAGCGCCGCACGGTGTCGCGGTAACGGTCGTTCCACTCCGCCCAGCCCGGCGGGAAATTGCCGACCTGATAGCCGCCGGGGCCGACGTCCCACGGCTCGGCGATCAGCTTGACGTCGGCCAGCACCGGGTCCTGCCGCACCGCGTCGAGGAAGCCGGAGCCGGGGTCGTAGCCGTAGGGCTCCCGCGCCAGCACCGTGGCGAGGTCGAAGCGGAAACCGTCGACATGCATCTCCGTCACCCAGTAGCGGAGACTGTCCATCACCATCTGGACCACGCGCGGGTGGCTGAGGTTCAGGGTGTTCCCGGTGCCGGTGTCGTTGATGTAGTAGCGCGGGCTGTCCGGCATCAGCCGGTAATAGCTGAGATTGTCGATGCCCTTGAAGGACAGGGTCGGTCCCAGATGGTTGCCCTCGGCGGTGTGGTTGTAGACGACGTCGAGGATCACCTCGATCCCCGCCTCGTGCAGGCGGGCGACCATGGTCTTGAACTCCGACAGGACGCCGGTGGTCATGTAGCGCGGCTCCGGCGCGAAGAAGCCGATGGTGTTGTAGCCCCAGTAGTTGGTCATGTTGCGGGTGACGAGATGCTGCTCGTCGGCGATGGCCTGGACCGGCAGGAACTCCACCGAGGTGATGCCGAGCGCCCGCAGATACTCGATCACGCTCTGGGTCGACATGCCGGCGAATGTGCCGCGCAGATGGGCAGGCACCTCCGGGTGGCGCATGGTGAAGCCGCGGACATGGGTCTCGTAGAGGACCGTCTCGGTCCAGGGCACCCGGCGGTGGCGGTCGTGCCCCCAGGTGAAGGCGCCGTCCACCACCCGGCATTTCGGCATGCCGCGGGCGTTGTCGCGCCGGTCGAAGGATAAGTCCTCCTTCGTCGAGCCGACACGGTAGCCGTAATGGGCATCCGACCATTTGAAGCCGCCGAACAGCGCTCTGGCATAGGGATCGATCAGCAGCTTGTTCGGATTGAAGCGGTGCCCTTCCTCCGGCTCGTAGGGACCGTGGACGCGGTAGCCGTAGAGCAGACCGGGCCGCGCGTCGGGCAGGTAGCCGTGCCAGACCTCGTCGGTGTGTTCGGGCAGCGTGACCCGCTCGACCTCGCGCTGGCCGGTCTTGTCGAACAGGCAGAGCTCCACCCGCTCGGCATTGGCGGAGAAGATCGCGAAGTTGACGCCGAACCCGTCCCAGGTGGCGCCGAGCGGATAGGGCTTGCCGGGCCAGACCGGGGTGCGGGCGGGGGTGGAGGGCATCAGCGGGTGGCCTGTGTGGTGGAGGTCGTAGAGGTGATCGGCAGGGCCGGCGATGCGGCGGGGCGCTGGGTCGCCGGCCGGCGGATGGAACGTTTGGAACAGGATGAAACGGTTTTCGGGGCCTGTTCCATTGTTCCACGACCCTTGCGGCACCGCACCTTGCGGTTTTCCCGACGGGTCCGCATCGCGTCATCAAGGGAGGGAACGGGGTTCCTGTCGACCATCAGCCAGCGCACGCCTCACCGGTTCCCCGAAAAGACACAAGGGATCCAATAAGAAAGCCTCCCCCCGGCGGCGTCAAGGGAGGTTGGGAAAGGGTAGTGTCTCAGTTTGAATTTTCCAGTTCCGAGAAACTGAAGGGGCCGCTGTCGTGTGACAGCGACCCCTTCAAGTATCTGGCTTGGCGTTTCCGGCGGGCGGATCATTTCACCGGCTGAGAGCTTCTTTGAGAAAGCAGTAGGACTTATCACAATATAACCAGTACATATTGTCCGTCGTTTTAATTGTCAAACAGGCATTTAGGCATTCCTAAGACTTCTGCGGAATAGTGGGCGGTCCGACCCGTTCGAATTGGTGGCGATCTGCGTAAATCTTCCAGCCACGCAGTTCGTCAAGCGTCCTGACCCAAGTAACCAGCGTATCAGAAAGAACGAGTTCTGGCGGTATATACAGATGGCCTATCGCGAACTGCTCAACTCTGTAGCGCACACTCTCGTTTTCAAAGCTTTCATCCAACCTGATAAGCCCGGTTGACTGCACGCCGAGATTGGGTTCAGTAGCGCTAATTATCCGTGGCATTCCGGCCTCCTGATCGTATTTGCCACTAGGCATCTAGAAACGCGCAGCTAGATGCGAACGCCCTTTGAGCAGCGTTCGCCTGCGAACGAAATTTAAACTGAGACACTACAAAAATTTTGTGATTTTCCTACAACACAAACCGAAACGTTGGCGGCTACTTTGACCAACCAACGCTTCAGTTTTTTTGCGACAGATCATCCGCCAGAATAGCCATTCCGACGAGCGTTATCAACGCAATCGGAACGGTTCACATACCCTTGAGAAGATGCCCCAACAATCCTGCCGTTCGATGCAGTACGGGTCCATCTCCATTCACCGGCGTTATCCTTATAAATAGTCCACGAATCATTAGCGCCAGACATCTGCTTACCCTTCGAAGATTGCACAAAGCCTCTGCCTCGCAGCGGCAAATGCGATTCAGGGGTAGATGCTAGCGCGTTCAAGACTAGCAGAAAGAAAGTATGAGTATATTTTCTCCAATTCCCTCAAAAGTCCAATAATAACAGTCTACGAATGAATACATAAGGATGCTACTCCGCCTTCCTCTCCAAAATCAGCGTCGACAGCGGCGGGATGGTCAGGTCGAGCGAGTGGGTGCGGCCGTGCCAGGGGGTTTCCTCGGCATAGACGCCGCCGCCGGGGTTGCCGACGCCGCTGCCGCCGTATTTGCCGTCGTCGGTGTTGATCCGCTCCACATAGCGACCGGGCAGCGGTACGCCGACGCGGTAGCCGTACCGGGGAATCGGCGTGAAGTTGCACACGGCGATGACGATGTGCCCGGACTCGTCGGCCTTGCGCAGGAAGGTGAAGACCGAATTCTCATTGTCGTTCGACTCGATCCATTCGAAGCCGGACGGGTCGCAGTCGGTCTTGTGAAGCGGCTCCAGCTCGCGGTAGACGCCGTTCAGGTCGCGCACGAGGTCGCGCATGCCCCGGTGCATGGGCTGGTCCAGCAAATGCCAGTCCAGGCTCCGCGCCTCGCTCCACTCGCTCCACTGGGCGAACTCGCCGCCCATGAACAGCAGCTTCTTGCCGGGGTGGGCGAACATGAAGCCGTAATAGGCGCGCAGGTTGGCGAATTTCTGCCAATCGTCGCCCGGCATCTTGTTGATGAGAGACCCCTTGCCGTGAACCACCTCGTCATGGCTGAGCGGCAGCACGAAGTTTTCGGAGAACTGGTAGATCAGCCCGAAGGTCATCTGGTGGTGATGGTAGCGGCGGTGGATCGGGTCGTTCTGCATGTAATGCAGCGTGTCGTGCATCCACCCCATGTTCCATTTGTAGCCGAAGCCGAGGCCGCCGAGATAGGTCGGCTTCGACACCATCGGCCATGACGTGGACTCCTCCGCCACCGTCATGGCGCCCGGCTGCTGGCCGTAGACCAGCTCGTTCATGCGCTTGAGGAAGGCGATGGATTCGAGGTTCTCGCGACCGCCGAACTTGTTGGGGACCCACTCCCCTTCCTTGCGGCTGTAGTCGAGATAGAGCATGGAGGCGACGGCATCGACGCGCAGCCCGTCCAGCTTGTAATGGTCGAGCCAGAACAGCGCGTTGCCCAGCAGGAAGTTCTGCACCTCCGTCCGGCCGAAATTGTAGATCAGGGTGTTCCAATCCTGGTGGAAGCCCTGGCGCGGGTCGGCATGCTCGTAGAGATGCGTGCCGTCGAAATCGCCCAGCCCGTGCGGATCGGTCGGGAAATGGCCGGGCACCCAATCCAGCAGCACGCCCAGCCCGGCTCGGTGGCAGGCGTTGACGAAGTCCTTGAAGTCCTCCGGCGAGCCGTGGCGGGCGGTCGGGGCATAGAGGCCGATGGGCTGGTAGCCCCAGGAACCGTCGAACGGATGCTCGGTGATCGGCAGAAGCTCGATATGGGTGAAGCCCATGTCCTTGGCGTAGGGGATCAGCCGCTCGGCCAGCTCCTGATAGGTCAGGAATCGGTTGTCCTCCTCCGGCACCCGCGCCCAGGAGCCGAGATGGACCTCGTAGATGGAGATCGGCGCGGTGCGGTCGGAGGTGGCGAGCTTGCGGCTCTGCCACTCCTGGTCGCGCCACTCGTAGGGCGGCAGGCCGTGCACGACCGAGGCGGTGGCCGGGCGCATCTCCGCCTGGAAGGCGTAGGGGTCGGCCTTGGCCGGCATCAGGTTGCCGTTGGGTCCGCGAATCTCGAACTTGTAGCGTTGGCCGGCACGGGCGTGGGGGACGAAGATCTCCCAGACGCCGACCTCGACGCGCCGGCGCATCGGCAGGCGGCGGCCGTCCCAGTTGTTGAAGTCGCCGACGACGCTGACGCTGCGGGCGCTCGGCGCCCAGACGGCGAAGGAGACGCCGGCGACGCCGTCGACCTCGCGCGGGTGGGCGCCCAGCTTCTCGTAATTGCGCAGGTGGGTGCCCTCGGCCAGCAGATGGACGTCCAGTTCGCCCAGCATGTTGCCGAAGCGGTAGGCGTCCTCGAACTCCTGGGTCGCCAGCGGGTATTGGGCGCGCAGGCGGTAGCGGAAGCGCTCCGCCCGGTCGGGCATCACTGCGAGGTAGAAGCCGTCCTGGTGGATGCGCTCGGCCTCGCCCGCCGGTTCGCCGGTGGCACTGTCGATCACCCACAGCTTTTCTGCGCCGGGCACGAAGGCGCGGACCTCCACCGGGCGGCCGGGCGCCTCCTGCTGCATGCCCAGCACGGCGAAGGGATCGCCATGGTCGGCCCGCGCGATGGCGTCCGCCGCCGCGCGCAGGGCCTCGGCCCGGTGATCGGTACGGGGCTGACCGCCGTTACGGCCTTCGGGGACGCCGGTCTGCGCCTGGTCCTTGCGGGTGTCCGTCGTCATGTCGCTCGCCATTGGCCAAGTGCCCTTCTTCGTGGAGGCCCTATCGTCTTGTGGACCATTACTGTCCCAACCCCGTCATCCCCGCGAAGGCGGGGATCCAGGCTAACGCGCCAAGCTCCATTTTGGGGAGCCCTGGATTCCCGCCTTCGCGGGAATGACGGCCGACGAGGAGTCGCATAGCGCAAAGTCTCGCCGGAACGCCTTCTCCGGACGTGAACATACCCGCGGCGGTTTCGTCACACCATGCCCGCCGCGGATTTGTCCGCTCACCCCTTCGCGCCCGCCTCATTGGCATCGTCGAGCAGGCCCAGCACGCCCTTGACCGGGATGCCGATCCAGTTGGGCCGGTTCGCCGCCTCGTAGCCGATCTCGTAGAAGGCCTTTTCCAGCAGGAACAGGGTCAGCAGGCCGCGCGCCGCCTCGTCACCGGCCCCAGTCTCCGCGGGCCAGACCGGACAGCCCTCGATCGCCGTCCGGTAGCCGTCGAGGAAGGAGTCGATGCTGCGGCGTTCCCAGTCGAGGGCGGCGGCCAGCGCCGGGCTGTCACCGCTGTTGGCACCCTCGCCCGCGCTGTCCAGCCGGAACAGCGCCGCCCAGGCGGCATAGTTGAAGGAGCGCAGCATGCCGGCCACGTCGCGCAGGGCGCTGGACTTGGCGCGGCGTTCCTCCAGCGTCTTCGCCGGCTCGCCTTCGAAGTCCAGGATGTACCAGTCGTTCTGCGCCCGCACGACCTGACCCAGGTGATAGTCGCCGTGGATGCGGGTCTTGACGCCGTCGATCCGCATGCCCGCCAGCGCGTCGAGCCGCGCAATCGCCTCGGCCCGGCGGGCAAGCAGCTGTTCGGCGTCGGCGCGCACGTCGGCCGGCAGACGGTCCAGCGTTCCGGGCAGGGCGGCGAAGGCGGCCTCCGCCTGGGCGCGGGCGGCATCGGCCCAGCGGGCCAGATCGTCGGGCGTGATCGGCTCCGGATCGAAGGCGGGCCTGCCGGTGGCCTGCGCCAGTGCGCGATGCAGTTCGGCGGTGCGCTGCCCCAGCGTGGTCATCATCACCAGATGCATGCCGAAGGGCTCGCCCGCCTCCGCCGCATCCTCTGTGGTGCCGGCGACGCCGAGGCGGATGTCCTCCAGCTGGCGTTCCAGCTCCTCCACCGTGCTGGCCCAGCCGTCGCCCTGGTTGCGGACGAAGGCCTGCGCCACCGCCAGCGCGGTGGGCGTGCCGTCGGCCGCCACCTGCTCCACCGTGCCCAGCAGGGCCGGGGTGTTGGCGAAGCCGACCTCCGTCAGGAAGCGGCCCATCTCGACCTCGGGATGCTCGCCCTCCACCAGCCGGCGCAGGACCTTCAGCACGATCTGGCTGTCGACCAGGACGGAGGTGTTGCTCTGCTCCACGCCCAGCCGCCGCACCTCGGTCTCTTCCGACAGCTCGATGGCGGCCAGCGCGTCGGTGGCGGTGAAGCGGATGCTGCCGCTGCCGGCCATCCCCGGCGCGGACATCGCCTGCAGAGTCTCGCCGCGCCGCAGCGCCTCGATCAGTGCAAGCGCGAAACTGTCGGCCTGCACCGCGTCATAGATGGCGCCGGTTCGGGGTCCGCGCCGCACCTTGGCCAGCGTGTAGGGAAGCAGCGGCCAGCCGGTGCCGCCCGCCCCGTTCTCCCAACTCATCGCCATCGGCAGGAAATAGCTCTGGTCGGCGGCGTCGCCGTCCACGCCGACCCCGCTGAGGCCCACCTGCGTGCGCACCAGCATGAAGCCGTCGCCCGGCCCCGGCAGCTGGGCTGCCATGGTGACGTGCGAGCGGGTGATGCGGCGGTCCTTGGCGGAGAACCAGCGCTGCTTGGGCAGGAAGGCCTGCAGGACGTCGCGGCCCAACTCGTCCGCCGCCTTGCCGCTGGTCAGGCTGTGCCAGCCGTCGCGCACCACCACGGTCAGCAGGTCCGGCACCGGCTCCGGCGGGGTTTCGTGCCAGGTCGGCAGCTCCGCCTCGGCGGTCAGCGCGAACCAGTAGAAGCCATAGGCCGGCAGCGTCAGCAGATAGGGAAGGTCGCCGATCGGCGGGAAGACGGTCCGGCCCAGCAGCTCGACCGGAATGCGGCCCTTCCAAGTCTTAAGGTCCAGCTCAACCGCCTGGGCCGAGCGTGACAGGTTGGCGACGCACAGCGCGATCTCCGACCCGTTTTCCGTCTCCAGGCAGCGGACATAGGCCAGCACCTTGCGGTTGCCGGGATAGAGCAGCGAGAAGCTGCCGCGGCCGAAGCTCTGGCGCTGCTTGCGCACCGCCACCAGCCGCTTCATCCAGTTCAGCAGCGAGGAGGGGTTGCGGGCCTGCGCCTCCACATTGACGGCCATGAAGCCGTAGATCGGGTCGAGCACCGCCGGCAGGTAGAGCCGCGCCGGGTCGGCGCGCGAGAAGCCGCCGTTGCGGTCGATCGACCATTGCATTGGCGTGCGCACGCCGTCGCGGTCGCCGAGATAGATGTTGTCGCCCATGCCGATCTCGTCGCCGTAATACAGCACCGGCGTGCCGGGCATCGACATCAGCAGGCTGTTCAGCAGCTCGATCTTGCGGCGGTCGTTCTCCAGCAACGGCGCCAGGCGGCGGCGGATGCCGAGGTTGATCCGCATGCGCCGGTCGGCGGCGTAGAAGTTCCAGAGATAGTCGCGCTCGCTGTCGGTGACCATCTCCAGCGTCAGTTCATCGTGGTTGCGCAGGAAGATGGCCCACTGGCAGTCGGCCGGGATGTCCGGGGTCTGGCGCATGATGTCGGCGATGGGATGCCGGTCCTCCATCGCCACCGCCATGTAGATGCGCGGCATCAGCGGGAAGTGGAAGGACATGTGGCATTCGTCGCCGCCCTTCTCCGGATCGCCGAAATAGGGTAGCACGTCCTCCGGCCACTGGTTGGCTTCGGCCAGCAGCATGCGGTCGGGATACTCGGCGTCCAGCGCGGTGCGGATCGCCTTCAGGACGTCATGCGTTTCCGGCAAATTCTCGTTGTTGGTGCCCTCGCGCTCCTTCAGGTAGGGGATGGCGTCGAGCCGCAGCCCGTCCACCCCGATGTCCAGCCAGAAGCGCATGACCTTCAGCACCTCCTCCAGGACTTCGGGATTGTCGAAGTTCAGGTCGGGCTGGTGCGAATAGAAGCGGTGCCAGTAATAGGCGTTGGCGACCGGATCCCAGGTCCAGTTGGACTTTTCGGTGTCGCAGAAGATGATGCGCGTGCCCTGGTATTTCTGGTCGCTGTCGGACCAGACATAATAGTCGCGGTGGTTGGAGCCGGGAGGCGCCTCCCGCGCACGCTGGAACCAGGGATGCTGGTCGGAGGTGTGGTTGATGACCAGTTCGGTGATCACCCGCAGGCCGCGGTTGTGGCATTCCTCCATGAAGCGCCGGAAGTCGTCCAGGTTCCCGTAGGTCGGGTTGACCGAGGTGTAGTCGGCGATGTCATAGCCGTCGTCGCGTAGCGGGGACGGATAGAAGGGCAGAAGCCACACCGCCGTCACCCCCAGATCCTGGATATAGTCCAGCTTCTGGGTCAGGCCGGCGAAATCGCCGATGCCGTCGTTGTCGGCGTCGAAGAACGCCTTGATGTGCAATTGGTAGATGACGGCGTCCTTGTACCAGAGCCGGTCCTGCCGATCGATCATGGGTCCAGCACTTTCGAGAAGCGATTGACGGAACACGTGTCGCGGGAACACGGGACGGAAACAAGCCAACCGCTCGAAGGTTTCACCCGGCGAGCCATCAGGCAACCCCTGACTTCCGGATATGCTCGACGGCAAAAGTCAGGGGCCGCAACGGTCGGGAGTGTTTTCGAGCCGTAAGTCCAAATGCGCGGCAATCCGGACTGGACATGGAGTGGCGCGGAAGAGTTATCCAGGCGGGCCAGTTGACATACCATCCAGCGCCCGCAACCTGGCCGATGGATCATTCGCAATCATCGACGCACAACCGCGCCAGATCGCGCACCGCGCGGTCGAGCGTCGCCGGGTCGTGGGCGGCGAAGCCCAGCAGCAGGCCGTTGCCGGCGATGCCGCCGGCGGCGCGATGGTAGCTGGACAGCGGCGGCGTGGTCAGGCCGATGCCGGCGGCGCGCTCGGCCAGGGCATGGTCGGGGCAGTCCGGCGGCAGGCGGAGCAGGACATGCATGCCGGCCTCCCCCGCCTCGGCCGTGGCGAAACCGTCGAAGGCGCCTGCGATCGACTCCAGGATGGCGGTGCGCTTGGCGGCGTAGAGGGAGCGCATGGCCCGCAGGTGCGAGGCGAAATGGCCGTCGGCGAGGAAACGGTGCAGGGCCGCCTGCGGCACCACGCTGGTTCCGCCGTCGAAATGGCGCCGCGCGGCGCGCACCGGCTCGACCAGATCGGGCGGCACCACGACATAGCCGAGCCGCAGCGCCGGGAACATCACCTTGCTGAAGCTGCCGACATAGATGACCCGCCCGGCACCGTCCAACCCCTGGAGGGCGGCCAGCGGCGGGCCGGCATAGCGGAACTCGCTGTCGTAATCGTCCTCGACGATCCAGGCGTCGCGGGCCGCCGCCCAGTCCAGCAGGCGCAGGCGCCGCGCGAGGCTCATGGTCACGCCCAAGGGGAATTGGTGGGAGGGGGTGACCAGCGCCAGCCGGGCGTCGGCACCGCGGGCCATGCCGGCGGCGACGTCGATCCCCTCCCCGTCCACCGGCACCGGAATCAGCCGTGCCCCGGCCCCCAGCAGGGCGGCGCGGTTGCCGGGCCAACCCGGCTCCTCCACCCAGGCCGCATCGCCGGGGTCGAGAAGCAGTTGCGCCAACAGTGCCAGCCCCTGCTGCGCGCCGGAGACGATGACGACCTGCTCCGGCTCGCAACGGACGGCACGGATGGCCCGCAGACAGGCAGCGATCTCCGCCCGCAGCGGAGCGTGGCCCAGCGGGTCCGGCTCGGTCGCAAGCGTCCGCCCGCCCTGGCGCCAGCAGCGTCCGAGAAGCTGCGCCCACAGGGCGAAGGGAAAGACGCCGAGATCCGGCGTGCCGAGCGCGAAGGGCCGCCCCACCCGGTCACGCGCGATGGCCGGCGCCTCGGCCAACACACGGCCGCGGACGGACAGGCCGACACCCCGGCGGACCTCGTCGCGGGCCGGAATGCTGCCGGGCGCCGCATCGGGAAGCGAGGCGGCGACGAAGGTGCCGGCCCCCACCCGCCCGGTGACGTAACCCTCCGCCAGCAGCGTGTCGTAGGCGGTCACCACCGTGTTGCGCGACAGCCCCCAGTCGGCGGCGAGCGCCCGGCTGGGTGGCAGTCGCTCCCCCGGACGCAGGCGGCCATCCAGCACCGCCTGACGCAGCGCGCGGTAGAGTTGGCGGTGCAACGGCTCCGCTCCGTCACGGTCGAGCGCCACCGGGCCGAGGCTGGAGAGAACCGGAACTGCCGACCGGGCCATGGCGATCCTCCGTGGGATGAGCGGATTGGTCCCTATCGAATCGACATTCCGGACCTTTCGAGAGAACCATTCTGCGGGCCATTCTGGGCCATCGCAACAGTTCCGGCCTTGAGCACGACCATGACCAGCCTTCCAGCCGCTTCCTCCGCCGCCCTGGCCCAGACCCCGCGCACCCGGCCGGTGCGGCTGGGCGACCGCGGCAGCCATGACGTCGCCCTGATCCACGCCATCATCGACGAGGCGCCGATCTGCCACGTCGGCTTCGTCGACGACGCCATCAAGGGCCAGATCGAGGGCCAGGGCGCCCGCTCCCCCATGGTGATTCCGACGGTTCCCTGGCGCGTCGGGGACGAACTGATGATCCACGGCGCCTCCTCCAGCCGGATGATCCGGCGGCTGCAGGAGGGAGGCGAAGCCTGCATCACCCTGTCGCTGATCGATGGATGGGTGCTGGCACGGTCGGCCTTCCATCATTCCGTCAATTACCGCTCGGTCATGCTGTTCGGCCGGCCGCGGCTGGTGATGGAGGAGGCGGAGAAGCGCGCCGCCCTGGATGCCCTGATGGAGAAGATCGAACCCGGCCGCAGCGCCAAGGTGCGGGCGCCCAATGCGCAGGAGCTGAAGGCCACATCCGTGCTGGCCTTCCCGATCGCCGAGGCGTCGGCCAAGCGGCGCTCCGGCCCGCCAAGCGACGACCCGGAGGATATGGCTCACCCGGTATGGGCGGGCGTGGTGCCCTTGCGGCTGACGGCCGGGGAGCCGGAACAGGACCCGGCCCAAACAGGAGTCTGAGAGCAGGCTGGAACGGAAAAAGGCCGCGGCGGGAAAACCCGGCGCGGCCTTTTTCTTGCGGTTTCTCCCGCAGGCGGGAAGGCCGATCCGAAACCCCCGGAGCGGCCCCCTGCCATCCGTCCTTAGGACGACGGAGCGTTCAGCAGGCGCGGCAGGATCTGCGCACGACGGTTGGACGGCTCACGCACGTTCGGACCGGTCTGGACCAGCAGCTGGCTCTCGCCCTTGCCTTCGGTCGTGATGTTGGCAGTCTGGATGCCCTTGGCGACCAGAGCCTTCTTGACCGCGTCGGCACGACGCAGCGACAGCTTCTGGTTGTAGGCCGGCGAGCCCGACGTGTCGGTGTGGCCGACGACGTGGATCTTGGCGCCACCGTTCTTCAGGATGGCCGACACCGCGTCACCGATCACGCGATCGGCGGCCGGGGTGATGGTCGACTTATCCCAGTCGAAGAACACCAGATATTCGCTCTGGACCGCAGCGACGGCGGCCGGAGCCGGAGCAGCGGCGGCCGGCGGGCACGGATAGCTGCCCTGATGGATGACGTAGCCGCCGCCGGCGGTGCGGGCGGCGACGCCTTCCTTGACCTGACCGTTCCACCCGATGACCGGGTTGCACCACTCGGTGCCCTTGCCGACCAGGCTCGCGTCCTGGGCATTGGCGGCCGCCGACAGACCGAAAGCGACGATGGCGGCCGGGATGGCAGCCAGACCCGCGCGAACAATAGTCTTCATTGTCTTCACTCCCTTCCAGAACCCTTCCCCATCAGAGTGCCTGCGGGGGATGAACCTATCAACCGAAGCATCCGCCCATGTGCAAGCGCGGCAGCGACCATCCCAACATGTGGTGTGCGGTGGTGTTCCGACACCTCAGCCGATTGGCCGAACCGTACCTGTTCTTGGACCTATGCTCCACTTCCATAGCAGCTTTTCCGGTAGGATTCCGCCAAATCCGTGTAACGGTGGCTGAGAACCGGAAAAACCGCGAGATCGCGCTCCGTCAGCTCGCGAACCGGTCTAGCAGGGCTGCCGGCCCACAAGAATCCGGACGTCACCCGCTTTCCGGGCGTCACCAGAGCACCGGCGGCGACCATCGCCCGCGACTCGACATAGGCCCCATCCAGGATGCAGGCCTTCATGCCGATGAAGCAGCCGTCTTCCAGCGTGCAGGCGTGCAGCATCGCCATATGGCCGACGGTGATGTCGTCTCCGATGTAGGTGCCCTGCCCTTCGGCGGCCACGTGGACCACGGTGCCGTCCTGGAGGTTGGTGCGAGCGCCGATTCGGATCTCGTTGACGTCTCCACGCACGGTGCAGCCGTACCAGATGCTGCTGTTCGCCCCGACCACGACATCACCGATCACCGCCGCCGTTTCCGCGATGAACGCGGTCGGGTCGACGGTGGGCAGAATGCCGTTGAAGGCGCGGACAAGGCCGGTCATCAGGTCGTACCGAAGTCGTGCATGACGGGCCGGATTGAAGCACCGTAAGGCTTAAGGCACCACCTGATTTCGCATTGACAGGGCAAAGCAAATCCCGATTGGTGCCTCTGTGCAACAGTGCGGACAGGGGGCCACAACGCTGTCACAGCCCCCTCGTGCTGACTTGTTACGGGAAAAGCGGCGCCTGATCGATGCCGGTGGTCTCGCCCAGCCCCATCATGACGTTCATGTTCTGGATGGCCTGGCCCGAGGCGCCCTTCACCAGATTGTCGATCACCGACACGATGATGGCACCGCGCGGGGTGCGGTCGGCGACCACGCCGATCAGATTGTGGTTGGACGCGCGGACATGGCGCGTCGCCGGGACCACGCCGGCCGGAGTCACCCCGACGAAGGGCTCGTCGGCATAGCGGGCGGCCAGTGTTGCGCGCAGGTCGTCGGCGGTGACGCCGTCGGCCATGCGGACATAAATGGTCGCCATCATGCCGCGGTTCATCGGCACCAGATGCGGGGTGAAGGAGACGGTGACCGGCCGGCCCGCGGCCAGCCGCAGCTCCTGCTCGATCTCCGGCATGTGGCGGTGGTGGCCGACGCCATAGGCGTTGAAGCCCTCCGACACCTCGGTGAACAGGTTGGCCTGCTTGGCGTCGCGGCCGGCGCCCGACACGCCGGACTTGGCGTCGATGATGATGCCGCCCGGCTCGATCTGGTTCTCCAGCAGCAGAGGCAGCAGAGGCAGCAGCGAGCAGGTCGGGTAGCAGCCCGGATTGGCCACCACCCGCGCCTTGCGCACGCCCTGGCGGTTGAACTCGGTCAGGCCGTAGGCGACCTCCTTCTGCAGGCCGACGGCGCGGTGCTCATGGCCGTACCAGGTGGCGTATTCGGCCGGGTCGCTCAGACGGAAATCGGCGGACAGGTCGACCACCTTCAGCCCGCTGGGCAGGCCGGCGATCACCTCCTGCGTAGTGCCGTGCGGCAGGGCGCAGAAGATGAAGTCCAGGCCGTCCCACTTCAGCTGCTCGATCTTCACCAGATCGGGCAGGCCATAGCCGCCCAGATGCGGGAACACCTCCGCCATCGGCTTGCCGGCCTGTCGTTCGGCGGTCAGGGCAGAGATCTCGACGTTCGGGTGGCGCAGCAGCATGCGCACCAGTTCGGCGCCGGTGTAACCGGAAGCGCCCAGGATGCCGACGCGGATTTTCGAACCGCCGGGAGTGCTGCCCGGAATGCTGATCGAGGCCATGGAGGCGATGTCCTTCGCTTGACGGGAGGAACGCTTGATTGGTGATACCGGGACAAAAAGAAAGGGGCGCCCCTTTCGGGACGCCCCTCGCTTGTACCGTAAAGCAGCAGGCCCGTGTAGGGATTAGCGCTTCGAGAACTGGAAGCTGCGGCGGGCCTTGGCGCGGCCGTACTTCTTGCGCTCGACCGTACGGGCGTCGCGGGTCAGGAAGCCGGCGGCCTTCAGCGGCGGGCGCAGGGCCGGCTCGAAGTAGGTCAGCGCCTTGGAGATGCCGTGACGGACGGCACCGGCCTGGCCCGACAGACCACCACCGGCGACGGTGGCGACGACGTCGAACTGGTCCAGACGCTCGGTCACGCCGAACGGCTGGGCGATCATCATGCGCAGCACCGGACGGGCGAAGTAGACCGACTGGTCGCGGCCGTTCACGGTGACCTTGCCGGTGCCCGGCTTGATCCACACGCGGGCGACGGCGTCCTTGCGCTTGCCGGTGGCATAAGCGCGGCCCTGGGCGTCCAGCTTCGGAGCGGCGAGCTCCTCGGTGACGGTCGCGGTGGCGGCGGCGCCCGTCAGTTCCTTGAGGCTGGAGAGGGTGGTGGTGACCTGGGCCATGCTTACGCGCTCCGCTTATTCTTCGGGTTCAGGGCGCCGATGTCGAGGGCGACCGGCTGCTGCGCATCGTGCGGATGCGTGGCGCCCTTGTAGACCTTGAGATGGGTCATCTGCTGACGGCCGAGCGGACCGCGCGGAACCATACGCTCCACGGCCTTCTCGATCACACGCTCCGGATACTTGCCGTCCAGGATCTGGCCCTTGGAACGGCCCTTGATCCCGCCCGGATAGCCGGTGTGCCAGTAGAAGATGTCGGCATCGCGCTTGTTGCCGGTCAGCTTCACCTTCTCGGCATTGATCACGACGACATGGTCGCCGCAATCCATGTGCGGGGTGTAGGTCGGCTTGTTCTTGCCACGCAGGATGTTCGCCAGGATGCTGGCGAGCCGGCCGAGAACGAGGCCGTCGGCGTCGACGACGTACCACTTCTTCTCGATATCGGTCGGCTTCAGATTGAAGGTCTTCATCGCCACACTCGTTTCTTCGAATACGGATCGGCAGGCCGCCGAATCCGGGGCGCCGAAGCGGACGGCTTTCTACGGGCAGCGGCACACCTCTGTCAACCGAAAAATTTTCCTTTGATATCAGCGCCTTGCGAGAGCGGTAATTAGATACCTCTTTGCCAAACCCATTGATAATAAACAGATTTTTACGCGGCCCCATCCACACGGTAATGAGATACCGCAACAGTGACGGGATCGTGCGGGGGGATGGAGTAGGTGCCGGTGACATGGGCGACCGGCTCCGGATCGCCTTCGGAGAACAGCAGGATCTCGCCATAGGCCAGCCGCTTTCCCAGCTTCAGGACGCGCGCCTCGGCGACGATGGCGACGGGGGGCGGGCGGCGCAGGAAGTTGATGGTCATGCTGGTGGTCACCGCCAGTTCCACCCGCCCGATCAGGCTCAGCACCGCGCCATAGAGCGCCACGTCGGCCAGCCCGAACATGGCAGGACCGGTGACGGTGCCGCCGGGCCGGACGAAATCGTCCTTGTAGGGCAGCCGCAGGCGGATCGTGCCGGCGCCGAGGCTGTCGACGACGATGCCGAAGTTGCCGACCAGGGGAACCCCCTCGCGGATCAGCTCCTCCAACTCCTCCCTGGTCATTGCCGGAATAGGGGCTGGAGTGGGGGCGGGAGCGGCACTGTGTGCGGAATCGACGGCGGACATGGACCCTCGGCCGGTGATCTTACGGTTGGATCACCGGACTGTGCGCCATCCCGTCCATTCGGACAAGTATGGAGCTACAAGCATGGAGCTACTCGGCCGGCTTCGCCTCTGCTGGAACGGGAGCCGGAAGAGGGTCGGCGAACGGTGCGGAAACCGCAGGCGCCGGGGCATTGCCGGCAGGAGCGTTGTCGGTGGGGGCGGTCAGGCGAATGGGGCCGCCGCCACTGGACGGCGCAGGGCCGGCGGCGGATTCGGACGCGGCGGATGCAGACGGGGCAGATGCGGCGGGCGGGGCGAGCGGCACCGTCCTGACGTCCGATTTCGGCGTTTCCGGCTTCGGGGGTTCCACCGCGGCCTCCGTCTTGGCCGGATCGGCTTTGACCGAATCGGCCTTGGCGGCCGCGGACTCGGCGGGCGACGAATAGTCGGGCACGATGCGGGCCTGGCTGCCGGTGATGACCAGAACCTTCTGGCCGATGGGCAGCGGCTGCGGTTCCTTCTGGGTCAGCGACAGCAGGTCGCCGTTGGATTTGCGGACGATGTATTCCCAGCCGGTGGTGTCACCGGCGATATGCTCCATCGCCGTGCCCAGCAGGCCGCCGATCGCCGTGCCGCCGACGGTGCCCAGCGCTGCGTTCATGCCGCCGGAGCCGACCTGCGCCCCCAGGATGCCGCCGGCCGCCCCGCCGCTGACGGCGCCGACCGTGCCGTTGGCGCTGATCGCCACCTGACGGAATCCGACCACGACCGCCGGCTCCACCTTGTTGGCCTGCTGGACCGCGCTGGAGGAGTAGGTGTTGGGCGAATAGTCGGAGGTGCAGCCCGCAAGACCGCCGGCCGCGGCGACGAACAGGCAAAGGGAAACCGATCTGAGCACGGGGGATCCATCCGTTTTGAGGCCCGTCCTGTCTCTTACGGCAAAGCAAGCCTGCTCGTCACCGGGCAAAATCCGGACAAGGCCGGAAGGCTGCATTGCGGTGCCGCGATGTCCGGTGACGGATCGTCGGCAACGGCTGCGCCCCTGCGCTGTTGGGAAGGCATCGTCACAACCGGGGGGAAGCCACGGTGAACGATGCGGCCAAGGCCGGCGGCTCTAACAAGAAGACACCAGGCCCGATCTACGACGTCTGATTTCCTGCCGGCGTCAAGGTGTTGGCGCCGAAAGAAAAGGGCCGGGGAAGAGCCTGTCTTCCCCGGCCGTTTTCCATGCAGTCGGATCGCGGCCGGCGTCAGCGGCCGGCGGGTTGGTCGGCAGCTTTCAGCGACAGGTATTTCAAGGTCAGGGTCGGCACATTCTCGATCACCCAGGAGGCCATCGCCTCCTCCTCGCGCAGCGATGTCTGCAGAAGCGGGACGGCGAAGGCGAAGTTGCCGGCATCCGCCACCGTCAGCAACGACCGGTAGCTCGCCACCTCGAAATTCTCGAAGGCATAGTTGGCGAAGGAGTTCTTGAGGATTTCGTCCTCGGCGAAGCTGTGGCCCAGCGCCGCCAGATTGCCCATGATCGACAAGGCGGTGTCCTTCAGGCCCGAATGGCTTTCCTGCAGTTGGTCCAGGATCTGGTCGAGCCGGGTGATCTGCGCCTCGGTCTCGCCACGGTGCATGCGCAGATGGTCGGAGACTTCCGGATAATTCACCAGACGGTCAAGCTGGCGGTCCATCAGCGCGAGCGCCTGCTGTTCGACCGCGTGGGCGTTGCGCAGACCGGTGACGAACAGCGCGCGCGTGAGGTCCGCGGGATAGGCAGCCATGATTATCCTCCTTGTGGTGTCAACGCTCTGTTGAACGTGCTCTGTTGAACGTCTGCCCGCACCAACAGGGCGGCCACGCTTTCGACGCCCTACCGCTTCAGGCCTACTCCGACGGAACAGGCGGACAGTCCCTTGGCTGCCGGACCGGCCGGGAGGTGCCCCGACCAGGACACGGACGCACGGTTGCCGGGGGAGGGTTGCACCGGGGAAATGACGGGATGACCCACTGCACCTCCCCCGCAAAAGACATCCCCGTCAAGAGATTGGCCCTGCCCGGCTCGCTGGGCGCCGTGGCCGTCCTGATCCTTCTGCTGGCCGGGCTGACCGCCTGGCGCCGGACCGAGCCGGTGGACCTGACCGGCTGGCGCGCCGAACGGCTGGCCGCCTTCCAGGTCTGGCAGGCCGAAGGCGCGGCGCGCGAGATCTGGGACCATCCCGACGCCCCGGTGCTGGTGACGGTGCCGGCCGGCAGCTTCCTCCAGGGTTCGCCGGAGACGGAGGCGGAGCGTTTTCCGGGAGAAGCGATTCAGCGGCCGGCAACGATCCGGCACCCCTTCGCGCTCGGCAAATACACGGTCACCCGTGGCGAGTACGCCCGCTTCGTCGAGGACAGCGGATATCGGTCGCAGACCATCTGCCGCGGCTACACCGGCGAGACCGAGCTGCTGCCGCGCTGGCACTTCTCCTGGCGCCGGCCTGGATTCGACCAGACGAACGCCCACCCGGCGGTCTGCGTCAGCTGGTACGATGCCAAGGCCTATGTGGACTGGCTCAGCCGCCGCACCGGCCACGCCTATCGCCTGCCGACGGAGGCGGAGTGGGAGTATGCGGCCCGTGCCGGCACCGCGACCGCCCGCTGGTGGGGCGAAGACCCGGCGGCGGGATGCGGCGCGGCGAACGGCGCCGACCTGACCGCCAAGGACCGCTTCACCGACTGGGAGGTGGCGGCCTGCCGCGACGGCGCCCTGTTCACCGCCCCGGTCGGCAGCTATCGGCCCAACGGCTTCGGCCTGTACGACATGCTGGGCAACGTCTGGCAATGGGTGGAGGATTGCGCGGCCGACGCATCCGCAGGTTCCGAAGAGGCCGGGCGGAATTGCCCGCGTCGGACGATGCGTGGTGGGTCATGGCACAGCCACCCGCGCTATGTCCGCTCCGCCGTGCGGCGGGTGGATGGGGCGGAGAGCGGATATGCCGCTTACGGATTCCGCGTCGTCCGCGAGCCCTGATCCTCCGGCCAAAGCCCTGCGCTCAGCTTCGCAGCACGTCCAGCGCCGACAGCCCCTGCACCGCATGGTCGAGGAAGGCGCGCACCCGGCCGGGCATCAACCGCGCCGTCGGCACCACGGCATGGACCGGCAGCGGCGCCGGCTCGGCATGCGGCATCAGGCGCACAAGGGTTCCGGCGGCGATGTCGTCGGCCGCCTGGTAGGACAGTGGCCGGGCGATGCCATGCCCATCCCGCGCGGCGAGCAGGGCCGGCTCGATGTGGCTGACCGCCAGCCGCGGGGTGACCCGCACCACCCGCTCCCGCCCGTCGACCAGGAATCGCCAGTCCGGCGGACCGGGACGGGCCATGGACAGGATGATGTCGTGGCCGGCCAGATCCTCCGGCATCGAAGGCGTGCCGCGCCGCGCCAGATAGCCGGGGCTGGCGACCAGATAGCGCCCGACCTGCCCCACCCGCCGGGCGACGAGGCCGGAGTCGGGCAGCGGGCCGATGCGGATCGCGACGTCCAACTCCTCCTCGATCAGGTCGAGATTGCCGTCGGACAGCACCAGCTCGACCCGGATGTCGGGGAAAGCGCGCATGAAGTCGAGGACCAGCGGCGTCACATGCTTGCGCCCGAACATCACCGGAGCGGTGACGCGAAGCCGCCCGCGCAACGGCCGGTCGGTGCCTGTGGCGGCCAGCGCCTCGTCATAGTCGGCCAGCAGCCGGCGCGCCTGCTCCGCCAACCGCCACCCGGCGTCGGTGGGGGAGAGGTTGCGGGTGGTGCGCTCGATCAGCCGCAGGCCCAGCCGCTCCTCCAGCCCCGACAGGGCGCGGGTGACGGCGGGCGCCGACCGCCGCAGCCGCTTGGCCGCGCCGGCAAGGCTGCCGGCCTCCAGGATCGCGACGAAGATCGCCAGTTCGTCCAGCCGGTCCACGATTGTTCCGATTTCTGGAAGAGTGCCTTTTGATCAAAGCGCATTCCCGCGTCGGTGCGCAAGTGGTTGGCTGTGGGCATCCGCGATCCAACAAGGAGGTGCTTTCCCATGAGCCTTAATACCGATCCCGCCATCACGCTCTACGGCATGCGTCTGTCCGGTCACGTCCACCGGGTGGAAGCGTTCCTGAACATCCTCGGCCTGCCCCACCACTATGTCGAAACCGACGCCGACCGGCGGCGGTCGGACGCCTTCCTCGCGCTGAACCCGCTCGGCCAAATCCCGGTGCTGGTCGATGGCGACCTCGTCCTGCCGGACTCCACCGCCATCCTGGTCTATCTCGCCGACCGCTATGACGCCTCCGGCCTGTGGAACCCGAAGGCGCCGGAGGCGGCGGCGCGGGTGCAGCGCTGGCTGTCGATCGCATCCGGCGACCTGCGCTTCGGGCCGGCGCTGGCGCGCATCCTGACGCTGTGGGGCGGGGCCGGTTCGCTGACCGATGCGCAGAGGGTCGCGGAGCGCGTTCTCCGCTTCATGGACGGGCATCTGGCCAGCCGCGACTGGCTGGCGGCGGAGCGGCCGACCATCGCCGACATCGCCTGCTACGCCTATGTCGCCCGCGCCCCGGAAGGGCGCATCCCGCTCGATCCCTATCCGGCGGTCCGCCGCTGGCTGGAGCGGGTGGAGGCGATTCCGGCACTGACACCGATGCCGCAGAGCGCCATTCCCAGCGCCATTCCGCAGCATGCCTGAACGCCCTTCGCCTCGAACACAGGAGCACGGCCATGGACCAGGACCGCATCCCCGATCCCTTCCATACCGGCGAGCGGGAGGCGCAGGCGCGGGCCGGGTTCCGCGTGCCGTCGGCGCCGATCCGCGACCGGCTGATCCCCCAGCACCAGGAGTTCTATCCGCTGCTGCCCTGGCTGCTGGTCGCCGCACGGGACGAGGCCGGCGACCCGTCGGCCGGCGTGCTGACCGGCGCCCCCGGCTTCGTTGCCGCGGCCGATCCGCGGACGCTGTGGGTGCGGCCGGACGTTGGCGCGTGGCAGCCCTGGCCGTCCGGGCCGGCGGTCGGGGATCCGGTGGCGGCGCTGGGCATCGACCTCGGCACCCGGCGACGCAACCGGGTAAACGGCCGGGTGTCGGCGCGCAACGGGCAGGCCTTTGCGATAGGGGTGGAAGAGAGCTTCGGCAACTGCCCGCAATACATCCATGTCCGCCGGACGGAGGCCGCACCCCCCTCCCCCGCCGGAGCGGTGGAAGCACTGTCCGGATTGGACGGCGAGGCACGGCGCCTGATCGGTGCGGCGGACACCGCCTTCGTCGCCTCCGCATCGTCGACGGGAAAGGACGCCCGGCTGGACGTGTCGCACCGGGGCGGGCCGGCGGGCTTCATCCGCATCGACGGCGACCGGCTGATCGTGCCGGACTATGCCGGCAACCGCTATTTCAACACGTTGGGCAACATGCTGCTGAACCCCCGCGCCGGGCTGCTGCTGGTCGATCTCGCCGGCGGCGACGTGCTGCACCTGACCGGAGCCGTCGGCATCGACTGGGAGCCCGACTCCGCACTTCCCAATGCGCAGCGGAGCTGGAGCCTGCATGTGGAGCGCGGGTGGCGGCGGAAGGCCGCGATCCCGTTGCGCTGGACCCGGTTGGAGGACGGCAGCGGGACACCCTGACGCAAACGTACTCGGATACCGTGGCGCAAGCGTCACTGGACCATCGCCAAGCACTTGAAACTGTGCTTCGATGACGATTCCATGACACTTGATGGATGGGTGTGTCGATGCGCAAATCCGCCTGTTCCGGGCGCTGGTCGCTGCTGCCCGGTGCGGTTGTCCTCTCCCTTCTCGCCGGTCCAGCCCTTGCCGCCGATCCGGCTACGCAGGGTCCGGTGCCCCAGAACGACCTGCTGAACGCCGAGCTGTGGATGCAGCGGTCGGTCGAATACAAGGCCAACGCGCTGGCCGTCTATGCGCTTGGCAAGATCCAGCTGGACAAGGCGCTGGCCGACAGGACCTGGACCGCGGCGACCGAGCAGACCGGCAATTACCAGGACCTGCCGCCGGCCGTGGTGCTGGACCTGGACGAGACGGCGATGGACAACTCCGCCTACCAGACCGGGCTCGTGACCACCGGCACGGACTTTTCGCCCAAGACCTGGGATGCCTGGGTGAAGGCGGAAAAGGCGACCGCCGTGCCGGGCGCGGTGGAGTTCACCCGGTATGCCGAGTCGAAGGGCGTCAAGGTCTTCTACGTCACCAACCGCAGCGCCGACCAGGAAGAGCCGACCCGCCGCAACGCGCAGGCGCTGGGCTTCCCGATGGGCGGCAACGTCGATACCTTCCTGATGTCCAAGGAAAAGCCCGATTGGGGTTCGGCGAAGAGCACGCGGCGCGCGGCCATCGCCAAGGAGTACCGGATCGTCCTGCTGTTCGGCGACAATTTCGGCGACTTCTCCGACGCCTATAACGGCAGCGACGCGGAGCGGCTGAAGGCCTACGAGTCGGCGAAGGAGCATTTCGGGCGCGACTGGCTGATGCTGGCCAATCCCGGCTACGGCTCGTTCGAGAGCGCGCCCTACGGTCACAATTTCAAACTCTCGGCCGACGAAAAGCGGGCCAGGAAGGTCGGTGCGCTGGAACCCTGGGTGGCGCCGGCCCAGTAAGCGCGTGACGTATGGGGGTGCGCCGGTCCGAGACGAACTCTCAGAAGATCAGGCGCACCGCCTGCACGATCACCACCCACGGCGCGCCGATCATCACCGTCCACACGGCCAGACGCGGCAACCCGCGCATCTTGCGGATTTTCGGCTCGGCGGACGGGGCGGCTTCGAAAGAGGTGGCGTTGTAGATCGACATGGCCTGCTGCTCCATGAGCAAGATGACGGTGACGCCATCATGCGGTTTCGATCCTTAACGACCTTTAAAGAGCACCGTCTTCCAAGTCGACGTTTGCGCATTACCTCGACCGGGTAAGTATGCTCCCGGCGAACGCGGTGTCGTGACGCTGTCCGGCAGCCGTCACGATGCCTCAAGGAGAGGGACGTTACGGCTTCGCCACGTGCCAGACGTTGTTCACCCCGTCACCGGTGGTGTCGCCGGGCTTGGCGTCCTTGGCCCAGGTGTAGAGCGGCTTGCCGTCGTAGGCCCATTGCCGGGATCCGTCGTCGCGGGTGACGACGGTGTATTTGCCCATCGGCTTGGCGGAGGCGGGAGCCGTCAGCGGCGGCCAATTCGTTGCGCAAGGCCCGTTGCAGGCCGACTTGCCTGCCGTGTCCTTGTCGAAGACGTAGAGCGTCATGCCCTTCGCGTCGGTCAGGACGGGACCCATCGCGGTCTTGCCCATCATGGCCGGTTCTTTTTCCTGGGCGAAGGCCGGCGCGCCGAACAGGACGGCTCCCAGGCCGAAGGCGGCGACAACACGGATTGCGGACTTCATTGCACGGTTCCTCCCAAAGCAGGCCCGCCGGATGGCAGGCCCGATGGATCAAAGACGCAATGGCCGTCCGGTTATTCCGCAGGTCGCCCACAGAAAATTACCGCAAGCAGTGTTATACCGTCAGGTACTTGCGCACCTCCTGCTCGTCCAGGCCGCTGCGCGGACCGGACAGCATCACCTCGCCACGCTCCATCACCACCCAATCGTCGGCAAGGTCGCGGGCGAAATCGAAATACTGCTCCACCAGCAGGATCGCCATCGTGCCCTTGTCGCGCAGATAGGAGATGGCGCGGCCGATGTCCTTGATGATCGACGGCTGGATGCCCTCGGTCGGCTCGTCCAGAACCAGCAGGCGCGGGCGGGTCACCAGGGCGCGGCCGATGGCGAGCTGCTGCTGCTGGCCGCCGGACAGGTCGCCGCCGCGGCGGTCCAGCATGGATTTCAGCACCGGGAACAGCTCGAACACCTCGTCGGGAATGGAGCGTTGCGAGCGCGGCAGCGGGGCGTAGCCGGTCAGCAGGTTTTCCCGCACCGTCAGCAGCGGGAAGATCTCGCGCCCTTGCGGCACATAGGCGATGCCGCGGCGCGCCCGGTCGGCAGGCGCCATTTTCGTCACGTCGGCGCCGTCCCAGCCGATGGAACCGCCGGACACCGGCTTCAGCCCGACGATGGCGCGCAGCAGGCTGGATTTGCCGACACCGTTGCGGCCGACCAGGCAGGTGACCTTGCCGATTTCGGCCTTCATGGAAACGCCGCGCAGAGCCTGGGCGGCGCCGTAATGCAGATCGAGGGAACGAATGTCCAGCATCATGGGATCTCCCGTCAGCGGCCGAGATAGGTGTCGATGACCTGGCTGTTCGCGCTGACCGCATCCAGCGAGCCTTCGGCGAGAACCGAGCCTTCGGCGAGCACGGTCACCTTGACGCCGAGTGCGCGGACGAAACTCATGTCATGCTCGACCACGATCACCGAATGCTTGCCGGCGATGCTGCACAGCAGTTCCGCCGTCTGTTCGGTTTCGGCGTCGGTCATGCCGGCGACCGGCTCGTCAACCAGCAGAAGCTTGGGGTCCTGGGCCAGCAGCATGCCGATCTCCAGCCACTGCTTCTGCCCATGCGACAGGCTGCCGGCCTGACGGTTGCGCAGAGCCGACAGGCGGGTGATGTCGAGGATCTCCTCGATCCTGCTGCGGTCATCGCGGCTGATGGCGTAGGTCAGCGTTTTCAGCGGACGGCGCGGCGCCTTCAGCGCCAGCTCCAGATTGTCCCACACCGTGTGCGGTTCGAAGACGGTCGGGCGCTGGAACTTGCGGCCGATGCCGAGGTTGGCGATGGCCGCCTCGCGCAGGCGGGTCAGGTCGGTGGCGCCCTCGAACAGGATGGTGCCGGTGTCGGGGCGGGTCTTGCCGGTGATGACGTCCATCATCGTCGTCTTGCCGGCGCCGTTGGGACCGATGATCGCCCGCATCTCGCCGGGCATCATCACCAGAGACAGGCTGTTCAGCGCCTTGAAGCCGTCGAAGCTGACCGACACGCCGTCGAGATAGAGAAGGGTCGATTCCGCACTCATGGGTCAGGCTCCCTTCTGGCCAGCGGTCTGGTTTGCGGTTTGGACGTTGGGAAGGGCGGCGGTCTTGTTGCGGCGCGGCAGCTTCGCGGTCAGCTGGCCCCACAGGCCGAGCAGGCCCTTGGGCAGGAACAGCGTGACCGCCACGAACAGGCCGCCGAGAGCGAACAGCCACAATTCCGGCAGGGCGCCGGTGAAGTAGCTCTTGCCCATATTGACCAGAACGGCACCCAGGATGCCGCCGGCCAGCGTGCCGCGCCCGCCGACGGCGACCCAGATCACCGCCTCGATCGAGCTGGCCGGGGCGAATTCCGACGGGTTGATGATGCCGACCTGCGGGACGTAGAGGGCACCCGCGACGCCGGCCATGCAGGCCGACAGGGTCCAGGCGAACAGCTTGTAGCTTTCGGTGTCGTAGCCCATGAAGCGGACGCGGCTTTCCGCATCGCGCAGCGCCACCAGCACCTTGCCGAGCTTCGACGCGATGACGCCGGACGCGATCATGTAGGAGAGCGCCAGCGCCGCGACCGTCGCCACGAACAGCGCGACGCGGGTGGTGTCGGCCTGGATGTCGTAGCCGAGGATATCCTTGAAGTCGGTCAGGCCGTTGTTGCCGCCGAAGCCCATGTCGTTGCGGAAGAAGGCCAGCAGCAGGGCGAAGGTCAGCGCCTGGGTGATGATCGACAGGTAGACGCCGGTGACGCGGCTGCGGAAGGCGAACCAGCCGAAGGCGAAGGCCAACGCGCCGGGCACGACCAGCACCATCAGCGCCGCGAACCAGAACTGGTCGAAGCCCCACCAGTACCAGGGCAGCTCCGTCCAGTTCAGGAACACCATGAAGTCGGGCAGCTCCGGGTTGCCGTAGACGCCGCGCGGGCCGATCTGGCGCATCAGGTACATGCCCATGGCATAGCCGCCCAGCGCGAAGAAGGCGGCATGGCCGAGCGACAGGATGCCGCAATAGCCCCACACCAGATCGAGCGCCAGCGCCAGCAGCGCGAAGCACAGGTATTTGCCCAGCAGCGAGACGGTGAAGACCGAGAGGTGGAAGGGCGAGTCCGCCGGCACCCACAGCGTCATCACCGGGACCGCCACCGCCAGAACGGCGAGGATCGTCAAAACGATCCCGGCCTTGCGGTCCAGCCCCATCAGGAAAAAGCGCAGCAGCATCGGATCAGGCCTCCACCGCGCGGCCCTTCAGCGCGAACAGGCCGCGCGGACGCCGTTGGATGAACAGGATGATGAAGATCAGCACCAGGATCTTGCCCAGCACCGCACCGGCATAGGGTTCCAGGAACTTGTTGATGGAACCCAGCGTCAGGGCGCCGACCAGCGTGCCCCACAGGTTGCCCACCCCGCCGAACACCACGACCATGAAGCTGTCGATGATGTAGCCCTGGCCGAGGTTGGGGCTGACATTGTCGATCTGGCTCAGCGCCACCCCGGCCAGCCCGGCGATGCCGGATCCGAGACCGAAGGTCAGCGCATCGACCCGCGCGGTGCGGATGCCCATGGCGTTGGCCATCGGCCGGTTCTGCGTC
Organism: Azospirillum sp. INR13; assembly: GCF_015390205.1. Classification (NCBI taxonomy): domain Bacteria; kingdom Pseudomonadati; phylum Pseudomonadota; class Alphaproteobacteria; order Rhodospirillales; family Azospirillaceae; genus Azospirillum; species Azospirillum sp. INR13. The sequence continues at coordinate 90,101 of NZ_VUOI01000010.1, forward strand.
ACCGCCCGGATCGACAGGCCGAACCAGGTGCGCTTCAGCGCCACCAGCAGCGCGGCGAAGACGGCGAAAGCGAAGATGACGATCCACAGCCGGCCGTAGGTGATGGTCAGGCCGCCCAGTTCGAAGGCGCCGGACATCCAGCTGGGCGCCCCCACCTCGCGGTTGGTCGGGCCGAAGATGGAGCGGACGGCCTGCTGCAGCGCCAGCGACAGGCCCCAGGTGGCGAGCAGCGTTTCCAGCGGACGGCCGTAGAGCCAGCGGATCACGCTGCGCTCGATGACGATGCCGACGCCGCCGGAGACGATGAAGGCGGCGGGCAGCGCCACCAGGATCGACAGGTCGAACAGGCCGGGGGCGTAGGCGCGGAAGAACTCCTGCACCAGGAAGGTGGTGTAGGCGCCGATCATCACCATCTCGCCATGGGCCATGTTGATGACGCCCATCACGCCGAAAGTGACGGCCAACCCAATGGCGGCCAGCAGCAGCACCGAACCCAGCGACAGCCCGTACCAGAGATTCTGCAATGCGGCCCAGAAGGCCAGCTTCTGCTCCAGGGTGGAAACGGCGGCGGCGGCCAATTTCTTGGTGACGTCGGACGCGCCGGAGCCGGCGACCATGTTCAGCAGCACCAGCGCGTCGCGGTCGCCGCGGGCGGTCAGCGTGTCGGTCGCCGACTGGATTTCGGCGTCGGTCATCTTCGACGCGGCCTCGCCGGTCAGCAGGATGGCGGCACGCGCCTGCTCCATGGCGGCGCGGATGCGCGTGTCCTGTTCCTTGGCGATGGCGGCGTTCAGCGTCTCCAGCGCCTGGGCGTCGCGGCTCTTGAACACCGCATCGGCGGCGGAGCGGCGGACGCCGGCATCGGGGCTCATCAGGGTGAGGGCACCGAGCGAGGCGCTGATGGCGCGGCGGAGCGCATTGTTGATGCGGATCTTCTCGACCGCGGCGGCCGGCGCATCGCCGAGGGCAGCGCGGCTCAGCGGGTCGGTCAGGGTATAAGCGTCGCCGGCCTTGCGGGCGATCACCACGGCCCCGTCGGCCTTGCGAACGAAGAGGTCGCCGGACTGGAGCGCCTCGATCACCGGCACGGCTGCCGGGTCGCCGGCCTCCGACAATTGCGCCAGGGCCTTTTCGGTTCCGGAATAGCCGCCGCTGCCCAGGGCCTGGACGAGAGGGCGCAGATCGGTTGCTCGGGGGTCGGCGGCGAATGCGGCGGTCGATGTGGCGACCACCACATAGAGCGCCATCAGCCAGCGGAGAGCGCGTCGCATCGCGGGTCCTTCGGTGCGGGGGTTAGAAATGCGAAACGCTTGCTCTCTCCCCTCCCCGGCCCAGCGGGAAAGGGGAAAGGGGAAAGGGCAAGCGTCGCAACCACTCAGATCAGCGAGGGAACGCTACCCTCACGACCCCTTGCCGCCGCACTTGCCGGTCTTCACGTTGAAGTTGCCGCAGGACATCGGCTTGCGCCAGTCGGCGATCAGGTCCTTGCTGTCCGGCAGGTAGTCCGACCACTCGTCGCCCGGGACGAGGCCCGAGGTCTTGGAAACGACGTCGAACTGGCCGTTCTCCTGCACTTCGCCGATCAGGACCGGCTTGGTGATGTGGTGGTTCGGCAGCATCGCCGAATAGCCGCCGGTCAGGTTGGGCACGGCCACGCCGACCATGGCGTCGATGACCTTGTCCGGCTCGGTGGTGCCGGCCGCCTCGACCGCCTTCACCCACATGTTGAAGCCGATGTAGTGGGCTTCCATCGGGTCGTTGGTGACGCGCTTGTCGTTCTTGGTGTAGGCCTTCCACGACTTGATGAAGTCGCTGTTCGACGGCGTCTCGACCGACTGGAAGTAGTTCCAGGCGGCCAGATGGCCCAGCAGCGGCTTGGTGTCGATGCCGGCCAGCTCTTCCTCGCCGACCGAGAAGGCGACGACCGGGATGTCCTGCGCCTTCACGCCCTGGTTGCCCAGTTCCTTGTAGAACGGAACGTTGGCGTCGCCGTTGATGGTGGAGACGACGGCGGTCTTCTTGCCGGCCGACCCGAACTTCTTGATGTCCGCCACGATCGACTGCCAGTCGGAATGACCGAACGGCGTGTAGTTGATCATGATGTCCTCGGGCTTGACGCCCTTGCTCTTCAGGTAGGCTTCGAGGATCTTGTTGGTCGTGCGCGGATAGACATAGTCGGTGCCGGCCAGCACCCAGCGCTGGACCTTCTCCTTCTCCATCAGGTAATCGACGGCCGGGACCGCCTGCTGGTTCGGCGCGGCGCCGGTGTAGAAGACGTTGCGGGACGATTCCTCGCCCTCATACTGGACCGGGTAGAAGAGGATGTTGTTCAGCTCCTCGAACACCGGCAGCACCGACTTGCGGCTGACCGAGGTCCAGCAGCCGAACACGGCCGACACCTTGTCCTTGCTGATCAGCTCGCGCGCCTTCTCGGCGAACAGCGGCCAATTGGAGGCCGGGTCGACCACCACCGGCTCCAGCTTCTTGCCCAGCAGGCCGCCCTTCTTGTTCTGCTCGTCGATCAGCATCAGCATGACGTCCTTCAACGTCGTCTCGCTGATCGCCATCGTGCCGGACAGGGAGTGCAGGATGCCCACCTTGATCGTGTCCTGCGCCATCGCCGGCGCGGACATCGCAGCCATCGCGCCCATGGCCAGACCGGCCAGCGCGCTGATCCCGAAGCTCGACGTCAGTTGCTTGGTCCGCATGAAGTTGCCCCCTTCCTTTGGCGCCCCGGTTGCTCCGGGGCTTCGCCACATCGTCGGAAGAAAGGCTACCGCGCATGCGAAAGACGGTATCTACGTCAAATGACACATACGGCCACGCCCGAGCATTTCCGGCGGTACCACCGGCGACGGTTCGGAATAAAACCGATGCGGCGGCGTCCACCTGTCTGATGAACGCGTGTAACGATGATGGGCGCCTGCGAGTGACGCGGCGATGCACGGGAGCAACAGTGTGAACAGCAGAGCTGACGACACCAAATGTCGCTTGCGGATCCCGGGTGGCTCGCTGAAGGATACAGCGCTCGATCCTATCCGTTCACGTTCCGGTCCCATCGCCATGCATGATCACCGCCGCCTGATCTCCCGCCGCTCCGCCGCCCTCTGCATGGTCGGCGGGCTGGTCGGCGTCATCCTGAGCGGTCCTGCGCTGGCCGCACCGCAGAAGGAGGCGGCCCATGCCGCCAAGCCTCCGCTGGTCGCCGGCTGGGCCGCGGCGCTGGAACGGCGTGCGCTGGAAATCCAGAACGCGCCCAAGGCGCAGGCCACCCGCATCGGCTATGGCGCCGTCGTCAAGAAGGGCGACGGCGGCATGATCGAGGGCGTCGCCCCCGCGGTGGACCTGCCGCCGGCCGAAGTCCAGCAGGCCCAGGCCCCCACCCTGCCCGGCCTGGAACCGGTGGAGCCGGCGCCGCCGGTCGTCATCACCGTGCGCTCGCCGCTGGCCGACCGCGTCGGCCGGGTCTCGCGCCGCCTGATCGAACTGGGCTTCCTGCCCGACGACAAGTGGACCGACAGCTTCAACGACGATGTCGAGACCGCCGTGCGCGCCTTCCAGCTGGCTGAAGGGCTGCAGCCCGACGGCAAAGTGGGCGAGGTGACGCGCCAGGCGATGGACCGCACGCCCGCCCAGACCGTCGCGCTTCTGCGCCGCGCCGCGGCGGCGATGCGCGCGCAGCAGGCCTCCATCCCCGAGACCACCGTGCTGGTCAACCTGCCCGGCCAGTCGGTCACCCTGATCGAACATGGCCGTCCGAGCTTCACCATGCGCGCGGTGGTCGGCCGCCCGTCGCGCAAGACGCCGCTGCTGCAGGACAGGATCACCAGCGTCACCATCAACCCGACCTGGACCGTTCCGCCGACGGTGCTGAGCGAGGACAAGCTGCCGGCCCTGCGCAAGAAGGGCACCACCGGCATCAAGAACGCCGCCGTCTATCTGGACGGGACGGAGGTCGTCAACACGCAGTCGGTCAACTGGTGGGGGGTCGATCCCGGCCGCATCCGCATCGTCCAGAAGCCGGGCGACGACAACGCGCTGGGCCGCTTCCGCTTCAACCTGACCAACGGCGACGGCATCTTCCTGCACGGCACCAACGACCCGCGCCTGTTCAGCCGCGACCTGCGCGCCGCCAGCTCCGGCTGCGTCCGGCTGGAGGATGCCCGGATGATGGCGGAAACGCTGCTCGGGGCCGCGAAGATCACGCCGGCCAGCATCGGCCAGCAGCTCGACACCGGGGAGACCAAGACGATCCGGCTGCCGAACGCCATCCCCGTGCGCTTCGTCTATTGGAACGCCTCGGTCGACACCGCCGGCGTGGTGCGCGTCCATCCCGACATCTACGAGGATCCGCCCACCCTCTCCACCCCGGCCGGTCAGTCGGGTTCGGCCGCTCCGGCGATGTCGGCCAATCCGGGGGGTAGCGCTGCCGCGACCCCGGTGTCGACGCCGCGCCCGCTGTCCAAGCCGGCGCCGCTGCCGGTCCCGGCCGCCCATGCGCCGACGCCGCTGTCCTCCGCCTCGGTGCCGGCGCCGGCCAAGCCGCTGCCGGCACCGACGGGAATGTGAGGAAGGGCGAATCCCCCTCTCCCCCGCTCTCGCGCAAACTTCGTTTGCGCTGACGCGACAGGCGGACCATAGGTCCGCCGAAAGCGGGGAGAGGGGATTGTCTGTTACCTCACCGCGCCTGGAGCACCCCGACCGCACCGCGGGCAACCTCGTGCAGGTCGGTTTCGCCGCCGGCCTGGACATGGGCGAACAGGCCGGCGCGCATGCGCGGATCCCAGAATTTGCGGATGTGGGTCGCCGTCTCCGTCACCGCCTCTTCATGCGGGTAGGTGGCGAAATGGACGGCGATCTGGTTCGCCATCCGGACCAGATCCTTGGCATGGTTCGTGTGGCTCATTGGTGTCTCCGGAATGGGTTGAAATCAACGGAACAGGATGACGGTGTCGCGGCGCGACAGCGCACCCAGGGTCAGGTTGGCGTTGCGCGCCAGTTCCAGCGCCAGCGCCGTCGGTGCCGAGATGGTCGCCAGCAGCGGATGCCCACCGCAGCGGTCTTCTGCACCAGTTCAAAGCTGCAGCGGCTGGTCATCACCACGAAGCCGGTCGCCGGGTCGGCACCCGAACCGGCGATGGCGCCGATCAGCTTGTCCAGCGCGTTGTGGCGGCCGACATCCTCGCGGGCCAGCCGGATGGTCCCGTCCGGCGCGCACCACGCGGCGGCATGGACCGAGCGGTTGGCCCGGTTCATCGGCTGGTGGTCCGGCAGAGCACGGAAGGCGGCGGCCACCGCGGCCGGGTCCACCTCCAGCGAGGTTTCGATCTTGCGGGGCTCCCGAACGGCGTGGACAAGACTGTCCACGCCGCACAGGCCACAGCCGCTCCGCCCCTCCATGGAACGGCTGCGCAGACTTCCGCGCAGGAGACGCAGCGGGTCGACCGTCAGGTTGACGACGAAGCCCAGCGGCGTTTCCCGCACGGAGATTTTCTCGATATCGGCGGCGGACCCGACGATCTCCTCGGCAAGGCTGAAGCCCAGCGCGAAGTCTTCCAGATCGGCAGGGGTCGCCATCATCACGGCATGGGAGCGGCCGTTGTATTCGAAGGCGACCGCGGTTTCCTCCGGCACCTGCCATTCGACGTCCGCGCCCTCCTCCACCCCGACACCCGCGGCAAAGCCGGTTCCGGTGACGGCGATGGAGCACATCAGGCTGTCGTCAGGACGGATGGAGCCAGAGGGCATCGCGGTCATGCTTCCCACTCCTCAGGACGTTATTCGGCGGCGAGGACGTTGGCGGCGGCGATGCGCTTGCGCTCGACGTCGTTCTTCGCGTAGTCGACCTGCCAGTCCGACGGCTGGTTGCTGCGGGCGACCTGCACCGCCGTCACCTTGTATTCGGGGCAATTGGTCGCCCAGTCCGAATTCTCGGTGGTGATGACGTTGGCGCCGGTCACCGGGTGGTGGAAGGTGGTGTAGACGACGCCGGCCGGCATGCGGTCGGAGATGACGGCCCGCAGCGTCGTGGCCCCCATGCGGCTGGCGAGCGACACCATGTCGCCGTCCTTGACGCCGCGAATCTCGGCATCCACCGCGTTGATCTCCAGCACATCCTCCGGATGCCAAGCCACGTTGGCGGTGCGGCGGGTCTGGGCACCGACATTGTAGTGGGCGAGGATGCGGCCGGTGGTCAGCACCAGCGGATACATCCGCGTGGTCCGCTCATCGGTCGGCACATATTCGGTGATCACGAAGCGGCCGAGACCGCGGGCGAAGCTCTCGCCATGCATGATCGCCATGCCGGTGTCGTCGTCCTCGAACCCGGTGCAGGGCCATTGGACGCTGCCGACGCGGTCGAGTTTCTCGAAGCTGACGCCACGGAAGGTCGGGGTCAGCCGGGCGATCTCGTCCATGATCTCCGACGTGGTCTCGTAATGCATCGGGTAGCCCATCGCCGTCGCCAGCGCGCAGGCGACCCAATGCTCGTCCCGGCCTACCTTCGACGGCATCGCCTTGCGGACGCGGTTGATGCGGCGCTCGGCGTTGGTGAAGGTGCCGTCCTTCTCCAGGAAGGAGGTGCCGGGGAAGAAGACGTGGGCGAAGGCCGCCGTCTCGTTCAGGAACAGATCCTGGACGATGACGACGTCCAGCGATTCCAGCGCCGAGGTGACGTGGGTGGTGTTGGGATCGGACTGGACGATGTCCTCGCCCTGCACGAACAGGCCGCGGAAGCTGCCGTCATGCGCGCTGTCGAACATGTTGGGGATGCGCAGTCCCGGCTCCGGATCCAGCGTGACGCCCCAGGCGGCCTCGAACTCCTGGCGGACGAGATCGTCCGACACATGGCGATAGCCCGGCAGCTCGTGCGGGAAGGAGCCCATGTCGCAGGAGCCCTGCACGTTGTTCTGGCCGCGCAGCGGGTTCACGCCGACGCCCTCGCGGCCGATGTTGCCGGTCGCCATCGCGAGGTTGGCGATCGCCATCACCGTGCTGGAGCCCTGGCTGTGCTCGGTCACGCCCAGGCCGTAGTAGATCGCGGCGTTGCCGCCGGTGGCGTAGAGCCGGGCGGCGGCGCGCACCTGATCGGCCGGGACGCCGGTGCGCGATTCCAGATATTCCGGCGAGTTGCGGTGCTCGGCGATGAACGCCTCCCACTTCGCGAACGCCGCAGGGTCGCAGCGCCCCTCGACGAAGGAGCGGTCGACCAGCCCCTCGGTGACGATGGTGTGGGCGATGGCATTCACCACGGCGACGTTGGTGCCGGGCTGGAGCTGGAGATGGTATTCGGCCTGGACATGCGGGCTGCGCACCAGATCGATGCGGCGCGGGTCGATGACGATCAGCTTGGCGCCGGCGCGCAGCCGCTTCTTCATGCGCGAGCCGAACACCGGGTGGCCGTCGGTCGGGTTGGCACCGATGACCAGGATGACGTCGGACTTGTCGACGCTCTTGAAATCCTGGGTGCCGGCCGAGGTGCCGAAGGTCTGCGACAGGCCGTAGCCGGTCGGCGAATGACAGACGCGGGCGCAGGTGTCGATGTTGTTGGTGCCGAAGGCCGCCCGGATCATCTTCTGGACGACATAGACCTCCTCGTTGGTGCAGCGCGACGAGGTGATGCCGCCGATGGAGCCCCGGCCGTACTTGGCCTGCACCGCCTTCAGCCGCTCGGCGGCGTAGGCGATCGCCTCCTCCCACGAGACCTCGCGCCACGGGTCGGTGATCCGCTCGCGCACCATGGGCTTCATGATGCGGTCCTTGTGGGTGGCATAGCCCCAGGCGAAGCGGCCCTTGACGCAGCTATGGCCCTCGTTGGCGCCGCCATTCTTCCACGGCGTCATGCGGACCACCGTGGTGCCCTGCAACTCGGCCTTGAAGGAACAGCCGACGCCGCAATAGGCGCAGGTGGTGATGACGCTGTGTTCCGGCTGGCCGTGCTCGATGATCGACTTCTCGGTCAGCGTCGCGGTCGGGCAGGCCTGGACGCAGGCGCCGCAGGACACGCACTCGCTGTCCATGAAGCTTTCCTTGGCGCCCGGCGACACCGACGAGGCGAAGCCGCGGCCGTCGATGGTCAGCGCGAAGGTGCCCTGGGTCTCCTGGCAGGCGCGGACGCAGCGCGAGCAGACGATGCACTTGGAGGCGTCGAAGGTGAAGTACGGGTTGCTCTCGTCCTTGGCGGCGGCGCGATGGTTTTCGCCGTCGAAACCGTACCGCACGTTGCGCAAGCCGACCGCGCCCGCCATGTCCTGCAACTCGCAATCGCCGTTGGCGGCGCAGGTCAGGCAGTCGAGCGGATGGTCGGAGATGTACAGCTCCATGACGCCGCGGCGCAGCTTCGCCAGCTTGTCGGTCTGGGTGTGGACCTTCATGCCGGGGGCGACGGGGGTGGTGCAGGAGGCCGGGGTGCCCCGGCGACCCTCGATCTCGACCGCGCAGAGGCGGCAGGAGCCGAAGGGTTCCAGGCTGTCGGTGGCGCAGAGCTTGGGCACGGTGATGCCGGCGTCCATCGCGGCGCGCATCACGGACGTGCCGTCGGGAACGGTGATGCTGCGGCCGTCGATCTCCAGCGTCACCAGGGTCTCGGAGACGCGGGCCGGGGTGCCGTAGTCGGTCTCGTGGATGAGGGTCATCTCGGGTGCTCCTGGGGTCGCTCGTTATTCGGCGGCGATGTGGGTGACGCGGACGGCGTGCTGCTTCTTGCGGAAGTCTTCCGGGAAGTGCTTCACCGCGCTGCGCACCGGATAGGGCGTCATGCCGCCCATGGCGCAGAGCGAGCCGTCCACCATCACGTCGCAGAGGTCGGCGAGCAGTTCGAGGTTCGCGTCGACGTTCTTGCCGGCGATGATCTTGTCCAGCGTCTCCATCCCGCGGGTGGAGCCGATGCGGCAGGGGGTGCACTTGCCGCAGGACTCGGCGACGCAGAACTCCATGGCGAAGCGGGCCTGCTGGGCCATGTCGACGCTGTCGTCGAAGACGACGATGCCGCCATGGCCGACCATCGCCTCCTGCGCGGCGAAGGCCTCGTAATCCTTCGGCAGGTCGAACTGCGAGGGCGGCAGATAGGCGCCGAGCGGACCGCCGACCTGCACCGTGCGGATCGGCCGGCCGGTGATGGTGCCGCCGCCGAAGTCGTACAGCAGCTCGTGCAGGGTGATGCCGAAGGCCTTCTCGACGATGCCGCCGTTCCTGATGTTGCCGGCGAGCTGGAAGGGCAGCGTGCCGCGCGACCGGCCGACGCCGAAGTCGCGGTAATACTCGCCGCCCTTGTCGAGGATGATCGGCACCGAGCAGAGCGACAGCACGTTGTTGACCACCGTCGGCTTGCCGAACAGGCCTTCCAACGCCGGCAGCGGCGGCTTGGCGCGGACCATGCCGCGCTTGCCCTCCAGGCTTTCCAGCATCGCGGTCTCCTCGCCGCAGATGTAGGCGCCGGCGCCGACGCGGACGTCGAGGTGGAAGGTGCGGTTGGTGCCGTGGATGTTGTCGCCGAGCCAGCCCTCGTCATAGGCCAGCTTGATGGCGTGGCGCAGGGTGGCCGTGGCGTGCGGGTATTCCGAGCGCATGTAGACGTAGCCGGAGGTGGCGCCCACCGCGATGGCGGCGATGGTCATGCCTTCGATCAGGCAGAAGGGGTCGCCCTCGATGATCATGCGGTCGGCGAAGGTGCCGCTGTCGCCCTCGTCGGCGTTGCAGCAGACGAACTTCTCGTCCGCCTTGGCCTGCATCACCGTGTTCCACTTGATGCCGGTCGGGAAGCCGGCGCCGCCGCGGCCGCGCAGGCCGCTGTCGGTCACGACCTTGACGATCTCCGCCTGGGACATCGCCAGCGCGTTTTCGAGGCCGCGGAAGCCGCCATGGGCGCGGTAGTCCTCGACCGACAGCGGGTCGATGATGCCGCAGCGGGCGAAGGTCAGCCGCTCCTGCTTCTTGAAATAGGGGATTTCCTCGGTCAGGCCGTGGCCCAGCGCATGCTCCCCGCCGGTCAGGAAGCCGGCGTCGAACAGGGCGGGCACGTCGGCGGGGGTGACCGGGCCGTAGGCGACGCGGCCTTGCGCGGTTTCCACCTCGACCAGCGGTTCCAGGTAGAGCATGCCGCGCGAGCCGTTGCGGACGATGCGCAGCGGCAGGTCGCGCTTGGCGGCCTCGGCCCGGATGGCGGCGGCCACGGCGTCGGCGCCGACGGACAGGGCGGCGGAGTCGCGCGGGACGAAGACGGTGATCAGATGGCCGCTCATTGCGCGTGACCCTCATGGCTGAGGGCGCGGGGGATCTGCTGGTGGGCCTGCGGGTTGGCCCGCGTCTCGGCCGCCAGCTCGTCGAAGCGGTCGGGCGAGACCCGGCCGTGCAGGTTCTCGTCGATCATGACGGCGGGGGAGAGGGCGCAGTTGCCGAGGCAGAAGACCGGTTCCAGCGTGAAGGAGCCGTCGGCGGTGGTGCCGTGGAAATCGACCTGCAGCCGCTTCTTGATGTGGTCGACCAGGGCGTTGGCGCCCATCGACTGGCAGGCCTCGGCCCGACAGACCTTGACGATGTGGCGGCCGGGCTTTTCGCGGCGGAATTCGTGGTAGAAGGAGACGACGCCATGCACGTCGGCGCGCGAGAGGTTCAGCTCCGTCGCCAGGAGGGGGATGGCCTGTTCGTCGATATAGCCGAACTCTTCCTGAAGCGCGTGGAGGATCGGCAGCAGGGCGCCGCGCAAATGCCGATTGCTTTCGACAATCGTCATGGCGCGCTCGGCGCTCCACGGATGGCTTGCGTTCACGGGTGTCCCTCCTTGCGATCGTCCGCGCCGCACTTGGGGTCGGCGTCGTTCTGGCTTGGCTCTGTTGGCTTTTTCGGGGCGTCTCTCAGCGCCCGGCACCGTCAGAGTGGCGGAGGATACGGTATGCCAGCAAATTGTATTTTCCGATGGGCTGATAGCTTTTGGCTATCAAGAGCGCCCCGTCAGCGGATCGCTACCCGCCAGGGGATCATGGCCTCGGCGACGCTGATCGCCACGCGCTGGGCGATGTCGGCGTCGGAGGCCGCCACCGCCAGTGCCTTGGCCAGCGGCGGCGGCGGGTCACGGTCGGCATAGGCGAGGCCGACGACGTGGCTCAGCTCCGGATCGACCAGCGGAAGGGCGACGATGTCCGGGTGCGGCGGCACGAAGGTCAGCAGCTGGCCGGGGACGATGCTGGCGCAGCTGCCGGCGCGGACGATGGTGTAGAGGGTGACGATGGAGTTGGTCTCCATCGCCGGCTGCACCGTCCGCCCGGTCATGCGGAAGGCGGTGTCGGCGATGCGGCGGTTCTGCATGTCCGGGGTCAGCAGGCAGAGCCGCAGGTCGGCGGCCGTCTCCCAGGCGACCGCCCCCTCGGCGATCAGCTCGTCGGACAAGTCGTGGCGGTGGGCCAGCAGGTGGTAGCGCTCGGTGTAGAGCGGCAGGGTGCGGACGTTGTTCAGCGGTTCGTTGTCGAGATAGGTGATGGCAGCGTCGAGTTCGAATTCGTCGAGACCGCGCTGGATCTCGCGCGAACTGAGCGAGACGACACTGGAGCGGATGTGCGGGAAGCGGGTGGTGAAGGGCGTCAGCACATGGGGAACCACCGGCAGGGCCGAGGGGATGGCGCCGACCCGCAGATGGCCGGTGACGCCCTGGGCCAAGGCCAGCAGCTCGTGGCGCAGGTTGTCGCGCTCGCCGACGATGCGGCGGGCGTATTCCAGCACCGTCAAACCTTCCGGCGTGAAGCCTTCGAACTTCTGGCCGCGCTCGACGATGGGGACCTGAAGCTCCTCCTCCAACTGGCGGATGGCGTTGGAGAGGGTCGGCTGCGAGACATGGCAGCTTTCCGCCGCGCGGCCGAAATGCTTCTCGCGCGCCAGGGCCAGCAGATAGACGAACTTCCGGAACATGCTCAGGCTTCCGGGTCGAAGGGCGGGACCGGCAGGCCCGGCACATCGACCGTCATGGCGAATAGGCCGCCGGACTGCGGCAGGCGCTCCAGCTCGTCGGCGGGGCGGCCGGCGCTGGCGCTGGTGACGTAGAGGGTGCGCAGGTCGGGACCGCCGAAGGCCACCATGGTCGGGCAGCGCGCCGGCACCGGATGCTCCGACAGCAATTCGCCGGCGGGGGAAAAGCGCGCGACCCGCCCGCCCTCGTACAGCGCCGACCAATAGCACCCCTGCGCATCCACCGCCGCCCCGTCCGGCCGGCCGCGGTCGCCGTCCTTCGGCTCCAGCCGGACGAACACCTCGCGGTCGGAGACGGCGCCGGTGGCGGGATCGTAGCGGTAGCGGTAGACGGTGAAGGTCGGGGTGTCGGAATGGTACAGGGTCCGTCCGTCCGGGCTGAAGGCCAGACCGTTGGAGGTCAGCAGCCCGCCGGCCAGCACCGCCAGCCCGCGCCGGTCGTAGCGGTAGAGATGCGCCTTGCCGCCGGCCTTGGGCTCGTCCAGCGTGCCGGCCAGATAGCGGCCGGCGGGATCGGTCTTGCCGTCGTTGAAGCGGCTGGCGCCCTGGTCCTCCGGATTGGCGGCAAGGCAGGAGACCGGTCTCCCCTCCCCGTCCAGCTGCCATAGGCCGGAGCGCAGGCCGGCGATGAAGCCGCCGCCCTTGCGCGGGGCGACGCAGCCGATCTCCTCCGACAGAGCCATCGCAAGATTGGTCCCGGTGGCCGGATCGAAGCGGTTCAGCGCCCGGCCCTTGATGTCGACCCAATAGAGCGCCTGCTCGTCCACCGACCAGACCGGCCCCTCCCCCAGCTTGGCATGGGCGTCGAGCACACAGGTGAAGCCTGGGGTGAAGGCGGGGCCGGCGGTCATCGCGTGATCCTCGGGTCTGCGAACGGACACGCAGGGTCGGACAGATCGGCGGCGCGATCAAGCCTGCCGGTCGGACAGTCCGGCGGGGCCGGTCAGGGTGGGGGTATCGGCGGCCTCATCGGGAGGTGGAACGGCGTGGAACAGGATCCGGCGGATGTCGCATCGGCCGGCGGAGCGGTCAGAGGGGATGGGAGAAGGGACCGGCGGCGCGGCGGCTGACCGGGCCGGGGTTGAGGTTGGGGTAATGCTCGTACTCGTTGACGGTCCAGGGGAAGACGCCCTTCGGACCTTTTCCCTCCGGACGGGCCAGGATGGCGGCGACCATGGCCGGATCGGGCGCCATCCGCTCGCGCAGGTCGCCGGGGATGTCGTCGTCCAGTTCGGGGATCGTGACGGCGGGCGGATCCTCTGGCCGGGGGGCGGGCCGGGGAGCGGGCGGCTCGGCTTGGTCGGCGGCTTGCCGCCTGGACGCCGGGCGGTCGAGGCCGTCGAACATGCCGAGCCGTTCGGCCATCCAGCGGACGGTGGTGGGGTCGCCGGAGGTGACCAGCCGCTCGATCTGCTCGGCCACCAGGATGCGCAGCGAGGACAGGCGCAGCTCGGCCTCGCGGTTCAGCGCCTGCCGCTCCCACCACACCCTGTGACGAAAATCCTTGGAGCCGTAATAGGCCCGCCAGAGCGTGGTGCGGCTGCACCCCATGGCGCGGGAGACCTGAAGGAAGCTGTTGCCGCGCGCCAGCATGCCGGCGGCCATGATCCACTGCTCGTCATGGAACTGCGAACCGGGGACCAGCGAGCCTTCGGACGGCACCGGCGGCTCTTCGGCCCAGCGGGGGAAACGGTCGTTCTGGAGGGTACGGCTGTCGAGGGGCATGGTGGGGCTCCGCGAAGGGGTGGGACCTGGGCGGAGAGGGTATAGGAATTTGGTCCGGGGTTGGGGGAGTTTTGTGAAAATGGGGGGTGGGGCACGTGAGGCGGCGGCTTCTGACCCGGAGCGGCCCCTCAACTGCCCTTTCAGCAACGTCCGCTTTACGTCCCCACCCCGGACGCTCGGCCAAAGTTTGCCTGCACTCAGAAGCAGAGGTTCCGGCTCCGATGGAGGTCACTCGTCGCCGGCTCTGAGAACTCCTTCGCTCCGGAATGTTGATCTCGCCCCATGACGCTTCTCAAAACCCCGGTAGCGTGCTTCAGTTTTTGAAAGTCAGCGGAAGAGGTAGGATCTGGCATGGGGTCACCCCGGGAATTTATCCTACAGCATAAACCACCCGACAATCCGCGACCTCGCGCTGCCCCCGAGCTCTTCGAAGATCGACATGATCTCCGCGTGCATGAGATCGGAGTTGAGTTTCATTGGAAGGAACGGATTGCCCGGTGTCATTGTATATCGGGTCTCGTGTTTCACCTCGGCCAGCGCTCGGCGGTTGTCCTCGCACGACATGAACTCAAGGAAGTTCCCGTACGCTTCAAGCAACCGTCCCAGCCCAAGCCGATGGGTGCCGATAATAGCGTCGGCAAGACGGTTGGCTGGCGATTTCGCGAAAGCTTCCAAGAGTGCCTGCTTGAAGGCCGCATCGCCCTTGGGGTGGTCGTCTGCAATCGTCACCATCGACATGATAGTGGAGAAGTACCAGAACTTCCGGCTGTGTCGTAACTTGATGTTCCGCGTGCCCCAATCCTTCTCGGGGTCCATCACGCGTGGAATGTACTCTACGCAAAGCGTCTTGTAGTAGCGCGCCACATCGTTGCACAATGACAGGATGTGGCGTCCGCTCGTGCGGTCTTCGTTTCCATATGCATCCAGCAGAGCCGTGCGAACATCGGCGATGGGCATCCCACCGCCCACGCTTACGCTTTCGGTGATGAGCAGGACACGTTTCGTCAATTCTGCGCTGCAGTCCTCGTCTCCACCGATCTTTTGAGGACTCGTCAGACCGGGAAGCGAGCAGGGTGCCGTGAGGTCGTCTCCTTTGGACACCTTGATTTTCAAAGCACCTGCCAGCGCCGCACGTAGATCCTTGTCGTGCGGGCGCCATTTTTCGAGGGCTGCATCGTTTCTGGCTATCGGCAGGAGGTCGAGGTCGGAAGCCTCAAGTGCTTCACGGCGACCGACCGAACCCGTCGCGGCAAAACAGATGTCTTCCGTTCCGCCCATCTTGTCAGTCACGTAGTCGTTCACGAATGCGGAAGCTTTGTCTGCAACCGTATTTGAATACTCTTCCGCCCTTTTTAGAACTTCAAGTGTGCGCTCTCTGACGCACTTCTCGATTTTTTCGTGCAACATTCCTACCCCTTATCGCATGAATGCTAAGATCTAGCCTTAGTAAAGACGTCGGACAAGGCATCAACCGGAATCGAACTCTTCAGCTTCTTCGCATTCCGATATCTAAATGCTACTTGGTAAATCAGTGGGGCCTTATAGCGCACGACCTCGTTGACCGGCCGAAGATATCTGCTTGCGACATTGCGCAGGATGTCGCTCTCATTCGCATACAGTGATTCAGAAAGATCGATGTTCCGGTAGTGGTCGCGGATGGCTGCCGACCACGAGGATTCGAAGGCGACGGTCTCTTCCTTGTTGATGTAGCACGAGTATATTCTGCTTTTCATGCGCCAAAACCGGATCGCTAGCGCGGAATGAGTCCGCTTGAGGCGAAGTCCCGAAACTAGGTCTCGCTCCATAGCGTCGACGAATTCGAACGGTTGAGGAACGTCCAGATCGAACGTGCGTCCACTTCTGTGCATTCCCTCCAGCGTGTCTGGGGTCAGCGCAGAGTGGAGAAGTTTATGAAGGTCGGACGCCTCACCGTCGAGATCCGCTTTTCGGTCGAACAGGCCAAGAAGTAGGTCGACATCAAGCTTCATCTCCTTGACTGCATGGTATGCGCACAAGGAATGATGTAGCCTACTGTCACCAACGATCATCATCCGACGAAGTGTCTGCGCAGATGTTTCGGTCGCGTCGGAAAACGCAGCTTCTCCCGTGTGTGAAAGCGGCCAAGTCGCGATGTCATGCAGGAGACCCCAAGCGAGCGCGTAGCGTGTCGTCTCGGGTGAAAAGCCCAAATATTCCGACATCTTTCCGGCAAGCAGGGCTACCCGGAGGCTATGATGGTTTCGGCTGCGATCGCTTCGCGTGGTCGTGAACCTTATCGGGTGATAGTCCACGTTCGAATACGCAGGCGACAAAATCCCGAGGAAGGTAATCCGCCTCAGTCTCCGGAAAGAATCCGACAGGATAAGGGGTGCGGCCAACCGGACGGCATCCATGAAATCCGCACCGCGGTTAGTGAGAGCCGTCGTTGCTGCTAACAAGTTGCTCTCCCCTTCCTTGGCCGAATTCAGTTCCAAACCGGGAACCTCCACAGGATAAGTTTCGTTCGATGCTAGCACGTCTTCCTCAAGTGAACTCATATCGGCGTTCATTGGGGTGAATAAAGAAGCCGTGCGCAAGAATCCTGATAACATTATCCGTCTGCACCGGCTGAAGCCCCGCAAAGCTTAGCCGCCCTGAGATACAGTCCTCTTTCAATCCTCTCATTCCGCATACCCTGGGCAACCGATGTCAGTTTCGATCCATGAGACACAACTACTTCGCATATTTCAGAGTGGCCATGTCTCCATCCTCTCCGGCGATCAGGATGCCGGCCTCTACGCTACCCGATTCTATCATGCTTTGCATCAAGGCGTGAAGCCGCTGTCCATACGTCATATGCAAGGACAAGTCGCTCTGCTTGATAGCCGTTTCGGCTAGTTGTTTCGCCGGCGGCTGACGTGCCGCTTCCGGCTCCAAACCGGCCGTTCGTCGTCGCCGCAGCGAACCTCCGCTCCTGGCGCAAAGCAGACTTTACCCGCAGTTCGCCAATCGCCAATTTTCCAATATTCCGCAGAGGTTCGGACCGCCCCTCCCCCCTACCCCTCCCCCATCGCCTCCACCGCCCGCCGCGAGGCGACGCAGCGGGCGATCTCGGTCAGCAGCAGCACGCGGTCGATGGGCTTGGGCACATGGCAGTCCATGCCGGCCTCGTAGCAGCGGGCGATGTCGTCGGGGAAGGTGTTGGCGGTCAGCGCAACGATGGCGACGCGGCCGGCCGGGCCGGGCATGGCGCGGATGGCGCGCGTCGCCTCCAGGCCGTCCATCACCGGCATGTTCACGTCCATCAGGATCGCGTCGAACGGCTCGCGCCCATCCACCGCCCCTGCCGCCGCTGCCGCCGCAACCGCCTGCGCCCCGTCCTCCACCGCCGCGACGCTGTGGCCGGCCTGCTTCAGCAGGGTGACGGCCAGCAGGCGGTTCATCTCCACATCCTCCGCCACCAGGATGCGCAGGGAGCCCGGCGCCGATGCCGCGGGGCCGGGCATTGACGCAGGCTGCGGGGCGGGCGGCGGGACTGGAGGCTCGGCGGCAGGGGCGGGCATGGCCTCGGGCACGGCCTCGGCGATGGGCGGCGGCGGCGGCGGGGCTTCCGCGACCGGCGGGGCGGGCGGCTCGGGGGACGGCTGCGGCGGGGCCAGAGGTGAGGACGGGGCCAGCGGGTGCAGGCGGGCCAGACGGTCGCGCAGCTCCAGCGGGTCGTAGGGCTTGGCGATCAGGTCGTAGCCGCCCAGCGCCACGTCGTCGGCCACCACCGCATGGGCGGCGAAGCCCGAGGCCAGCAGAACCGGCAGGTCGGGGCGCAGGCGACGCGCCTCGCGCGCCAGCTCCGCCCCGTTCATGCCCGGCGGCATTACGATGTCGCTGAACAGCAGGTCCAGCGGCTCGTCCCCGCGCAGCACCACCAGGGCCTCGCCGGCGCCGGACGCGCCGATCACCCGGTGGCCCCAACTGCGCAGCAGGGCGCAGCCGTGCTCCAGGATGTTGTGGTCGTCCTCCACCATCAGGATCGACAGGCTGGGCCGGTCCGATGGCGGGCGGGCGGTGCCGCCGCTCTCGTCGGCCAGACGGTCGGGCGGGAAATGCAGGGTGACGGTGGTGCCCTGCCCCACCCGGCTCGACAGCGTCATGGTGCCGCCATGCAGCTCCACCAGCCGGCGGGTCAGCGGCAGGCCCAGGCCGGCGCCCTCGGTCTGGCGGTTGGCCGGGCTCTCGACGCGGGTGTAGGCCTGCAGGACGCGGCCCAGATCCTGTTCGGGAATGCCGATGCCGGTGTCGCGCACCTCCAGCAGCAGGCCGCCGTCAGGAGCAGGGCCGGCGGTCAGCGTAACGGCGCCGCCGGAGGGCGTGTATTTGACGGCGTTGGACAGCAGGTTCAGCAGGATCTGACGGATGCGCCGCTCGTCGCCGCGCAGGAAGCGGGCGGCGGGGTCCACCGTCGCCGAGAGGACGATGCCGGCGCGGGCCGCGCGCGGGGTCAGCAGGCGGATGGCGAAGGTGGCGGCGGCGTCGAGATCGACCGGCTCGTCGTCCAGCACCAGCTGCCCGGCCTCCGCCCGCACATGGTCGAGGATCTCGTTGATAAGCTCCAGCAGGTGCTGGCCGCTGTCGCGGATGTTGACGGCGAAGTCGCGGTAATGGGCGGTGCCGACCGGCCCCTCCGACTCCCGCGCGATCAGGTCGGCGAAGCCGATGACGGCGTTCATCGGGGTGCGCAGCTCGTGGCTCAGGCTCGCCAGGAACTCGGTCTTGCTGCGGCTGGCGGACTCCGCGGCCTGGCGGGCGTCCTGAAGCTCCGCCTCCATGATCTTGCGGGCGGTGA
This sequence comes from Azospirillum sp. INR13, assembly GCF_015390205.1. NCBI lineage: Bacteria > Pseudomonadati > Pseudomonadota > Alphaproteobacteria > Rhodospirillales > Azospirillaceae > Azospirillum > Azospirillum sp. INR13. The sequence continues at coordinate 108,600 of NZ_VUOI01000010.1, forward strand.
CGTCGCGCTCGACGCTGACGTAATCCTGCGGGGCGCCCCAGTCGTCGGTGACCAGCCGCACCGCCGCCTCGATCCACACCCAACGGCCATCGGCATGGCGCAGGCGGTAGGTGGTCTTCAGGGTCGGGCGGTCGGGGGTCAGCCGGGCCAGACCGGTTGACAGGGCATCGCGGTCGTCGGGGTGCACCCGCTCCACCAGCGGGCGGCCGATCAGCTCGGAGGGCGCGCAGCCCAGGCTGTCGCGCGTCGCCTCCGAACAGAAATGCCGCACGCCGTCCAGACCGATGCGGCCGATGATGTCGGTGACGCCGCGCGCCAGCAGGCGGTAGCGCGCCTCGCTGGCGCGGATCGCGCGTTCGGCCTCGTGCCGGCGGGTGATGTCGCGGGCGCCGACCGACAGCATGACGATGGCGCCGCTCTCGTCGCGGATCGGCACCTGCGACACCTCCCACCAGCGGGTGACGCCGTCGTGGGTGTGCTGCTCCTCGAAGCGGGTGGGGGCGCCGGCGTCGATGCAGGATTGCAGGTCGGCCATCGCCTTGGCCGCCAGATCGGGCGGCAGCAGGCTGTCCAGCGGTTTGCCGGCCGCGTCGGCGGCGCGGTCACCCATCGCGCGCTGGGCGGCGGCGTTGGCGCTGTGCAGGGTGAAACGGCCGTTTTCGCCGACGCGGATGATCGCAAGGCTGTCGGCGGAGCTGTCGAACACGGCGCGGAAGAGGGCGGCGTTCTCGGCCAGGGCGTTCTCGTCGTCGACGCGCCGGTGCTCGCGCGCCAGCATGGTGCCGAGCAGGCCGATGCCGAGCGCGGTGAAGGCGGTCAGCGGCAGCGCCGCCTCCTCCAGCACCCGCAGGGCGAGCCGCAGGTCGGGCAGCAGCATGAAGGCCAGCAGGGTCAGCGGGGTGATGGCGAGGCCGAACAGGGCCAGCAGGCCGAAGCCGTAGGCGCCCTTCCCTTCCCCTCGGTTGGCTGCGCCGGCGGCCCACCGCTCCATCGGACGGGCCAGCAGCGGCGCCGCCAGCGCGGTCAGCAGGAGGCCGGCCAAGCCGGTCAGCGAGCCCATGCCGCCCAGCCACAGCCGCACCCCGCCGGCAGCAAGGGCGGACAGCAGGGCGGCCGGCCAGCCGCCGAACAGCCCGGCCAGCCCGATCATCACGTTGCGCAGGTCGACCAGCACCCCGCCCTCGACCGGGTAGGCGTCGAGCATGGAGATGGCGGCGGCCACGCCGAACAGCAGGCCGGACGCCAGGGCGAAGGGCAGGCGCCGCGCCCCGAACCGCCGCAGCACATAGCGGTAGGCGAGCAGGACCAGGGCCAGCAGCCCGACACCGTGCGCAAGGGCGATGATGATGCCGGTTCCCATGCTCCGCCCCCCAGCGGCAATCCCGATCCCACCCCAATTCCGGGGTCCGAAATCCGGGGCGAACTTTTACACAGGCAATCAAACAAGAAAAAGAAGCGATTCGAAACAGTCATATGGGCTTTTTATATAGTCCTGCCGCCGAAAGCGGCCGAACCGCTCCCCTATCGATGCAGGCGGCAGGATCGGCACCACGCGGCTGTCGTGTTCGGCCGCCGATTCGGTTAGGATGACCCGCGCGAATTGTTCGTGGTCGTCGTGTCTTCGTAGGCTTCGGCATGCTGTTCAAGGTTTTTTCACGGAGCCTGGTCGCCCGGACGACGGCATCGGCGGTGCTGCTGGTGTCGGTGCTGATCGCCGTGCCCATGGTGGTGCTGATCCAGGCCGACGTGCGCAACACCCGGGCCGAGCTGGCCATCCGTGCCGAGATGGCGACCAGGATCGTGCTGGACGACGTGGCGAACGCGCTGTGGGACCTCGATCCCGAAGAGGCGGTGACGGCGCTGATGCCGCTGCGCTCGATCGACAGCTTCGCCGAGGCGGTGATCCTGGGCACCCATGGCGAACGCTTCGCCACCTTCCGCAAGCCCGGCGCGGCCATCGTCAGCGAGGCCGCCGCCACCGCCGCCGCCGTGCCGCTGACCCACCTGGACCGGACCGGCGCCGTCCGCAGCATCGGCACGCTGCTGGTCCGGCTGGACACCGGCCCGACCGACGCGGCCATCCGCCACCATGTGCTGGTGCTGAGCGGAGTCGGCGCCGTCACCCTTCTCCTGGTGGTCCTGGGGGTGGTGTGGGCGACCCGCGGCATGACCCTGCCCATCGCCGGCATGACCCGCGCCATGGCCGATCTGGCCGCCGGCGACGTGTCGGTGGACGTGCCGGTGCGCCACCGCGACGACGAGATCGGCCGCATGGCAAAGGCGCTCGCCACCTTCCGGCAGAACGCCATCGACCTGCGCGTCGCCAAGGAACGGGCCGAGCAGGCGGTGGCTTCGAAGGCCAAGTTCATGGCCGCCGCCAGCCACGACCTGCGCCAGCCGGCCCAATCGCTGCTGATGCTGACCGCGATGCTGCGCGCCACCGCCCCCACCCCGAAGGTGGCGGAATCGGCGCGCAAGATCGAACAGGTCGTCATGACCCTGAAACAGCTGCTGGACGAGCTGCTGGAGGTGTCGCGTCTGGATGCCGGCGGCGTCGCGGCGAACAAGGCCGTGCATGAGGTCGCCGACCTGTTCGACGCGCTGGACTCGCAGTACGGCCCGGTGGCGCGCAACAAGGGGCTGGCCTTCGCCGTGCCGCAACACCGCGCACCGGTGGTGACCGACCGCATCCTGCTGCTGCGCCTGCTGGGCAATCTGATCGACAACGCGATCCGCTACACGGCCAGCGGGCAGGTGCAGGTCGCCTGTCTGGAATCCGGCGGGACCCTGATCGTCGAGGTGCGGGACACCGGCATCGGCATCCCCGAAGACCGGCTGGACGCCATCTTCGAGGAGTTCCACCAGATCGGCAACCCGGAGCGCAACCGCGACAACGGCATCGGCCTTGGGCTGTCGATCGTCAAGCGGCTGGCGACGGTGCTGAACCACCCGGTGAAGGTGCGCTCGACGCTGGGCAAGGGATCGGTCTTCTCCGTCACCATTCCGCTGGCCCCGGTGGAGGCCGTTGCGGTGGAGGCCGTTGCGCTGGAACCGGTGGCCCCTGCCCCTGCCCCTGCCCCTGCCCCTGCCCCTGCGGCCACGATGGCGACGCTGGCGGACGCACCGGCGAAGGAGGGGGAGATCGCAATCCTGGTGATCGACGACGATAGTTTCGTGCTGTCCGCCATCTCCATGTTCCTGACCAGTGCCGGGCATCGCGTCGTCGGCGCCTCCACCGTCGCGCAGGGCCTGCGGGCGGTGGAGGACGGAACCGTCCGTCCCGATGCGGTGATCGCCGACTATCACCTGTCCGCCACCGAGAACGGCCTGGATTTCATCGCCGAGGTATGGAAGCGGCTGGGCCTGCGCATTCCGGCGGTGCTGATCTCCGGCCGGCTCGACGGGGCGGTGACCAGCCGGGCGGCGGAGATGGGCGTGATCGTGGCCGCCAAGCCGATCATGCCCGACCGCCTGTCGACGCTGGTGGAGGCGATGACCGCCTCGCGGCCGGCCCTGTCCGTCGCCGCCGATACCTCCCGCCCCGCATAATACCCTGGTCGATCCCCTGCTCGGCAGAAGTCATCGGCCGGGCGCCGGACGCTTAGGACTAAAAATAATCTCACATATCCGGCTGTGCTGTGGCACAACATTGACGCCATGCCCGGAACCAGTCCTGCAACCCGCGTCACGGGCCGGAAACAAGCAACCTCGGAGGATCCCATGCGCGGCGCCACCACGACCGACATCACGCGTGCCCAGGACATCATCGCCGGTTTCGACTTCGGCTATGTGGTTGACCGGGCGGTCGCCGCAGGCATGACCCGCGCCACGTCCGAGATCGCGCTGCACCAGTTGAAGGCCTTCCTGCTGGCCTGCGCCGAGCATCCGGACCGCGACATCGTTCCGCAGTCCGCCGCTTGCGACGATTTGTGGCACGAGTTCATCGTCGCCGACACCCGCGCCTACTTCCGCTTCTGCGAGGCGGTGTATGGCGAATACCTCCACCACAACGGCGTCGCCGTCGCTGCCGACCGCATGGCCGCCGCCCGCGCCGACAGCGCCCGCCTGTTCGCCACCGCGGACTGCCTGCGCGAAGCGAAGGTGGCGGATTGCCTTCGTGAGGCGAAGGCCGCTGACTGCCTCCGCGAAGCGAAGGCTGCCGACTGCCTGCGCGAGGCCAAGAGCGCCGACTGCCTGCGCGAGGCCAAGAGCGCCGACTGCCTGCGTGAAGCGAAAGCCGCTGACTGTCTGCGCGAGGCCAAGAGCGCCGACTGTCTGCGCGAAGCGAAGGCGGCGGATTGCCTCCGGGAGGCGAAGAGCGCCGACTGCCTGCGCGAAGCGCGGTCGCAGGACGCCTGACACCACCCGGCGGCTTCAGCGAAAAGCCCCTGTCCGTCAGCCGGACAGGGGCTTTTTTCTTGCCCGCGTCACCCTGCCCTATGCCGGTTCAGCCGAAGTTGAGGCCGCCGAACGGCGTGATGAAATTCTCGCTCAGCACGTTGCCGCGCAGCGCCACGTAATCCGGCACCACCAGCGGGATCACCGGCAGATCCTTCATCACCAGGCACTCGGCGTCCTTGTAGACCTCCGCGCGGCGCTCGGGGTCCGCGATGGCCATCGCGCGTTCGACCAAGCCGTCGAACTCCGCATTGGACCAGCCGACGGGATTGAAGCGGCTGCGGCTGTTGAACAGCTCGTCCAGGAAATTCATCGGATCGGGGTAGGTGGCGGTCCAGCCGAACAGGAAGGAGTCGTAGTCGCGCCGGCGGGAGCGGGCGATGAACTCCTGCCGCGGGGCGGTGACCAGCTTCGCCGGGATACCGGCATTGTTCCATTGCGACACGTAATAGACGAACTCGCGCCGGTATTCCGGCACGACGGTGACGGTGAAAGGATCGATGCCGCGCCCAGCCGGATAACCCGCCTCTTCCAGCAGGCGTGCCGCCAAGGTCGGATCGTAGGCCAGCGGCTCCAGTCTTTCGTTCGACAGCAGGGCCGGCGGGACGACGCCGTTATGGACGGCAGCCACGCCGCGGAAGAAGCGCTCCGCCATCGCGTTGCGGTCGATCAGCAGCGACATCGCCCGGCGCACCCGCAGATCGGCAAAGGCCTTCACCCGGCGCGGATCGAGCGCCACCACCCGCATCTGCATCCGCTGCACGTTGGACAGCGACCTTTTGAAGCCGGGATCGTCCATCACCCCGCGCAACGCATCGGTGTCGACGAAGGTGAAATCGACCTGACTGTCGTTGAACAGCGTGATGCCGTCATTGCCGATGCCGGTGGCGAGGAAGGACACCCGCTCGAACGGCACCGCACCGCCGCGCCAGCCGGGATTGGCCTCCACATCGATGCGGATGCCCTCGGTCGAGCGGGCCAGCCGGTAGGGGCCCGTGCCCGCCGACATGGTGCGAAACCAGTCGGGACCGGCCTGCTCGGCCGCCTCGACATCGACGATGTGGATGCGGGCGAAGGGGAAGACGGCGTTGGGTTCGTCGCAGATCACCTCCAGCGTCCGGTCGTCGATCACGGTGACGCCCGACAGCTCGGCGGTCGTCTTTGCGCGCAATTCCCGAAAGCCGCGGACCTTGGACAGGGCCAGCAATGCGAAGTTGGCGCCGTCACCTGCCAGAGCCGCCTCGAAACTGCGCTTGACGGCGGCGGCGGTGAAGGGGCGTCCGGTGTGGAAGGTCACGCCGTCGCGGATCGTCAGCCGCCAACGCCGCGCGTCCTCCGAGGCTTCCCAGGCGGTGGCGAGACCCGGCAGGATGCGGCCCTGCGTATCGACGCTGGTCAGGCTTTCATACATCGAGCCCAGGATCTGCCGCGCGACCAGGTCACTGACGGTCAGCGGATTGAGCGCCGCCGGCAGGGACTTCAGCCCGATCCGCAGGGTGCCTGCGGCAGCCAGCGCCGGCCGCGGCACCGCGCCGGACAGCGCGGCGGCTCCGAGAAAGCCCCCGAACGCGCCAAGGAAATGTCGTCTCTGTACAGCCGGCATCGCTGATCCGTCGCGTCGTAGTCTTGCCGGCAATCCTTACCATGGGGCAGGGCAGGCGGTCACCCTGGACGACCGCCAGAGGCTTTCGCACTCGAAAGCAACCGGCAGTCGCACAGCATCATGGAAGCAACCGCAGCGTGCTTTCGAGTGCGAAACCCTCAGCCGTTCAGCAAGACATCGATCCGATCGCGCAGGGCCTGCAGCCGTTCGCGATGTTCGCGCTGCAAGGATTGGGCGACCGTGTCGATGGCGGCCAGATCCTTGTCCATGCGGTTGATCGCCTTGCCCAGCACCCGCATCGGCTCGGCCGTGGAGGATGCCGCCGGGCGGGCCGCCCGCACCGCGCCCACCGTCAGTCCGCCGGTGCGGGCCGTCTGCCAAAGCCGGCGCAGCTCCGCCTCGTCCTCGACGAAGGCCAGTTCGACCAGGGCGGAGCGGGAGACCGCGTCCGGATTGGCGCGATAGTCGGCCAGGATGTCGTCGGGCAGGCGCAGCACCTTCAGGCGCTTGGACACCTCGGCCTCCGAACAGCCGACGGCCGCCGCCACCTCCGACTGGGTGTAGCCATGCGCCTCGATCAGCTGGGACAGGCCGCGGGCGAGGTCGATGGCGTCCAGATCCACGCGCTGGACATTCTCGATCAGCGCGATTTCTTCCGGGCGGCCCTTGGTGATGATCGCGGCAATGGTGCCGCGGCCGAGCAGCCGGTGGGCGCGCAGCCGCCGCTCGCCGGCCACCAGCCGATAACGGCCCTTCTCCGCCGCCTCCTGCACCAGGACCGGTTGCTGCAAGCCGTGACGATCGATGGAGTCCGCCAGCGAGCGCAGGGACTCGTCATCGAAGACCGTGCGCGGCTGGCCGGGGTTGGTCTCGACGGCGTCCAGATCGACCTCGACCAGACGGGGCAGCACGCCGCTCAGCCCGAACATGCGGTCGGTTTCGGCGGCGAAACCTGCTTCCTTGGCCTGGAGCACGGTGGCGGCGGTCTGGCGGGTCAGCTTCTTAGGCGGCATCGACGGTCTCCTGCAGGCGGCCCATGGCGGTCAGCAGCGCGGCGGCGATGGCGGCATAGCTCTCCACACCGGGGGCGCCGATGTCGGCATCCAGCGTGATGACGTTGGCGCCGGCCGCCTGGGCGTAGATGGTCGCGCGCGGCACCGGCGGGAACACGCGGCGGTCGTTCCCCCACAGCCGCTCGATATCCTCCAGCGACGACCGATCCTGGGTCTGGCGCGGGTTGACCATGGTCGGCAGGATGCCCAACACCTCCAGCCGCGGGTTCAGCCGCCGCTGGATCTTCGCGACGGTGTCGAGGAAGGCGCTGACGCCGAGGATGGCGTGCGGCTCGGCCTGACAGGGGACCAGGACGTAATCGGCGGCGGTCAGCGCGTTGATGGTCACGGCGCCCAGATTGGGAGCGCAGTCGATGACGATCACGTCATAGCGCTCCCGCACGCCGTCCAGCATCTCGGCCAGCGCGGTCTGGGCGTTGGTCAGGTTGCCCGGCAGCTCGGTGTCGGCGCTCGCCAGCGCGATGCTGGACGGCACGACGTCCAACCCTTCGACGCTGGTCGGGCGGATCACCTCATCGAGCGGGGTCTTGCCCATCAGCGCGTGATAGAGGACCTTCCCGGCCTCGGTCAACGCCACCACGTCGGTCTGCGGCACGCCGACATGCACGGTGGCGTTGCCCTGCGGATCGGCATCGACCAGCAGAACCCGGTTGCCGGCCCGCGCCAGGATGAAGGCGAGGTTGATGGAGGTCGCGGTCTTGGCCGTGCCGCCTTTCTGCAGTCCGACGGCGACAGTGGTGCCGCGGCGGGGCAGGGAGCTTTCCGGCCGTTCCAGATCCAGCAGCAGAAGCCGTCCCAGCACGTCGCGGGGCAGTGCCTCCTTGCCGGTCTCCCACTTGCTCAGCCGCTGCTTGTCGTATTTGCGGCCGGTGAGTTCGTTGACGAACGCCGCCATCTGCGTCTGGGTCAGGCCGCGCCGTTCCCGCAACGCCTTCAACTGTTCCCCTGTCACGCCCCGTCCTCCTGCCCCGGCACCGGTTGCGGCGACCCTATCAAGTCGTCGCCACTCCGGCAACGGGTGTCTACCGAAGGGGTGGGGGAAGCGGGTATGGAATTGTTCGCCGACAGAGCCCCACAAGGGGAGAAGGGCATCCGAACCGCAAAGTCGTCGCTCAAATTTCCATATGCGGCAGATCGAACCGGCTGCGCTTCAAACCGTCTCGTCGTATTCCACCTTGGGAACGTCGATCCAGTTCTCGGGCTGGCCCTGGTCCTTCTTCCAGAACAGCACCGGCAGGTCGGCGTTCAGCACGCGGCCCAGAACGGCGCCGCGCGCCTTCATCGTCTCCTTGTATTCCGCCGTCTCGACGATGCGCACGCCATAGCCGGGGATGCGGTCGGCGGCGAGGACGGGACCGAGCGCGTTCTTGAACTTGCGCAGGTCGTTGTCGGAGCCGACGCGTTTGCGCAGCGGCTCCAGCGCCATCCAGAAGGCATGGCCGCGGGCGAGGTGGGCACGCGCGATCTCGTAAAGCCGCTTCTCCACCGGCTTCAGCGCGAAATACTGGTCGTCGTAGCTCAGCAGATTGTGGCCCAGCGCCGCGCGCGTCACCCAGCCCGACAGGGTCAGCTTCAGCCCGCGCACCGCGCGCTCGCCGTCCTTCTTGCGCTGGTAGAGCAGCTTGTAGTCGGAAATCCACGAGAAGGCGCCGCTTTCGCCCTCCCCACCGGTTTCCAGGTTGGTCTTGATCTGCGTACCCTGCAGCCGTTCCAGCGCCCCTTCGATCTTGTCATAGGCGCTGCCGCCGGCGGTCTTGCCGACGATGCGCTGGAGGTCGCTGGTGGTGAAGTGAAGCTCGCCCAGCTTAGACGGGCCCTTGCCCGATTCCATCTTCTCGCGCAGCAGAGAGATGGCGTAGAGCAGCACCGCCTTGTCCCAGATGGTGGCGACACCGACATTCTTCGGCGCCCGCACCTCGATCCGCACCTTGCCGTCATCATAGGTCGGCAGCGATTCCGCCTTGTCCTTCGACAGGCCGAACAGGCTGTAGACCATCATGTGGCGGTCGTTCTGGACATCGCCGGTCAGCGGTGAATCGAGCCGCAGAGCCAATTGCAGCGGCCGGTCGAGCAGCTCGGCGTTGGTGGTCTGGGACATGCGATCTCTCCGCGGGTGCTGTGCGGCTTCAAGTGGGTTGCAGCCATAATCCACAAGCCCGCCCCTCTGTTCCACAGCTCCGGCTCAAACGTCGCCGTTCTGCCGAAAGATTCCCGTCAACGGCGCGATTTGCTCCTGCGAACGTCGCCGTTCTGCCAGTTTTCCCGATCGGGGCCGGCGGGAGGCGACGAGAGGCGTTCGGGCGTGCGTCCGAGGGCTCCCTCCCGGCCGGTGACAGCGTCAACGTCTGCGTTCTGCCGTGCCGGAGGGTGGCGGAATGGGCAGCGCTCATCATAAGTGATTGTTTTTGCTCTGTTATAATGCTGAATCGCTGCCCGGGGCAGGGTCGGAATGCCCCCTGGACGGCCCCCGACTGGCAGAACGACGACGTTCGGACGATCCGCCGGAGGGCCGATTCCCGCCCGATTCTCCGCCGATTCTGGCCGGCTGGTGGTGGAGTGGGGGAGGGGAGGGCTCCATTATTCGGCAGAACGGCGACGTTCGGAACCGGGATCCGGCAGACACAAAGCTCTCATTCTCAAGAATCTTTCGGCAGAACGGCGACGTTCGGACCCGAATCTTTCGGCATAACGGCGACACCCGCAGCGGGACAGCCGACGACATGCCGCCATAAGCGATTGATTCCCGCCGAAGAATCCCGCCGCCGCCCATTGCAGCGTCGCCGATGTGCCACTTTCCGAAGACCGTGGACAGACGCGCAACGGCACGTACACATTTCAAAAAACGGGCGAAAGCCGCCCTCACGCCATCAACCTGCGTCCATGCCAGTTTCTGGCCGGCGCCACGGTTTGCTGCATCTTGAAGGAGAGCATCATGACGTAACGGAGGACCGACCTCCGCAAACACAAAAGGCCCGGATTGCTCCGGGCCCTTCGTGTCGGACGGAGGAGACCGAGGGAAACCCGGGCACCCCACATCTGGCGGTTTGGCGACTCCATGATGGCAGGGCAGCCCCGTGATGCCAAGCGGATTCATCCCGAGTCCGTCGACGCTCTCCCCTTGTCTCCACCCGTCCACGGATCGACCGACAGACGGGTGTCTCAATGAAGCCATACATCGACATGTACAGGCGCTGGATTGCCGTGCCCGGCATCCAGGCCGCCGACATCGCGGTGTTGTCCGCGCTCTATGCCCATGCCGACCGCGACGGTGTCTGCACCGCCACGCAAGGAGAGCTGGCGGAGGAGCTTGGGCAAAGCCGTGCCTGGTTCAATGCCGTGCTGAAGGGCCTGCAGGCGCCGTCGGCGGCGCTGGTTTGCGCCCAGCCGCGGCGCGGCCTGCGCGGTTTCGCCTATCGGCTGACGGGAATGGAGGGCGTCACCGCCGGCCTGTCCTGTCAGCCGGCCGACATCGGCGGTTCGCCGGCCGGCTTCTCCTTGGAATCCCTGAATCCTGAATCCTCCTCCTCCCGATCGGGTGGGGGGGATGCGCGGCAGGATGAGGCATTGCCCGCCGATTGGCAGCCCGATGCCGCCGATCTCGCCTGGGCGGCGCAGGAGCGTCCGGAGGTCGATGCCGGCCGGGTGACCGCGAAGTTCGTGGCGTGGTGCCGCAAGGCACATACCCGCAACGGCTACCGCCCGCCGGATCCGGGGGCCGCATGGCGGCGCTGGATCCTCCGGGAACTGGTCGCTCCGCCCGATGTGTCCCGCGACCCCGCCGCCGAAGCCTCTCCGTCCATTCCGTCCGCCATTCGCAACCACCGCCGGGAGCCCCGCCATGACCGCCGTTCCGTCCTTCCCCGCAGCGGATCCGCACCCGATGCCGCGTCCAATGCTGCCGTCCGCAACCGCGAAACCCTCGCTGCCCTGCGCCTTCGCCTCGCTGGCCAGTCTTGAGGTCGCCGACCTGCGGTTCGAGACGCAGGATCTGTCGCCTGACGAGATCGGTGCGCTGGCCGACCGGGTGGAACAGGCCATCGGCACGCTGACGCCGCCGATCGGGATCGAGAATGTGCTGATCGGGCTGGAAAAGCTGGCCGACCGCTTCGCACTGGAACTGCCCGATGCCGAACTGCTGGAGGCCGACGTGCGGGCGATGGCCGATTGGCCGGCGGACCGCTGGATGGCGGCCTTCGACGCCGTCTGGTCGAATTTCCGCAGCGGATGGAGCCGCTTCCCGACCCTGGGCGACTTCCGCGACGCTCTGGCCGCCCTGCCGGCGGTGGGGGAGAGCCGTGCCGCCGACGCTCTGCGGCGTCTGGCCTCGCGCCTGCGCCAGGAGCAGCAACTGCGGGCCCGCACCGAGGAGCAGCGCCGCCGTGCCCGTGCCCGCGAAGCGGCGATGGCCGAGCGGCAGCGCGAACTGGCGCTGTGCCGGCAGGGGGAAGCGGGGGGGCGGCGGCTCACCCGCTTCCGCGGATCCGGCGGCCGGTGAGGACCGCCGGATGACGGACCGGCCGGTATCGGATCTGGGGGCGTCAGCCGGCGGGGAACCAGTCCGGCTTCAGCCCCTCCTTCCAGGCGAAGCGGACCAGATGGTCGTCCACCACCGCCTTGACGCGGGCCAGCGCCTCGGCGTCCGCCGCCTCGGCCCGCAGGGTCAGCAGGCCGTCGGAGGCCGTCATCGTGCAGCGTCCCCAGGGGAACAGCGCCTCTCCGCTGGCGGCGTCGTACCGCACCGCGATCTTGTGGGCGAAATGCTTGCAGAGCTGCTGCAGGTACCGGCTGGCAAAAGCCGTCGGAATCTTGGCCGTTTCGGTCAGCATGGGTGCGTTCCCTATCGTGATGGAGTCCGGCCCGCTCAGAACTTGACGGTGGAGGTGAGATAGAAGGTCCGCCCCTCCGCCAGCGCCGGCTGCACGGTGGAGGTCTGGCCGTAGCTGGACCGGCTGACATAGGCCGCGTCGAAGATGTTGTTGGCCTCGGCCCGCAGGGTCCAGTCGGGCGCCGTCTCCAGCGGCTTCCATTCGGTGAAGAGGTTGACGACCTGATAGCCGTCGATGGAGCGGAAACCGTTGGCCCGCAGCGCGTCGTCCTCGACCTTCAGCGCTATCTCCGCCGAGGCGCCCAGCGTCAGCCGCAGATCCTCGAAGCCGTAATGGCCGCGCAACGCGAAGAGGTCGCCGACCGGGACCGCCGTGTTGTAGTCCGACGACAGCGCCATGCGGTTGCCGTACTTCACGTCGGTGTGGGTGTATTTCGCGCTGATCCCGGCATTGCTCCAGTCATAGCCGGCGGTCAGGTCGAAGCCCCGGCTGCGCAGATCCTCGCCGTTGACGCGGGTGTAGGTGGTGTAGTTCCAGGCGACCGGGTTCTCCATGTAGGTCAGGAAGGCCGCCGCCTCCAGCCGCAGTCCCTGGTGGGCATAGCGCAGGCCGGCGCGCATGTTGTGGGCGGTGACCGGTTCCAGGTCGCTGGAATAGCGGTAGTTGGCGGCATGGAACAGGGCGGCTTCCGCCATCTCCAGCCCGCCCCAGTTGTAGCTGTAGCCGCCGAAGGCGGTGAGCCGGTCGGTCACGGCATAGTCGGCCGACAGGTTGGGGCTGATGCCGGTGTTGTCGAAGGTCTTGTGGTCGACCGACCGGTAGCTCTGGTGGTCGATGCGGACGCCGGTGGACAGGCGCAGCCGCTCCACCGGGGCGAGGCGGGCCTGCAGGAAGCCGCCGACAGTGGTGATCCGCTCGTCCGCGTCGGTGGTGAAGTGGAAGCGGTCGATGTGGATGTCGTCGCGGGACAGGTCGAAGCCGGCGGTCAGGGTGCCGGTGGGGATGGCGAAGCTGTTCTTCACCGTCAGGCCGATGGTGTCGACCTCGCTGTCGAAGGCGCCGTGCGCGGTGGTGCGGCGGTTCTCGTTCGGCCGCTCCAGTGTGTTGCGGTTGTAGCTGAAGGTGACGCCGGGATTGAACCAGTCGGTCGGCTGCGTGGTCTCATAGCTGACGACGGCGGTGGTGCGGGTGGCGGTGTTGCCGTTCATCAGCGGCCCGGTCGGCCCGCCGACGAGGCCGAGGTTGGAGCGCAGGCGGCGCACCGCGTCGTCGCGCACATGCTCGCCCGACACCGAGATGCGGTGGCCGGCGTCGGACTCGTAGGCCAGCTTGCCCAGGCCGCTGACCAGATCGGTGCCGGTGCCGGCCTCGGTCATGCCGTTGCCGTTCTCGTAGCTCTTGCCGCGCGACAGGGTGCCGATGCCGAGGATCTCGAAGCCGCTTTTGGCGGCATAGCCGGCGCCGGTGGTCCGCCAGGTCTTGGAGTTGGTGTCGTAGCCGAGGATGGCGGTGGCGCCGACATCCTGGCCCGGCAGGAGCATGTCGGTGGCGTCCTTCGTCTTGAAGGCGACCGCACCGCCGAGCGCGCCCGGACCGGCATCGGCGGGCGACACGCCCGGATCGACCTGGACCGACTTCAGGAAGGTCGGATCGAGCGTCAGGTTGCCGTTGTGGTGCCAGATGCCGGCGCGCTGTGCCGCACCGTCGATGGTGACGTTCAGCTTGCTCTGGTCGATGCCGTGCAGATAGATCTTCTGCGCCGCGGTGCTGCTGCCGGGAACGGTGATGCTCGGCTCGTCCTGGAACAGGTCGCGCAGGGTCTGCGGCACCTCGCGGTCGATGGTCTTCCGGTCGATGACGGTCGCCGCCTCCACCGGACGGGGCGCCTCGCCCTCCACCGAGACGGAGGGGAGGGTGACGGCCTTGTCCTGGGTTTTGTCCTGAGCGAGGGCGGGGACCGCCTGCGCAATCAGCGACAGGGTGAGGAGGGCGGTCGTGCTGGTGATCCGGTGACGGAATCGGCTGGTCATGGTCGGCAGTCCATCCTTTCGCGTCACCCCCGGATCACGCTTGCTGGACCATCGGCCCCCGTTGTGATATCCGAGAATGCGACGCATTCGCAATTTGGTTCCAGCGTCCTGGACGCTGTTCACGCTGGTATAGCCCGCGCTGCGCCGACGATGCCTTTGCGTGCCGGTCAAACTCCTTTGCCGGTTCGCCAGATGACGGGGATGAGGCGATGACGGATGGCGACGTATTGGGGGCTGAAAGTCCGCTCCGCTGGCGGGATCTGGTGGCGCGCGGCAACCGCGGGGGCGAGGCGCTGCCGGCGATCGTCCCCTCGCTCGATCCGGACGACATCGTGCTGCGCGGCCGGTTCCGCATGGAGATGTTGCGCAGTGGCCTGTCGCTGCACGCCACCGATGCTGTCGACCTGCGCGACATGACGACGACGGCAGCGGCCGGGGCGGGGCTGACGGTGGCGCTGTTCCTGCGCGGCGAGGTCGACATCTCGCTCGGCGAGCGCCGCTATGCCCTGTCGGCGGCGCGGAAGCCGGTGCTGTTCCTGCTGTCCCGCACCGAGGAGGACCGGTTCCAGCGCCGCGCGATGCGCGGCAATTGGGTGCGCAAGATCACGCTGGGCCTGCCGCCGGACTGGCTGGACGGTGACGGCGGCGACGGCAGCCCGGTCTGTGCGGCTGCGGCGGGGGAGGGCGGCCTGCGGCGCTTCTGCCGGACGCATGGCGCAAGCCTGACGCTGCGGCCGACGCCGCGGCAGGTGGCGCTGGCGGAACGGCTGACCGGACCCGTCGCCTGCCCGCCGATGCTGGAAAGCCTCTATCTGGAAAGCCACGCGCTGGAGATCGTCGCCGAGGCGCTGGGCATGGTCGACATGCCCGCCGCCCACCCCTTGAGCAGCCGGGACCGTGCCCGCCTGCGCATCGCCTGCGAGTATCTGGAAAGCCGCGACCCGGACGACGACGCGCCCTTGCGGCTGGAGGAGGTCGCCCGCCATGCCGGGATGAGCGTCAGCACGCTGCACCGGCTGTTCCGGGCCGGCCACGGCATGTCGGTGTTCGAGTATGAGCGGGCGCGCCGGATGGAGCGGGCGCGGACGGCGCTGGAGTGCGACGGCGTCAGCGTGACGGAGGCCGCCTATCTCGCCGGCTATGCCAGCCCGGCCAATTTCGCCACCGCCTTCAAGCGGCGCTTCGGCCGCTGTCCGCGGGAGGCGCGGGCGACCCGCATCGCCCTTCCGCCGGCTGCGGGCAGAAGTTGAATCGCGGAGCGATCCGCAATCCGCATAAGTTGCTTTCGAAATAGAAAATGGGCGGACAAGAAAATGGGCGGATCTGCGGTCAAGCGGATCCGCCCGAGGCGAGGAGACTGAAAACCGGCGCCCGAACGTGCCTGCAAAGGCGCCGGCGTTCCGGCGGCCCGGCTGCGCAAAGCTGCGCGACCGGGCCGTCCGAACCGAGCGTCTCCTATCCCGTTGGTTCCTGTGTCCTCATCACCCCGCGATCAGGCCGCGCAGCTGCCGGTTGGCGACGGCCAGCATGGCAAGGTCGACCGCCGGCTGGGCGCGCAGTTCGGCCAGAAGCTGCTCGACGCGTTCCACCACCAGACTGCGGCTGGCGATCCAGGCATCGACCGCCGCGGACTCGTCACCCTCGCTTTCCAGCACGCGGATGGTCAGCGCGCTCTGGTGGGCGAACAGGTCGTCGATGATCGCGGCGACCGCCTGACGTTGCCAGTGGTTGTCCACCTTGGCGCCGTCGGCGCGGTCGCGCAGCCATTCCAGCCCGAAGCGGCGGCCCAGCCCGAAATAGACCGAGGCGACGCCTTCCACCGCACGGCCGGTGCGCTCGGCGATCCGCACCAGATCCGGGGCGGCGGCCAGCACCGGCAAGGCGGCGACCCGGCGGGCCAGATCCTCCGGCACGCCCTGGGCGGTGGCATCGGCGACGCGGGCGGCAAGGCGGGAGGATTCCTCGGCATCGAGGAAATGGTCGAGCCCGGCGGCCAGGGTTTCCACGCCCGGACGGAAGGCGGCGGATTCGCGGCCGAGATCCAGCGGATGCGGGCTGTGCGCCAGGAACCACGCCACCGCACGATCCATCAGATGGACCGTTTCCAGCATCAGCGTGGTCTGCAGGGCGGCCGGGACGGCATTGTCCAGACCGTCGATGGCATCCCACAGCGGGCGAAGCTGGAACACGTCGCGGGTGATCGCGTAGGCGCGGGCGACATCCGCCGGGCCGAGACCGGTCTTTTCCACCATGTCGCGGACGAAGGTCGGGCCGACGCGGTTGACCAGACTGTTGGTGACGGCGGAGGCGATGATCTCGCGGCGCAGGCGGTGGCGGAGGATCGCCTCGCTCTGGCCGTCGCGCAGGGGCTGCGGGAAGTAGCGCAGCAGATCCTCGACCGTCGCCGGATCGTCCGGCAGTTCCGACGCCAGCAGATCGTCGTACAGCGTGATCTTGGCATAGGCCAGCAGCACCGCCAGCTCCGGCCGGGTCAGGCCGCGACGCTCGGCCATGCGCTGGGCCAACTCCTCGTCGGTCGGCAGATACTCGATGGCGCGGTTCAGCCGGCCGTTGCGCTCCAGGTTGCGGATGAAGCGGGCCTGCGCCTCCAGCAGGGTGGCGCCTTGCGCCTCGGCGATGGTCAGCGCGCCGGTCTGCCGGTAGTTGTCGGCCAGCACCAGACCCGCCACCTCGTCGGTCATCGCCGACAGCAGGGTGTCGCGCTGCTTCAGCGTCATGTCGCCCCGCGCCATGACGTCGCCCAGCAGGATCTTGATGTTCACCTCATGGTCGGAGGTGTCGACGCCGGCCGAATTGTCGATGGCGTCGGTGTTCAGCCGCACGCCCTTGCCGTCGCGGCCCTTCTGCGCCGCTTCGATGCGGCCGCGCTGGGTGACGCCCAGATTGGCGCCTTCGCCGACCACCTTGGCGCGGATCTGGCCGCCATCGACGCGCAGGGCGTCGTTGGCCTTGTCGCCGGCCTCCGCATTGGTCTCGGTCGACGCCTTGATGTAGGTGCCGATGCCGCCGAACCACAGCAGATCGACCTCCGCCGTCAGCAGGCGACGCATCAGCTCGGCCGGGGACAGGTGGGTCTGCTCGATGCCGAAGCAGGCGCGAACCTCCGACGACAGCTCCACCGTCTTGGCGCTGCGTTCGATGATCATGGCGCCGCTGGACATCCGCTTGCGGTCATAATCCGCCCAGGAGGAGCGGGGCAGGGCGAACAGCCGGTTGCGCTCCTCCCAGCTGGTCTCGGCGTCGGGATCGGGATCGAGGAAGATGTGGCGGTGGTCAAAGGCGGCCAGCAGGCGGATGTGGCGGGACAGCAGCATGCCGTTGCCGAACACGTCGCCCGACATGTCGCCGACGCCGACCACGGTGAAGTCGGTGGTCTGGATGTCGGTGCCCATCTCGCGGAAATGGCGCTTCACCGATTCCCAGGCGCCGCGGGCGGTGATGCCCATCGCCTTGTGGTCGTAGCCGGCCGAACCGCCCGACGCGAAGGCGTCGGCCCAGCCAGAAGCCATGGTCGACCGACACCCCGTTGGCGATGTCGGAGAAGGTGGCCGTGCCCTTGTCGGCGGCGACCACCAGATAGGGGTCGTCCCCCCAACGCTCCACATCGTGGCGCACGACGTCCTTCGGCGGCACGACCGAGCCGTCGGCGGCCAGATTGTCGGTGATGTCCAGCAGGCCGCGCATCAGCGTCTTGTAGCACTCGATGCCTTCGGCCAGAGCCGCCTCGCGGCCGGCGCTCACGGGCGGGGGACGCTTGACGACGAAGCCGCCCTTGGATCCCACCGGCACGATGACGGTGTTCTTCACCATCTGCGCCTTCATCAGGCCGAGGATCTCGGTGCGGAAATCCTCACGCCGGTCGGACCAGCGGATGCCGCCGCGGGCGACCTTGCCGCCGCGCAGGTGGACGCCTTCCATGCGCGGGCTGTAGACGAACACCTCCACCCACGGCGGGGCAGCGGCAGTTCTTCGATGGAGCCGCTGTCCAACTTGAAGGACAGGTGCGGCTTCGGCGTGCCGTCCGGGGCGGTCTGGTAGGCATTGGTGCGCAGGGTGGCGCGGATCAGGTTGACGAAACGGCGCAGGATGCGGTCGTCGTCCAGATTGGTGACGGCGTCCAGCGCGTCCTCGATCTGCTCAAGGATGGGCGCCTCGTCGGCACGGTTCTTCGGATCGAAGCGGGCGGCGAAGAGGCGCGACAGCAGACGCGCGATCTGCGGATGGCCGGACAGCGTCGCCTCGATGGTGTCCTGGGCGTAGGCGAAGCGGGCCTGCTTCAGTACTTGGCATAGGCGCGCAGAACCGTGACCTCGCGGCCCCCCAGACCGGCACGCAGGACCAGCCGATTGAAGCCGTCATCCTCCATCCGGCCGTGCCAGACGTCGGCGAAGGCCTCCTGGAAGGTCTGCTTGACCTTGACGCAGTCGACGGCCAAGCCGGTCTGGGTGCGGGCGGAGAAGTCGTGGATCCAGACCGAAGGCACCGGAGTGGCGCCGCCGGCCGGGCGGACCTCGTAGGGCTGCTCGGTGATCACCTTCAGGTCCATGTGCTCCAGCATCGGCAGCACGTCGGACAGCGGCACCGGCCGGCCCTGGTGGTAGATCTTGACGTGCAACTCGTCGCCGTCAGCCTCCAGCGGGTGGAATAGCACGATGCCGAGGCGCTGTTCGGAGAGCACCCGTTCGACGCGGTCGATGTCGTGGACCGCGGTTTCCGCCGTGAAGGTTCTCGCGGTAGCCGGCCGGGAAGGCGTCGGCATAGCGGCGCAGGCGGGCGTTGCCGATCTCCTCGCCATGCGCCTCGACCAGCGCGTCGCGCAGGCGGTCGGCCCAGCTGCGGGAAACCTGGACCAGCCCGCGCCTCGATCTCGCTGATGTCGGCGGGCGGGATCTTCCCCGGCTCCGTCTTCACCATCAGGTGCAGGCGGGCGAGCGCGCTGTCCGACAGCTGGGTGAAGTAGGAGCTGCAGGTGCCGTGGAAGGCGGTTTCCAGCACGCCCTGGATCTTGCGGCGGAGTGCGGTGTCGTAGCGGTCGCGCGGCACGAAGACCAGCGCCGAGACGAAGCGTTCGAACGGGTCACGGCGGACGAACAGGGCAAGGCGCTGGCGTTCCTGCAGGTGCAGGATGCCGACCGCCGTCTCGAACAGCTCGTCGGACGGGGTCTGGAACAGCTCGTCGCGCGGATAGGTCTCCAGGATGTTCAGCAGCGCCTTGCCGTCATGGCCCGACGGATCGAAGCCGGCGCGGCCCATGACGCGGGCGACCTTGCGGCGCAGGAACGGGATCTCGCGCGGGCTGCGGTTGTAGGCGACGGAGGTGAACAGGCCGACCGCCAGCGTGACGCCGAGGACATTGCCCTGCTCGTCGAAGCGCTTGACCAGAATGGCGTCCAGCGGAACCGACCGGTGCACGGTGGCCTGCCGGGTACCCTTGGTCACCAGCAGCGCGCGCGGCTGGTGCAGGAAGGCACGAATTTCCTCCGGCAGAACGGCGGCGTGGCCATGCTCGTCGAAGACGGTGATCTCCGGAGCGCGCAGCACGCCGAGGCCGCTGCCCTCGACCAGCTCCAGCCAGGGCTCGCGCCCGTCGCCGCCGATGGTGGCGGTGTAGAGGCGGCTGCCCAGCAGGGTCATGTTGCCGTCGTCGACCCAGGTCAGGAAGTCGGTGGCCTCCTTCGATTCCTCTGCGTCGGGGGCGTGGGCGATGTCGTCGCGGGCGGCGCGGACGCGCTCGCGCATCGGGTTCCAGTCCTCCACCGCGGCGCGGACATCGGCCAGCACCCGCTCGATCCCCTCACGCAGACGGGCCTGGGCGGCCGGGTCCGACAGCGGGTCGATGGAGCAGTGCATGAAGGATTCGTCGCGCGCGCCGTCCTTCTCTTCACCGGCTTCCAGAAGCTCGACGATGCGGCCCTCGGCGTCGCGGACGACGCGGGTGACCGGGTGGATGACGAGGTGGACGGTGACGCCCTGCCGGTTCAACTCCGCCGTGACGGAATCGACCAGGAAGGGCATGTCGTCGTTGACGATCTCCACCACCGAGCGCTCGGACTGCCAGCCATGCTCGTCCAGCCGCGGCGCATAGACCCGGACCTTGGGCTTGCCGGGCGTGCGCTGCTGTGCCCATTGCCACATCGCGAGCGCCGCGCCGTAAAGCTGTTCCGGTGTGCCGCGCAGCAGGTCGTCGGGGGGCACGTTGGCGTAGAAGCGCTTCACGAAGCGCTCCGCCCGCGCGTTCGGAACCCGGCTGCGCACCAGCTCGGCCAGCTGTTGCCGCAAGTCGCCCGCCAGATCCTTCGTCGCCGTCCGCATGATGGTGGATGTCTCCTCTCGGGTTTTCTTTGGATTGGTAGTACCATCCCCACCCGATCAATTCGACGGCAAATAAACGGCAGGATTTCTGACCAAGCGGCGATTTGCACTCCTTTCGGGTTATTTCTCCAAAGATTCGGACAACCCAGTGACATAGTCGCCGAATTTATCCATAGCCCGTTCACATCCCCGCCACCGCCCTCCCGCCCCGATACCGCGGCAAAGGCGCACTGTGCCCTTCTGCCGCACCTCCCGGTGGTCGCGGGGGGGCCTGCGGGGGTGGGGAAGCCGAATCGATTCGGGCAGTTCGGCCTTCTACCGGCAAATCGGCGGAAAGCCTGGAAAATGGGTCCGCAAGAAGGTCAGCGGTGCTGACCGGACGGCGGTTCTTATCTCGGCCGGCGTGTTTTGCGACAGGGTGCCGATGGGACGGCGTGCGTTCGCGGAAAGATCGGAAAAATTGCGGACGCACACCGGTCCTTGGGGCACGGTCGCAGGGTCAGGCGTTCGTCTTGAACTTTGCGGCGAGCTGTTCGGAGGTGCGGGCGAGGGATGCCGAGGTCGGAGCCGACGGCGACGAAGCTGCAGCCCAGTTCGATGTAGCGCCTGGCGAGCGCCTCGTCCGCCGACAGGATGCCGGCCGGCTTGCCGCAGGCGCGGATGCGGGCGATGGCGTCCTCGATCGCCGCCTGCACCTCCGGGTGCTTGGGATTGCCGACATGGCCCAGCGCCGCCGCAAGGTCGCCGGGGCCGATGAACATCCCGTCACGCCCTCGACCGCCGCGATCTCCTCGATGTTGTCCAGGCCCCGGCGGCTTTCCACCTGGACCAGCACGGCAAGCTCCGCCTCGCACAGCTGCGGATAGTCCTTGATCCGGCCGAAGCCGCTCGCCCGCGGCGCCGCCGAATAGCCGCGCACGCCGTGCGGCGGATAGCAGGTGTAGGACACCGCGTCGGCCGCCTCCTCGGCGCTCTCCACATAGGGGATGAGGAAGGACTGCACCCCGATGTCCAGGTAGCGCTTCAGCGTCACCATGTCGTTCCACGGCACCCGCACCACCGGATGCGCCCGCCCGCCGGCGGCCGCCGCCTGCAGCTGGCTGTAGACCATCGGCAGCTCGTTGGGCGAATGCTCGGTGTCGAGCACCAGCCAGTCGAAGCCGGAGCCGGCGATGATCTCCACCGTCACATGGCTCGACAGGATCGACCACAGGCCGATCTGCAGGCGGCCCGCTTCCAGCGCGCGCTTGAAGGTATTCGGGGGAATGGTCATGGCTGTCACCTCGTCGCTCGGCACGCGTCGATCAGGATCGCGCGGAAATCATTGACATTGGTCAGGGTCGGGCCGGTCACCACGCCGTCGCCCAGAGCCTCGAAGAAGCCGTGGCCGTCGTTGTCGGCCAGGCTGTCGCGCGGCTTCAGCCCCAGGGTCCAGGCCCGCGCCAGCGTATCGGGGCCGATGACGGCGCCGGCGATCTCCTCCACCCCGTCCACCCCATCGGTGTCGCCGGCGATGGCGTGGATGGCGGGATGGCCGTCCAACGCGATGGCGAGCGACAGCAGGAACTCCACATTGCGGCCGCCGCGGCCCGATCCGCGCACCGTCACCGTGGTCTCGCCGCCCGACAGCAGGATGCAGGGGGTGGTGAAGGGCTGGGCGCGGTCGGCCACCTGCAGGGCGAGGCCGCCCAGCACTTTGCCGACGTCGCGCGCCTCGCCTTCGATGCGGTCGCTCAGGATGTGCACCGGGTAGCCGGCCTTGCGGGCTACCGCTGCCGCCGCCTCCAGCGCCATCTGCGGCGTGGCGATCAGGCGGGCCTCGCATCCCTTCAGCCGCGGGTCGTCCGGCTTGACGCTTTCGCCGCGGCCGCTTTCCAGCAGGTCCAACACCGCAGGCGGCACCGTGATGCCGTAGCGGCGGAGGATGGCGAGGGCGTCGGCGCAGCCGGTGGGATCGCCGACGGTGGGGCCGGACGCGATGTCCATCGGGTTGTCGCCGGGCACGTCGGACAGCAGCAGGGTCAGCACGCGGGCCGGGGCGCAGGCGGCGGCGAGCCGCCCGCCCTTCACCGCCGACAGGTGGCGGCGCACGCAGTTCATCTCGGCAATCGTGGCGCCGGAGGCGAGCAGGGCGCGGTTGACCGCCTGCTTGTCCGCCAGCGTCACGCCGTCGAGCGGTAGCGCCAGCAGCGCCGAGCCGCCGCCGGAGATCAGGCACAGCACCAGATCGTCCGCCCCAAGGCCCGAGACCAGGGCGCGGATGCGCCCGGCCGCCGCCAGCCCGGCGGCATCGGGCACCGGGTGGGCGGCCTCGACGATCCCGATGCGCCGGCACGGCACCGCATAGCCGTAGCGGGTGACCACCAGCCCGGAGAGGTCTCCGGGCCAATGATCCTCGACCGCCCGCGCCATCGCCGCCGAGGCTTTGCCGGCGCCGATCACCACCAGCCGGCCTTTCGGCGATCTCTGGGGCGGCTCCGGCAGATTGGCTGGCACGCACAGCGCCGGCTGGGCGGCGGCGATTGCGGCCTCGAACATCTGGCGCAGCAGGTCGCGCGGAGCGGTCGACATGGACGGAGCCTCCCTTTACGCTTTTTGGCCGATCTCGAAGTTCGCGAGCATCTCCAGGGCACGGACCATGCCGGAATGGTCCCAGGCCTTGCCGCCGTTGGCGGCGCAGGCGTTGAACAGCTCCTGTGCGGTTGCGGTGTTGGCAGGCTGACGCCGAGCGAGCGGGCGGTGGCGAGCGCGAGGTTGAGGTCCTTCTGGTGCAGTTCGATGCGGAAGCCCGGATCGAAGGTGCGCTTGACCATACGGTCGCCATGGACCTCGAGGATGCGGGAGTTGGCGAAGCCGCCCATCAGGGCCTGCCGGACCTTGGCGGGATCGGCGCCGGCCTTGGCGGCGAGCAGCAGGGCCTCGCCGACCGCCTCGATGGTCAGCGCGACGATGATCTGGTTGGCGACCTTGGTGGTCTGGCCGTCGCCGTTGCCGCCGACCAGCGTGATGTTCTTGCCCATCAGCTCGAACAGCGGTTTGACGGTGGCGAAGGCGGTCTCCGGCCCGCCGACCATGATGGTGAGCGAGGGCGGCCTTGGCGCCGACCTCGCCGCCCGACACCGGTGCGTCGAGATAGTCGCAGCCCCAGCTCGTTGACGCGGCGGGCGAAGTCCTTGGTGGCGACCGGGGAGATGGAGGACATGTCCACCACGATCTTGCCGGCGCCGAGGCCCTCGGCGACGCCGCCGGCGCCGAACAGGACCTTTTCGACGTCGGGGGTGTCGGGGACCATGATGAAGACGATCCCGGCCTGTTCCGCCACCTCCTTGCCGGAGCCGCAGACGACGGCGCCGCCGGCGGCCAGGGCGTCGGGCACCGGGCCGACGGTGTGGACGAACAGCGCGTGCCCCGCCGCCTGAAGGTGGCCCGCCATCGGCGCGCCCATGATCCCCAGTCCGATAAAGCCGATCTTGCTCATTTCTTGTCCTTCCAAAGTAACCGTGTCGTCGCGGGGCGGGGGTCAGCGAACCAGGCAGGGGCGCTTGTTGTCGAAGGTCCAGCCGGAGATCAGGTATTGCATGGCGATGGCGTCGTCGCGGGCGCCCAAGCCATGCTGCTTGTAGAGCTCATGAGCCTTGGCCAGCTGGTCCATGTCGATCTCGACGCCCAGGCCCGGCTTCTGCGGCACGGCGACCAGACCGCCCTTGATCTGGAACGGCTCCTTGGTCAGGCGCTGGCCGTCCTGCCAGATCCAGTGGGTGTCGATCGCGGTGATCTTGCCCGGCGCCGCGGCGGCGACATGGGTGAACATCGCCAGCGAGATGTCGAAGTGGTTGTTGGAGTGCGAACCCCAGGTCAGGCCCCATTCGTGGCACATCTGGGCGACGCGGACGGAGCCCTGCATGGTCCAGAAATGCGGGTCGGCCAGCGGGATGTCGACCGACTGCAGCTGGATGGCGTGGCCCATCTGGCGCCAGTCGGTGGCGATCATGTTTGGTCGCCGTCGGCAGCCCGGTGGCGCGGCGGAACTCCGCCATCACCTCGCGGCCCGAATAGCCCTTCTCGGCGCCGCAGGGATCCTCGGCATAGGCCAGTACGTCGCCCTTGCCCTTGCACAGGCGGATCGCCTCCTCCAGCGACCAAGCGCCGTTGGGGTCGAGCGTGATGCGCGCCTGCGGGAAGCGCCTGGCGAGCGCGGTCACCGCCTCGATCTCGGCCTCGCCGGCCAGGACGCCGCCCCTTCAGCTTGAAATCGTTGAAGCCGTAGCGGTCATGGGCGGCTTCCGCCAAGCGGACCACCGCATCGGCGGTCAGGGCCACGTCATGGCGCAGGCGGAACCAGTCGTTCCTGGCATCGGGTTCGCTGCGATAGGGCAGGGCGGTCTTGGTCCGGTCGCCGACATAGAAAAGATAGCCCAGCATCTCGACCGCGTCGCGCTGCTGGCCCTCGCCGAGCAGGGCGGCGACCGGAACCTCCAGGAACTGGCCGAGCAGGTCGAGCAGGGCGGCTTCCAGAGCGGTGACGGCATGGATGGCGATTCGCAGGTCGAAGGTCTGCAGGCCGCGGCCGCCGGAATCGCGGTCGGCGAAGGCCTTGCGGCGGCGTTCAGGATGTTGTTGAAGGCGCCGACCGGCTGGCCGACCACCAGGGCGCGGGCGTCCTCCAGGGTCTGGCGGATCTTCTCGCCGCCGGGGACCTCGCCGACGCCGGTGTGGCCGGCGCTGTCCTTCAGGATGACCACGTTGCGGGTGAAGAAGGGGGCGTGGGCGCCCGACAGGTTCAGCAGCATCGAGTCATGGCCGGCGACCGGCACGACCAGCATTTCGGTGACTTTGGGGGAGGATTGGGTGGCCATGGTGGGAACTCCGGGGAAGGGGCGCGGCCATCGGCACCGTGCGCCGCTTCGGATGATCGTGTGGGGAGGGGGCGGATCGGGTTGGGCGCGGACGGGTCAGAGCGTCTTGAGTTCCACGCGCTTGATCTCGCCGACGATGAACAGGTAGCTGAGGATCGCGACGGCGGCGTTGGCGGCGACGAAGATCAGCGCGCCGTCGAAGGACCCGGAACCGGCGACCAGATAGCCGATGACGATCGGGGTGGTGATGCCGGCGGTGTTGCCGAAGGTGTTGAACAGGCCGCCCGACAGGCCGCCGATCTCCTTCGGCGAGGTGTCGGCGACGACGGCCCAGCCCAGCGCGCCGACGCCCTTGCCGAAGAAGGCGAGCGCCATGATGGCGACGACCAGCCATTCGGCATCGACGTAGTTGCAGGCGATCATGCTCATCGACATCAGCATGCCGAGCACGATGGGCGTCTTGCGGGCAACGGACAGCGAGTAGCCCTTCTTGATCAGCCAGTCGGAGATCACGCCGCCCAGCACGCCGCCGATGAAGCCGGCGATGGCGGGAACCGAGGCGATCAGGCCGGCCTTCAGGATGGTCATGCCGCGGCCCTGGACGAGGTAGACCGGGAACCAGGTGAGGAAGAAGTAGGTCAGCGTGGTGATGGCGTACTGGCCGATGTAGATGCCCAGCAGCATGCGGTTGGACAGCAGCTGCTTCAGGTAGCCGAGCTTCGGACCGCCGCCGGTCTTGGCCTTCTTGGCGTTGTCCATGTCGACCAGACCGCCGCCCTGCTCGATGTGGTCGAGCTCGGCCTTGTTGATGAGCGGGTGTTCCTTCGGGCTGTACAGAACCTTCATCCAGACGAAGCCGAGCACGATGCCCAGAGCGCCCATGACGTAGAAGACGTACTGCCAGCCGTAGGTCGCGGTGATCCACGCCATCAGCGGGGCGAAGATCACGGTGGCGAAA
>NZ_VUOI01000011.1:0-118639 GCF_015390205.1 Azospirillum sp. INR13
CGGTGCCAGGTGGACCAGTAGAGCTTGTAGGTATAGGCCTCCGGCTCAGCTGGCCGGATTCGGCGTTCGCCAGCATGCGCAAGGCGTTGTAGCGCATGATCTTCAAACCGATGTGGGCCTGGGCGAGCCGCTGCCGGATCAGCGGGTCGGCGGCCTTGCCGTTCGCCTTGGCGGTGGCGATCAACTCGTCCAGCTCGGTACGGAAATGCATCTGCTGGGCCAGTGTGGACACGCCACGCTCGAACCCCAGCAAGCCCATCGCGACCTTCCAGCCCTGACCCTCCTCCCCACAAGGTCGCAAGCCTTGGCCCCGCCCCGTCGAAGAACACCTCGCTGAACTCGGACTCGCCGGTGATCTGCCGGATCGGCCGTACGGTGACGCCCGGCTGGTGCATATCCACCAGCAGGAACGACAGCCCCTTCGATCCGCCGATCCCACCTCGGTTCGGCACAGGACGAAGCACCAGTCGGCGATCGAGCCCATGGACGTCCAGATCTTCTGGCCGTCGATGAGGTAACGATCGCCGTCGCGCCGCGCCTTGGTGCGCACGTTGGAGAGGTCCGAGCCGGCATTGGGCTCGGAATAGCCCTGGCACCAGATGCTGCGGCCGCCGGCGATGTCCGGCAGGAAACGTTGCTTCTGCTCCTCGCTCCCGAAGGCCAGCAGGGTCGGACCCGCGAGTTCGATGCCGATATGGCCGATACGGGCCGGGGCGCCGGCGCGCGCGTACTCCTCGGCGAAGACGACCTGCTCGGCGATGGTGGCGTCACGCCCGCCGAAGGCTTGGGGCCAGCCGATGCAGCTCCAGCGCGCCGCACCGAGCCGCTCCTCCCATTCGCGGCGGCGCTCGATCGCATCCACATGGTTATGCAGACCGCGCAGATCCTTGAACGGGCCGGACAGTTGCTCTTCCAGCCAGGCGGCGGCCTCGGCGCGGAAGGATTCCAATTCGGGGGCGAAGGCCAGGGTCATGGCGA
Source organism: Azospirillum sp. INR13 (assembly GCF_015390205.1). Classification (NCBI taxonomy): domain Bacteria; kingdom Pseudomonadati; phylum Pseudomonadota; class Alphaproteobacteria; order Rhodospirillales; family Azospirillaceae; genus Azospirillum; species Azospirillum sp. INR13. Next base: position 979 of record NZ_VUOI01000011.1, read on the forward strand.
GCCTCAGTAGATTTCGAACAGCCCGGCGGCACCCATGCCACCGCCGATGCACATGGTGACGACTCCATACCGGGCTCCCCGCCGCCGGCCTTCCAACAGGAGGTGGGCGCTCATGCGGGCTCCGCTCATACCGAACGGGTGGCCGACGGCGATGGCACCGCCGTCCACGTTCAGCTTCTCATCGTCGATGCCGAGCCGGTCACGGCAGTAGAGCGCCTGCGATGCGAAGGCCTCGTTCAGCTCCCACAGATCGATGTCATCCGCTTTCAGCCCGTTGCGCTCCAGCAGCTTCGGCACGGCGAAGACCGGGCCGATCCCCATCTCCTCGGGTGCGCAGCCGGCGACGGCGATGCCGCGATAGGCGCCCAGCGGCGTCAAGCCCAGCCGGGCCGCCGTCTTCGCCTCCATGACCAGCACGGCCGCGGCGCCGTCCGACAGCTGCGAGGCGTTGCCCGCGGTGATGTGACGCCCTTCCTTCACAAGCGCGCCGTCCTTGTAGATGGGGGCGAGCTTGGCCAGTCCTTCCAAATTGGTGTCGGCACGCGCGCCCTCGTCGCGGGTCAGCGTCACCTCCTCGTAGGTGGTCTCGTTGGTCTCCTTGTTCAGCACGGCCTTGCGGGTGGTGAGCGGGGCCAGCTCGGCATCGAACCGGCCGGCGGCCTGGGCCGCGGCGGTGCGCAGGTGGCTGCGGACGCTGAACTGGTCCTGTGCTTCGCGCGAGATGCCGTAGCGCTCGGCCACCACCTCCGCCGTCTCGATCATCGGGATCCACATGTGCGGCATGTGATCGAGAACGGACTGCGAGCGCGCCCGGTAGGTGCTCTTGTGCTTGGTCTGGGTCAGGCTGATGTTCTCGACGCCGCCGGCCACCACCACGTCCATGCCATCGACGATGACCTGCTTGGCGGCCGTGGCGATCGCCATCAGGCCGGATCCGCACTGGCGGTCCAGACTCATGCCGGCGACGCTCTGCGGCAGGCCGGCGGAAGCCACGGTGAGGCGGCCGATGTTGTAGCTTTGGTTGCCCTGCTGCGAGGCGCAGCCGATGATCAGATCCTCGACCATGGCCGGGTCGATCCCGGCCCGGCGGACCGCTTCGGCGGTCACATGCCCGGACAGGGCGGCGGCATCGGTGTCGTTGTAGGCGCCGCGGTAGGCCTTGCCGATGGGGGTACGGGCGACGGAGACGATGACGGCTTCACGCATGGGAGCGGCCCTTCAAAGGAAATAGCGGGAAACGGTGTCGGCGACGCAGGCAGGCTTGCCATGCCCGTCGATCTCGACGGTCACGCGGACGGTCGACTGGACGGCCCCCCCCTTGACCTCCTCGACCTTGACGATCTCGCCGCGGCCGCGGATGCGGGCGCCCACCGGCACCGGGGCGACGAAGCGCAGGCGGTCCAGCCCGACATTGACGCCCGAGGAGAAGCTGCGGATCGTCAGGATCTGCGGCAGGAACAGGTTGACCAGGCTCAGCGTCAGATAGCCGTGCGCGATGGTCGTGCCGAAGGGGCCGTCCTTGGCACGGACCGGATCGACGTGGATCCATTGATCGTCGCCGGTGACGCGGGCGAAGGCATCAATGCGGTCCTGATCGATGGACAGCCAGTCGCTGGCGCCGAGGTCGGTGCCCTCCTTGCCCAGGAGATCGCGGGGAGTGTCGAAAACGACCGGCACCGTCAGGCCCTCTGGCTCGATACGGACAGGACCTCGCCCGTCATGTAGGACGACAGGTCCGAGGCCAGGAAGACCATCACGTTGGCGACTTCCCACACCTCGGCCGGGCGGCCGAACGCCTCCTGGGCGGCCAGACGCTCCAGCGCCTCCTGCGAGGTCACCTTGGCGAGGAACGGGTGCATGGCGATCGACGGCGCGACGGCGTTGATGCGCACGCCGTGTCGCGCCGCCTCGATTGCCGCGCAGCGGGTGAAGGCCATCACGCCGGCCTTGGCGGCGGCATAATGTGCCTGTCCCGCCTGGGCCCGCCACCCGAGGACGGAGGCGTTGTTGACGACGGCGCCCGTGCCCCGGGCGTACATGCCCGGCAGGAAGGCGCGGCACATGCGCAGGACGCTGGTCAGCGTGACGTCGATGACGCGCCCCCACTGCTCGTCCGTCATCTCGACCACCGACACCTCGCCGCCCAGGCCGGCGTTGTTGATCAGGACGTCGACGCCGCCGAAGCTGGCCTCGGCCGCGTCGCGCAGTGCCTGGACCTCGTTCTCCTTCGTCACGTCGCACACGAAGGTGGCGGGGCGCCGGCCGGTTTCGGCCTCCAGCCGGTCCGCCGCCTCGCCCAGGCGCCGCTCGTGGAAGTCGCTGATCAGCAGGCGGGCGCCTTCCTCAGCCGCGCGCTTGGCGACGGAAAAGCCGATGCCGGTGCCGGCGGCGGCGGTGATGACGACCGACTTGTCGCGCAGCAGGTCGCGGGCCGGCGGGTAGATGGGGGTCAGGCTCATGACGGTCTTTCCTTGCGTGGCGGTGGCCGGGGCCGATCAATCCAGGCCTTTCAACCCAGGCCGATCAGACGGGCAACCCGTTCACGGTGATGGGCGGCGTCGCCGAACCAGGTCGAGCTCGACCAGGCGCGCTTGAAATACAGGTGGGCGTGGTGCTCCCAGGTGAAGCCGATGCCGCCGTGCAGCTGGATCGCCTCGCCGGCGCACATCCGATAGGCGTCCGTGCACCAGCTGCGTGCGACGGATCCCGCTTCGAACACCGCCTCGCCGCCCTGGTCGATGGCAACCGCGGCGTAGAGCGCCGCCGAGCGGGCGGCCTCGACCGCCACCATCATGTCGGCCAACTCGTGCTTCACCGCCTGGAAGGAACCGATGAGACGGCCGAACTGCACGCGCTGCTGAGCGTATTCGACGGTGGTGGACAGGCAGAATGCCGCACCGCCGGCCTGTTCCGCCGCCAACAGGCCGGCCGCGACGGCCAGGGTGCGCTCCAGGGCCTGCCCGGCGGCATCCGGCGCGCCGAGGATCGCGTCCTCTTCCACCGTCACGTCGTGGAACAGCAGACGCGCGAAGGGGCGGGTGGGATCCAGGCCGGGCAGCCGCTCGACCGTGAGACCGGGAGTGCCCGCGGACAGCACGACGATGCTGATCGCCTCATCGCCCACCGAGCCGGGAGCGCGAGCGGCGACGAGGAGCAGGTCTGCCACATGGGCGAACGGCACGAAGCCGGCTTCCCCCGTCAGCCGCCAGCCGGCGCCGCTGCGCTTCAGCACCGCGGTGATGCCGTCGGGCGACGGCCGCCCGTCCGCACCGGTGATCGCCACCGTCGCCTTGCTCGAACCGTCGGCGAGGGCCGGCAGCAGGGCGTCCCGCTGCGCCAGGGTGCCGGCGTTCAGGATCGTCTGGACGGCAAGGACGGCGGTCTCGAAGAAGGGGATCACCGCCAGCCGGGCGCCGAGTTCCTCCAGCACCAGGGCCATCTCCACGGCGCCGAAACCGGTGCCGCCTTGCGCCTCCGGCACCATCAGGCCGGTATAGCCCATCTCCACGGCGAGTGCGTTCCAGAGCGCCGCGTCCCAGCCGTCAGGCGAGGCGATGGCCGCGCGGAGCTGTTCCAGCCCGGCCTCCTTGGCGAGGACCGCCCGCACGCTCTCCCGGATGGCTCGCTGGTCGTCGGTCAGGGCGAACTGCATGGCCAACTCCTCACGCCGCGCCATAGACCGGCTTGGCCGGTGCGCGGCCGTTCAGCAGGCGGCGGACCACCGGCCCCAGCTCGTCGGCCTTCCAGCGCGCCTTCTTGTCGATGTCCGGGCTGTCGGTCCAACCCTGCGACAGGAAGATGCGGCCGCCCTTCAGCTCGAAGACCTGCCCGGTGACATCGCTGGACTCGGCGCTGCACAGCCACGCGATCAGTGGCGCGGTGTTCTCCGGTGCATAGACGTCGAGGCCGTCCTCGACGCGGCTCATCTCCTCGGCGAAGACGCTCTCCGTCATGCGCGTGCGGGCGCTGGGAGCGAGCGCGTTGGCGGTGATGCCGTAGCGGGCCAGTTCGGCCGCCTGCACCAGGGTCAACGTGGCGATGCCGCCCTTCGCCGCCGAATAGGCACTCTGGCCGATGCTGCCCTGCAGGCCGGCACCGGAGGTCGTGTTGATGATCCGTGCATCGACCGGCCGGCCGGCCTTCTGCTGGTTGCGCCAATAATCGACCGCATGGCGGCTGGTGCAGAAATGGCCGCGCAGATGGACGCGGAGGACGGCGTCCCATTCGTCGGGCGTGCAGGACACGAACATGCGGTCGCGCACGAAACCGGCGTTGTTCACCACCGCATGCAGGTCGCCGAAGCTGTCCAGCGCGCATTGGACGATGCGCCTGCCCGCCTCCCAGTCGGTGACGTCGTCGGTGTTGGCGACCGCCTCGCCGCCGGCCGCGCGGATCTCGTCCACCACCTTCTCGGCGGCCCCCTTGGTGGTGCCGTCCTCGCCGTGCCGGCCGACGCCGAGGTCGTTCACCACCACCTTGGCGCCTTCGACGGCCAGACCCAACGCATAGGCACGGCCGAGACCATTGCCCGCACCGGTGACGACGACGACCCGCCCCTCGCAAATCCGCGACATCATTCTTCCCCGTTCTTTGAGGCGTCGGCCAAGCCGTAGCGCCGTTCCCGTTCCTGGGCCGTCTCGCCACGCAGGCGGACGGCGATGGCGTTGGCGCGAATGCGCGGGCGGTCCGGCTCGGCGGCCGGGATCGGCTGGCATTCGGCCAGATCGGTGAGAGACTCCCGCGCGAGGCGCTGGTACTCGCCCTCGCCGGTGTTGCGCCAAGTGATCTGTTCCGGCGCGAAGGCGCGCAGGACCCGCGCCGGATTGCCGGCGATCAGGCTCCGTGCCGGCAAGCGGGCGTCCGGCCGCACCAGCGACAGGGCCGCCACCAGGCACTCGTCGCCGACCTCGGCGTTGTCGAGGACGACGGCGTTGATGCCGATCAGCGTGTGGCGGCCGATCCGGCACCCGTGCAGGACCGCGCCGTGCCCCACCGTGGCGCCGAGGCCGACCACGCAGTCGTTCCCGGACGAGGTGTGGATCGTGCAGTTGTCCTGCACGCTGCTCGCCCCCTCGACCATGATGCGGCCGAAGTCGCCGCGCAGCGAGGCGCCGGGTCCGATGTAGCAACCGGGGCCGACGATCACGTCGCCGATCAGCGTCGCCATCGGGTGCAGGAAGCTGCTGGGATCGACGACCGGAACGATGCCCTGGTAGCGGTAGACCGGCATCGGATCACAGCCGTTCGATGATGGTGACGTTGGCCTGCCCGCCGCCCTCGCACATGGTCTGCAGCGCGTAGCGGCCCTGGCGCTTTTCCAACTCGTTCAGCATGGTGGTCATGATGCGGGCGCCGGTGGCGCCGAGCGGATGACCGAGCGCGATACCGCCGCCGTTGACGTTGACCCTGGCCGGGTCGAGGCCCAGCTCCTTGATCCAGGCGAGCACGACGCTGGCGAAGGCCTCGTTGCACTCGAACAGGTCGATGTCTTCCAGCCGCAGACCGGTTTTCTCCAGTGCGTGGCGGGTCGCGGGGATCGGCGCGGTGAGCATCCAAACCGGGTCGGCACCGCGCACCGTCATGTGATGGATGCGGGCGCGCGGCGTCAGCTTGTGCGTCTTCACCGCGCGTTCCGAGGCGATCAGCAGGGCGGCCGACGCGTCGGCGTTCTGGCTGGACACGCCGGCCGTGATGGTTCCGCCCTCGATCAGCGGCTTGAGGGTCGCCATCTTCTCGATGGAGGTGTCGCGGCGCGGCGTCTCATCGTCGGCAAAATCGCCGACCGGGGCGATTTCCGCTTTGAAACGGCCACTGTCGATGGCGGCCAGCGCCTTGCGGTGACTGTCGAAGGCGAAGGCCTCCATGTCGTCGCGCGAGATGCCCCACTTGTCGGCGATCATCTGGGCCGAGCGGAACTGCCCGACCTCCTGGTCGCCGTAACGCGCCCGCCAGCCGGGCGAGGTCGAGAAGGGATCGGGGATGCCGTACTGCTGGCCGACGATCATGGCGGCCGAAATCGGGATCATGTTCAGGTTCTGCACGCCGCCGGCGACCACCAGATCCTGCGTGCCGCTCATCACGCCCTGTGCCGCGAAATGTACCGCCTGCTGGGCTGAGCCGCATTGCCGGTCGACGGTGACGCCGGGAACATGGTCGGGCAGGCCGGCGACCAGCCAGCAGCTGCGCGCGATGTCGCCGGCCTGGCTGCCGATGGTCTCGGTGCAGCCGAACACCACGTCCTCCACCGCTCCCGGATCGATGCCGGTGCGCTCCATCAGCGCCTTGATCGCGTGGGCGCCCAGATCGGCGGAATGCAGGGTTGCGAGCGACCCCTTCTTGCGGCCGATCGGCGTGCGGACGGCGTCGATGATGTAGGCGTCAGGCATGGTCGGTCTCGTTCAGGAAGGTCTGGTCGGGGCCCAGCGGGTGGTTCAGGACGCGCTGTTCGACCCGCGCCGTGTGGAAGGCCGGGTCGCCCCAGGCGTAGGTCAGGGCCAGGGCACGCTTCAGGAAGAAATGGACATCGACCTCCCAGGAATAGCCCATGGCGCCGTGCACCTGGATGGCGGTGCGCGCGCCGAGGTCGGCGGCCTCGGCAGCCACCAGTTTGGCGTGGGAGACGACCGCGCGTGACCGGACATCGCGCGCGGCCAAGCGGGCGGCGGCCGAGTGAAGTACCGGCCGGGCGAACTCGATCTTCACCTGGACGTTGGCAAGCAGGTGCTTCACCGCCTGGGTGGAGCCGATGGGCTTTCCGAACTGCGTGCGCTCCTTGGCGTAGTCGACCGCGAGATCGACGCAGCGCTGGGCGATGCCGAGGCACTGCGCGGCGGCGAACAGGGCGCCGCGGTCAAGCGCGTCTGCCAGCAGCGGACCCGCCGTGGCAGCGGTGGCGAGACGGGTCGCCGGCGAAGGAGCCCACTCCACCGAGAAAAGACGACGGAACGGATCGATGCTCGGTTTGCGGATCAGGCGGACCGCGTCGCGCTCCACGAGGTGGATCGCGCCATCATGGACCAGCAGCAGGGCGGCGGCGGTGTCGGCATCGGCGACCAGCGGGTTGACCGGATGGCCGATGGCGACGGTGACCTCGCCCGCCATCGCCGCGGAGAGCAGCGCATGGCCGGGTGCGGCGGCGGCCAGCAGGGGCAGGGCGATGCCGGCATGCTCGACCAGCGGCTCCGGCAATGCGGAGTGGCCGGCCGCTTCGGCGACGATGGCGAAGTCGATCTCGGCCAGGCCAAGACCGTCCTGCTCCGCCGGCACCAGCACCGGCACCAGCCCGGTCTCCACGATGGCGGCCCAGCGGCCCTTGTCGTGGACCGTACCGGCGTCCATCAGGCTGCGCAGGGCCGGGGGTGGGCAGCGGTCGTCCATCAGCTTGCGGACGACCTCGGCCAGCATCTTCTGTTCGTCGGTGAAGGTGAAGTTCATCGGCCAGTCCCTCAGCGCGGCAGGCCGAGCATCCGCTCGGCGATGATGTTGCGCTGGATCTCGTTCGAGCCGGCATAGATCGGCCCGGCGAGCGAGAAGATGTAATCGTCCAGCCAGTCGCCGGTCGGATTCGGCTCGTCCGGGTCGGGCATCAGTTCGGCCCGCGCTCCGAGGATCGACAGGGCGACGCGGTTGAGCGCCACGTCCAGTTCCGACCAGAAGATCTTGTTGGTGCTGGTCTCCGGCCCGATGGGCTGCCCGGCCAGGATGCGGCTGGCGGTGGAGTAGATGGACAGCGCATAGGCCTCGGCGTCCATCCAGGCGCGGGCGACGGCGGCGCGGGTCGCCGTGTCGGCCGGGTTGCCCTGGCGGCGGTACAGCTCGGCCAGACGGGCGGCGGCCACCTGATAGCGGGCCGGGCTGCGCAGCATCAGGCCGCGCTCGAACCCGGCGGTCACCATGCAGATGTGCCAACCTTGGCCGTCGTCGCCCAGGCGCTGCGAAACCGGCACGCGGACGTCGTCGAGGAAGATCTCGGCAAAGCCGACCTTGCCGTCGATGCGGGCGATCGGCTTGACGGTGACACCGGGCGCGGTGAGCGGGAAAAGGATCAGCGTCAGCCCCTTGTGGCGCTGGCTGCCCGGCTCGGTGCGGAACAGGCCGAACGCCCAGTCGGCGAAGGCGGCGCGGGAGGACCAGGTCTTCAGCCCGTTCAGCACATAGTGGTCGCCGTCGCGGGTGGCGGTGGCGCGCACGCCGGCGAGGTCGCTGCCTGCCTGCGGCTCCGACCATGCCTGTGCCCAGATCTCGTCGCCGGACGCCATGGCCGGAAGGAAGCGCGCTTTCTGCTCCGGCGTGCCGAACTCCATCAGGGTCGGGCCCAGCAGGAAGATGCCGTTCTGGTTGACACGGCCGGGTGCGCCGGAGCGGTAATACTCCTCCTCGAAGATCAGCCACTGGATCAGGTCGACGCCGCGGCCGCCATACTCCTGCGGCCAGGTGACCATGCCCCAGCGGCCTTCGGCCAGGGTGCGCTCCCAGGCGCGGTGCGCCTCGAACCCCTCGCGCGTGGCATCGAAGGACGGCAGCGGCTTGTCGGGCACATGGCGCGCGAGCCAGTCGCGGATCTCGGCGCGGAACGCCCGCTGTTCGGGGGTGTAGGTCAGGTTCACCGCTGGCTCCTAGAACTGCGCCGCTTGGCCTTTGTTGTGGACGAAGGCGTCGCGCGCCTTCTGGCTGTCCTCGTGCATGTACATCTCGAGGGTGAAGCCCTGTTCGAAGCGGTAGCCGTGGCAGGGATCGGTCGCCTCCAGCCCGTTCAGCGCCTGTTTGGCCAAGGTCAAAGCCGTGCGGCTCTTGGCGGCGATGACGGCACAGAAGCTGCGGGCCTCGTCGAGGAGCTGATCGCGCGGCACCACCTTCTCGACCGCGCCCAGGCAGTGGGCTTCCTCGACCGTCACGCGCCCGCCGGTGAAGAAGGCGGCACGGACCTTGTGGAGGGGCAGCATGCGCGACATGAAGGCGGCGCCGCCCATGGCGCCGCGGTCGATTTCCGGCAGCGAGAAGAAGGCGCCCTCGGCACCGATCAGCACGTCCGATGCTCCGGCGATGTTGACGCCGCCGCCGATGACGAAGCCGTGCAGGGCCGAGACCACCGGAACCGGGCAGTCGCGGATCGCCTTGAACGTCAGGTAGTTGTCCCGGTTCAGCTTGACGATGCGCTCGGGATGGGCCTGCATCTCCTTGATGTCGACACCGCCGCAGAAGCCCTTGCCCTTGGCATGGATCAGCACGCAACGCACGGACAAGTCGGCGCCGGCTTGCTCGACCAGGCGCGGGATCAGCTCCCAGCCGGTGGTGTCGAACGCGTTGACCGGCGGCCAATCGAAGACGATCTCCGCGACGCGGTCATGGATTTCAAGCGTGATCGGCATGGAGCGTCCTTGTGGCGGGAAGGGTGTCGGGATCGGCCAAGGCGGCCAGACGCTGGCGGGCTTCGGCGACGATGCCCTCGACGAGGTCGCGGCAGGTCGGGATCTCCGTGATCCGGCCGCCGACGATGCCGGTCGCCATCACCCCCTCGTCGGGTTTGCCTTCGACCACCGCCTTCTGGATCAGCATGGGGGCGCTGGCGGCCATCAACGCCTGCTGCAGCGTCAGCCCGCCATGTCCGGTCATGCCGCGCACGGAGCGGATCAGGTCGGCCCAGCCGGCGCCGGTCTGCCGCTTCATGGCGAGGCCGCTCTCCACCGCACGCAGCCACATGCCGATACGGCCGGAGCGCTCGATGCGGTCCATCAGGGGTGTCCGCACCATGCGCTGCGGCAAGCCGTCCAGCTTGGTGGTGAGCAGGATGGACTCGGTGGTCGCCTTCAGGTAGCGCTCCTTGCTGGCCATCGGCACCGGGCTCTCGGCGGTCAGCAGGAAGCGGGTGCCCATGGCGATGCCGACCGCGCCGTAGGCGAGGGCAGCGGCGAGGCCGCGGCCGTCGGCGAAGCCGCCGGAGGCGATGACGGGGATCTTCACCGCATCCAGCACCTGCGGCAGCAGGACGGTGGTGGGAACCGAACCGGTGTGGCCGCCACCCTCGCCGCCCTGGACGTTGACCATGTCGACGCCGAGCTCCGCCATCTTCTGTGCGTGCTTGACCGCGCCGACCGTCGGCACGCACAGGATGCCGGCGTTGCGGAAGCGGGCGATCATCTTGGCATCCGGCCCGCGTCCGAAGCTCACCGCGCGGATCTGGTCCCGGTTGGCGATGATGATGTCGACGATCTCCGCCGCGCCCGGCTGGAACATGTGGAAGTTGACGCCGAACGGCTTCGTGGTCAGTCGGCGGACGACGGCGATCTTCGTCCGCGTCTCCTCCGGGGTCATCACCGCCGCACCCAGGAAGCCGAAGGCTCCGGCTTCGCAGGAGGCGGCGACCAGCGGCGGCTCGGCGACCCAGCCCATGGCGGTCTGGATGATCGGATAGCGGCATCCGAGCCGATCGACCATGATCGTGTGCAGCGGGTCGCGGGCCATCCGATCAACCCTCCTTCGCCTGGGCCTTGTTCGCCGACGCCATCGACTTGGCGTCGAGGCCGCCCAGGCTGTTGCTCGAGGTCAGGTCGCTTTGGGCGTGGGCAAAGTGGTGCATGTGGAACACCGCGTCCATCGCCGTGCGCTTGCCGCGCAAATCCTCGACATGGTTGAGGGCCTGCTTGGTCAGCCAGCTGCCGAGGCGGGGGCGGGAGGCCAGCTCGGTGGCGACGGCGCGCACCTCCTCCTCCAGCCGGTCGCGCGGCACCAGACGGTTGACCATGCCGAAATCATAGGCTCGCTTGGCCGGCATGCGCTCGCCCAGAAGGATGAACTCCTTGGCGATGCGCGGCGGCAGCTCGAAGCCGTGCGCGAAATACTCGACGCCGGGGATGCCCATGCGGCCGACCGGGTCCTGGAAGAACGCATCCTCGGACGCGATGATCAGATCGCAGACCCAGGCCAGCATGAGCCCGCCGGCCACGCAGGCCCCCTGCACCATGGCGATGGTCGGCTTGGGCACGTCGCGCCAACGGCGGCACATGCCCAGATAGACCTCCTGCTCGCGGGTGTAGAGCAGCTCCGCCGCCGGCTTGTTCACATGGTCCGGGTAAAGCAGTTTGCGGTCGAACGAGCTGTGCAGGTCGCGGCCCGGCGTGCCGATGTCGTGGCCGGCGGAGAAATGCTTGCCCTCGCCTTTCAGCACGATGACCCGGATGCTGTCGTCATCGACGGCACGCCGGAAGGCGGCGTCGAGTGCGTAGGTCATCTGCGAGTTCTGGGCGTTGTTGTATTTGGGGCGATCCATGATCACCCAGGCGATCGGCCCCTCGGTCTCATAGCGGACCGGGGTGTCGGTCTCGTAGGTGGGCTGGACGGTCTTGGGTTCGACGAGGTCGTTCATGGCCAGCCTCATGCAGCCCGGCGATCGCCGGGGGATTGTCCTTGAACACGGTCTTGCGCACGCCGTTGGGATCGAGCCGGGCGATCAGCTCCAGCTGCCCGGCGGTCGGCGCCGGCGTGGTGGGGATGTGATCGGGACGGACCAGCGGGAAGCCGGTGTTGTCTTGCACCTGCTCGAAGGTCACGCCGGGGTGCAGGCTCACGACGCGGACAGCGTGATCCGGCGCACCGAAGTCCAGGACCGCCAGTTCGGTCACGATGATGCGCAGGTCGAGCCCCGCCGGCGGCTTGCCGTTCAGGTAGCGGGCCGGGTTGTAGCCGGCGCTGCACACGAAGTCGACTTCGCCCGGGACGAAAGCGCGGGTGGTGTGGGACGCGAAGAAGAAGCTGTTGGGGTGATGGACCGAGTTGCCCGGGAAACCGCGCGCTCCCAGCATCGCCGATTTTGGTTTGGCGTGGTCGCCGATGACGCTGATGTTGGTCTGGCCGAAACGGTCGATCTGCACCGGCGCCACCATGGCGTGGCGCTTGCCGCCCCACAGCGTGGAAAACACACGGTCGTAGGGCGACCAGCCCTCGATCTCCGGCTCCCGGTGGCTGCGCGGGCCCGGCGGCACCGGCTCGGAGGTGTAGAAGCACTCTCCGTCGGTGGTCTGCAGGGCGGGGTTGAAGGTGGTCTTGGCCAATGCGGTGCCGAGGCGCGGCAGCGGTCCGATGCCGGTGGCCATCACTTCGCCGTCGTGGCGCCAGGCCTCCGCGGCGGCAACGATCACGAGTTCGGCCAGGGAATAGTTGGGCGTGGTCATGCTTCGCCTCGCTCAGTAGACGGGCTTGGGCAGCGCGGCGATGCGGTCGAGACCGCCCACGGCTTCCAGGTAATGCTCGGGCGGCAGCTCGACGAAGGAGGCCCGGTAGGCGGCCCAGGCCTCGGCGGACGAGGCGCTGTCGACATAGGCCTTGAGGTGCTTCAGATCGAGCTGGTAGTCGGGGTCGGCGCTGGTCGGATGGGCTCCGAAGGGCGCCTCGGCCACGCCGGTGATCAGGCTGCGTTCGCACAGGTTGAACCGGGCGTTCGCGCGCATGTCCAGTTCGGCCGTGGGGACGACCTTCTCCGCGCTCACATAGACTTTGTCGGCGGCGCGGGCCATCAGCTCGTCGAACAGCGGGTCCGGGCTGAGCGTCAGGACGTTGCCGCGCTGGTCGGACCGGTGCACGTGCAGCAGCGCCGCGTCGAGTTTCAGCGCCGGCACGGCGATCAGCTCCTCGCCGTCCTCGTAGGGGCTGCGCACGGTGCGGAAGACCGGCTGGCGGATGATGTCGGTGCCGGCGCCGATGCGGGTGGGCAGGAACGGCACGCGCATGGCCGCGGCCCGCAGGCCGAGGTGGAACATGCCCTCGTCGAGTTCCAGCACTTCCAGACCGGCCTGCCGGGCGGCGCGGAAATGCGGGTCCAGCGGGTAATGGTCCAGCGAGACGAAGGAAAACACCAGCTTGCGGATCCGCTTCTCAGCGGCCAGCAGGCCGATATCGGGTCCGCCGTAGCTGACCACGGTCAGATCCTTGAGACCGCTGCGCAGGATCGCGCGCACCAGCGCCATCGGCTTGCGGCGGGTTGCCCAGCCGCCGATCCCCACGGTCATGCCGTCGGCGAGCTGGGCGACGACGTCATCGATGGTCATGCGTTTGTCGAGCATGGGGTCAGCCCTCGCTTTCCGGACGGGCCCAGGCGTGGCCCCAATCGCTGACCGGCAGGCTCGTCGTCACAATCCAGGATTTCGGGTCGATCTGCAGGCCATGGCAGCCGTATTCGATGTCGAAACCGCTCGGCGAGCGCATGTAGAAGGACAGCATCTTGTCGTTCACGTGCCGGCCCAGGGTGCTGGAGATGCGGACATTGTTCTTCTGAGCGCGCTCCAGGGCGCGTCCGACGTCGTCGATGGTGGCGACCTCGACCATCATATGGACCAGCCGCGACTCGTTCGGCGGAAGCTGACCCAGCGCCAGGCTGTGGTGACGGATGTTCTCGGCGTGCAGGAACGCGAAGCCGACGCCGGGATCGTCGTCGCCGCCGGCCAGGTAGAAGCGGCCGAGGTCCGTATCCCCGAACCCCAGCACATCCTTGTAGAAGGCATGGACCTCGTCGAAGTTCAGGGCGGCCAGCACGACATGCCCAAGACCCATTTCGCCGGACGGACCGGTCACGAATTGGCTGACGCCGGCCGGCGATTGGAACGGCACATAGTCGAGAAAACGACCGTAGAAGATCTCCAGCTCATAGCCGGTGGGATCGGACGACCGCGCCAGTCCTGCAACCTGTCGAGCCTTGGCTTCGGCCGCGCCGGCCACTTCGACCGGACGCCCGGCGGCTTTCAGGCGCTCGATGGCGGCGCGGAAAGCCTCTTCGTTGGCGAACTCCCAGCCGGGCTGCACGAAGGCATCGCGGTCGCCGCGCTGCACCCAGAAGCGGAACGGACGGTCGTCCATGCGGAACAGGAGCACATCGTCGCGTGGCGAGGGCGCCGGCATCAATCCGAGGATCCCGGTGGCGAAGCGCGACCAAGCGTCCAGATCCCGGGTCTCTATCACAACGTATCCGAGTGACTTCACTCTCATCAGGCGCGCTCCTTCCCCACTTGGCCACCTCCCGCTCCGCCATCTGCGCGAATCCGGGATCAGGAGGTCTGCGTTCTACGGTTATGCGCTTTTAATATCCATATTTACAGCGCAAAGCTACAATAAACTTCGCCATTAACCGTTATTCGCGTTACCGATGCCCCACCCGTCAACGCGGCTCGCGGGCATGGGCCTTTACGATCTCCAGAAACAGGGGGCGTTCACCGCCGCCATCCACGGCCAGCTGCGCGCCACTCACATAGGCGGCGAGGGGAGAGGCGAGGTAAAGCGCGGCCGCGGCCACGTCACGGCCGCGGCCCATGCGATTGAGGGGCAGGGATGCGGCGATGGCGTCGCGCGCAGCAGCGGTGCCGTAGGTTTCCTCGGGATTCTCCGTCTCGATCAGTCCGACGACGATGGCGTTCACGCGGATTCGTGGGCCCCATTCCTGTGCCAGGCTCTGCGTCAACCCGAGCAGGCCGGCCTTGGCGGCGCCGTAGATGGCCGTTCCCGGCGAAGGTCGTATGCCCGAAACGCTGGCGATGTTGATGATGCTGCCGCCCTCCTCCTGTGCCGCCATTACGCGGTGCGCTGCCTGGGACACATGCAGGGGGGCCAACAGGTTCAGTTTCAGGATCGCTTCTGAGAAGCGCGGCGAGGCGGTCGCCGCGTCGGCCTGTGGCGAGCCGCCGGCATTGTTGACGACGATGTCCAGGCGGCCATGGCGCTCGGCTACGGAGTCGACGAGGGCGCGGGCCTGGTCCGCGTCGCGGAGGTCGCAGGCATGGAAGCTGGCAACCCGGCCATCGGCACTGGGAAGGGCTTCCGGTTCGAGGCGGCCGCAGACGGCGACCTCGCAACCGGCCTGCAGGAAGGCCTCGGCGATGGCGCGGCCAATGCCGCGCGTTCCCCCGGTAACGATTGCAACGCGGCCGGGCAGGGGGATCAGGGATAGCGGGTCGGACAAGGGGAGCTCCTGGCGATGATGGGTATGTTGCAACGTCGGAATCGGCAGCAAATGTGCATTTCAATGAATAAGTCTTGCAAAATTGCTATTTTGCGTAAATGATCGTACCACATCCTACGAAGGATGCCACGACTCTCGAAGAGCATGCGTCCCACCAATCAAGGAATCCCGACCGTGGCTACGAAAAGCGCGCTTCATCCCAGTCCCTCGTCCGAACGTGTGGCACCGTTGGTGGAGGTCACGCCCGAAGAGTTGATCGCGCGCGCGCGAGCCATGATCCCGACACTGCGGGCGCGGGCGGCGCGGGCCGTCGCGGAGCGCTGTGTTCCGGCGGAGACCATCGCCGAGATGCAGGAGGCCGGGTTCTTCCGTATCCTTCAGCCACGACGCTGGGGCGGCTACGAAATGCACCCGAACGTCTTCTTCGAGGTGCAGAAGGCGGTGGCGAACGGCTGCATGTCGTCAGGCTGGGTTCTGGGCGTGGTCGGCGGCCATCCCTACGAACTGGCACTGTTTCCGGATCAGGCCCAGCGCGATGTCTGGGGCGAGGACCAGAGCATCCTCGTCTCCTCCTCCTACCAGCCGGTGGGCAAGGTGGAGCGGGCCGAGGGCGGCTATTATCTGAGTGGCCACTGGGGCTTCTCGAGCGGCTGCGACCACTGCCAGTGGGTGCTGCTCGGGGCGGTCATTCCGCCGGAGAAGGAGGGCGATGCGCCCGATATGCGCACGTTCCTGGTGCCGCGCACGGACTATGAGATTGTCGACGGCTGGACCGTGTTCGGTCTTCAGGGCACCGGCAGCCAGGACATTGTGGTAAAGCGCGCATTCGTTCCGGAGCACCGGACGCACAAGTCATCCGATGGCTTCCTGTGCGCCAATCCCGGTCAGGTCGAGAATTCCGCCCCGCTATTCCGCCTTCCTTGGGCGCAGCTGTTCCTGCGTCTGGTCTCCACCGCCGCATTCGGCGGCACGCGCACCGCGATCGAAGCGGCCATCGGCATCATGAAGGAGCGGGTGTCCACCAACACCGGCAAGGTGTCCAAGGCGGATCCGCTGCTGCTCAACGCCATCGCGCGCGCCTACGCGCAGCTTGACGAGATGGAGGCGGTGCTCCGGCGGAATATGGACGACATGCTCATCCGTGCCGAAGCTGGCGAAGAGGTGCCGATGGAGAAGCGCACGCTCTACCGCTACCAATCGGCCAGCGTGGTGCGCCGCTGCGCCGCCTTGGTGGACGACCTGCTGCCAATGCTCGGCGGCCGGGCGATTTACATGTCGAGCTCCATCATTCAGCCCTGGCTCGACCTCATGGCCGCACGGGCACATGTCGCCAACGATCCGAACAACTTCGGCCCGGACCTGACGAACGGACTGCTGGGCGACGAGCCGGCATTCAAGTTCCTCTGAGTGTGGCGGACAGAAGGACCGCAATCAAATGGTCATGGCTGCGCTTAGGACGGCCCGGCACCGCCTCCGGTCCGGATATGAGATTTGCATCAACGAGGCGGGTGACGGCCCGGCTGTCGTGTTCATCCACGGCAGCGGCCCGGGTGCCAGCGGCGCCTCCAATTTCCGCCTGAACATCGACGCGTTCGTTGCGGCGGGGTACCGGGTGCTCTTGCCCGACCTGATCGGCTACGGCGCCTCATCGAAGCCGGAGGGCATCGACTACACACTCGCCCTGTTCACCGACACGCTCCACGAGGCGCTGCTCGCCCATGGCGTGGGCAAGGCGACATTGGTGGGCAACTCCCTGGGGGGAGGCATCGCGATCCAGATGGCGCTGGACCATCCGGCCTTCGTCGACCGGCTGATCCTCATGTCACCAGGCTGCATTGAGGAGCGTGAGGTCTATTTCGCGATGCCGGGAATCGCGAAGATGGTCAGCGACTTCGGTGGTCCCGACTTCACCATCGGGGACCAGCGCCGCCTCGTGACCAACCTCGTCTACGATCCGGTGCATGTCACGGACGAACTCGTGGCCGAGCGCTTCGCGGTAGCCCGCACCCAGCCCAAGGACGTGCTGGCGCGCATGCGCACGCCGAACTTGGCGCCGCGCCTGGGTGAACTGAACATGCCGATCCTGGGTTTCTGGGGCCTGCAGGACCAGTTCCTTCCGGAGAGCGGTGCCAAGCGCTTCCTGGAGGCCTGTCCGGACGCCCGCTTCCTGACCTTCAACAAGGTCGGGCATTGGGTGCAGGTCGAACGCGCGGAGGAGTTCAACCGCTACTCCGTCGATTTCCTCAAAACCACCGAAGGCACGCGCCGATGATACCCCACAGCGATGAACTCTACCGCGCCCTGCGCGGCCGTTTCACCGTTCCGCCCTTGTCCGAGCGCAATGCCACGCTGACCATCGACGACGCCTACGCCATTTCCCTGTCGGTGGTGGCGCGTCGCCAGGAGGACGGCGAGCGGATCGTCGGCAAGAAGATCGGCGTCACCTCCAAGGCGGTGCAGGATATGCTGGGGGTGCACCAGCCGGACTTTGGTTTCCTCACCGACCGCATGTGGATCCACGACGGTATCATCGACATCGATGCGAGCAACCTCATCCAACCCCGTGCCGAGGCGGAGATCGCCTTCATCCTGAAGGCGCCTCTCCGCGGGCCGGGCATCACCGCGGCCGACGTGCTGACGGCGACGGAGGCCATCGCGCCCTGCTTCGAGATCGTCGACAGCCGGATTCACGATTGGAAGATCGGCATCGTCGACACGGTGGCCGATAACGCGTCCTGTGGCGTCTTCGCGCTCGGCGAGGCACGCGCCGATCCGCGTGACTATGATCTGGCGATGCTGAAGGTAACGGTCCAGAAGAACGATGCCCCGCTGTCGGAGGGTTACGGTTCCGCCGTGCAGGGATCTCCGCTGGAAGCGGTGGCGTGGCTCGCCAACACGCTCGGGGCCTACGGCGTCACGCTGAATGCCGGTGATGTCATCCTGTCGGGCAGCCTTGTCCCCCTCGCGCCGGCGGAGCGCGGCGATCGGTTCGAGATGGACCTGCAGGGGATCGGGACCTGCACCATCCGCTTCGTCTGACCCGCCGCCATGCGCCTTGCGCTCGACCATTTGACGGCCGTCGATACGCTGCCGACGGACCTCGCCGACATCGCGGCGGCGACCGGGTGCGGGGGGATCTGCCTGTTCCTGCAGTCCATGTCCGTCCTGCCCCGGATGCCGCCTTTCGATCTGGTCACCGACACCGCGGCACGCCGGGCGTTGCGCGCAAGATGCCGTGACCTCGGTCTCACCGTCGATCTCGCCTATCCATTCACGCTCGGCGCGCGGTCCGCCCCTGGCGATTTCCAGCCGGCACTGGAGGTCGCGGCCGAGCTCGGCGCTGCAAGTGTAAATGCGCTGCTCTATGACCGGGATCCAGTTCGCCGCCTGGACACCTTCGCAGGCTTCTGCGAACGGGCCAGCGCGGTAGGGCTGAAGGTTTCCGTAGAGTTCTACCCGCCATCCCAAGTGAAGACGCTGCGGGAGGCGAGTGCGCTCATCGAGGCTGCCGCCCGGCCGGGAACGGCCGGCATCACCCTCGACCTTCTGCACCTCGTGCGATCCGGCGGTTCGATCGCGGATGTCGCAGCCGTACCTCCGGACCGGATCTTCATCGCACAGATCTGCGACGGTCCCGCCATGGCCGATCCGGAGCGGCTGGTCACCGAGGCAGCGGAGCAGAGGATGCTGCCGGGAGACGGCGCCTTCGATGTCAGCGGCTTTCTGCGGGCTCTGCCGGCAACCGCAGGGCTCAGTGTCGAGGTTCCGCAGGAGGACCGGCTCCGACAGGGTCTCGCGCCTTTGGACCGGGCCGCAGCAGCCGTCGCTGCCACACAGGCGGCTATTGAGGGTGCAGGGCGGTGATCCCACCCTCATCGGACACGGAACTGGACATCCGCCCGAGATGCTCGCCCGGCGGCCCTGCCTCCACCACTCGTTGATCATCGGTGTGGCGACGCTCAGGCAATCACGTCGGCCATGGCTGATGGCATCGGTCCGCATCCACATCTGACCCAAGGCGCATTCCGCACTCCACGCCTGAGATAGAAATCCGCTACCGCCCGCGACTGCGGATTTGCTCTATTCTCTACCCGCGATGTGGGCATGGCCGGCGTCCCATCGAGATTCCGGCTATCGGCTCGACCGGTGGGTTCGGGCATTGCCGTGCCCCAGATCAATGAAAACGGTCGCGTGGCCTGGGTAACATTGCTACATTGCGTAGCGATAGGCATCGTTGGCAATCACTCGCAAGGTTTTCCATGCAGATTAGAAAAGGGCGCCGGGCGGCCGGGGCCGGACTTGACGCGGTGGACGAGGCCATCATCGATATCCTTCGATCGAACGGGCGGGCGACCAACCAGGAAATTGCCGATCGCTTGTCCATCACTGCCGGCACGGTTTCCGCTCGCCTCAATCGGCTGGAAGAAAGCAAGGCGATGAAGGTTGTCGCCGTCGCCGATTTCGCCGCCCACGGTTACAATATGCTGATCGCCACCGGTGTGAAGGTGCTTGGACGGCCAGTGGCCGAGGTGGCGCGGGAATTGGCGGCTTTGCCGGAAGTGTTCAGCCTGCACATCATGAACGGAAACTATGATATCGAAATGCTGGTCATTCTCCACGAATTCCAGGAAATCAATACATTTCTGCTCGATCATGTCGCCAAAATTCCAGGTATTAGTGAAATAAATCCGGGTATCGCAGCGAACATCGTCAAATTTGAATTCAATGTGGCGCCGCTATGACCGGGCACAAACTTGACGAACTGGACCACCGTATCGTCGAGGCGCTGAGCCGTGACGGTCGCTCCTCAAACCGTCAGATCGCCGCTGAACTGAGTGTCACGGAAGGAACAATCCGTACCCGAATCAAGCGCCTGCAGAACGAAGGCCTGATCCAGTTCACCGTCGTCACCAGCTTTCGTATGGCGGGGTCGCCCAATCTGGTGATGATGGGCATCCATGCCGAGCCTAGCTGCGTCCCGGATCTTGCGACCGAGCTGTCTTCGATTCCGTCGATCGGCTGCGTCATGGTGTTGCTCGGCCGCTATAACCTGATGGCTATGGGGCTGTTCACCAGCCTCGAACAGGTGCACGAACTGGTCAGCACGCGGATCAAGACCCTGCCGGGGGTCCGCGAAGTAGAGGTGTCCGTTTCGATCCACAGCCTGAAGTATGACGCGCGTATGGCGCGGATCGTTCCCCGGCAGAGCGTTATCCCGACCGTGGAGGACTGACACTATCAAATGAGCAATGGCTGTCTTGCTCTTGACGCCGGATCAACTGGTGGATTGAAGCGGACACCATAAGCGAATGAACTCCTTATGCAGGTGGCGGGTCACGCACGGACCCGCCACGATGCCGTCCAGTTCGGCAAACAGGGGCGTCGTTCCTTGACGGATGCAGTCGTGAATGGGCGTCGTGTGCGTGCACCTCTCCATTCTCTCGTTGCTATAGGCCCGCATAGTTGGGGCCGCCGCCTCCTTCCGGGACCACCCAGTTGATGTTCTGAGTCGGGTCCTTGATGTCGCAGGTCTTGCAGTGCACGCAGTTCTGCGCGTTGATCTGCAGGCGCGGGCTGGCGCCGTCGGCGTCGCGCACGATCTCGTACACGCCGGCCGGGCAATAACGCTGCTCCGGTGCATCGTACAGCGCCAGATTGACGCTGATCGGAACCGACTTGTCCGTCAGCGTGAGATGCGCCGGTTGGTCTTCCTCATGATTGGTGTTCGACAGGTATACCGAGGAGAGCCGGTCGAAGGTCAGCTTGCCGTCCGGCTTCGGATACTCGATCTTCGGCGCCTCGCCAGCCTTCTTCAGCGTGGTGTGGTCAGGGCGCTTGTGGTGCAGTGTCCATGGCGACTTGCCTTTGGTCGCCGTCTCATACACCGCGTTTGCCAGACCCGCCCACAGCCCTTTCTGAAAGCCCGGACGGATGTTGCGCACGGCATGCAACTCCGACCACAGCCAGGAGTTCTTCATTCTCTCCGGATATCCGGTAACCTCGGGTCTGTTGTCGCCACCGGTCAAGTGGTCGAACACCGCCTCGGCTGCCACCATGCCGGACTTCATGGCGGTGTGGTTGCCCTTGATTTTCGGAACGTTCAAGAATCCCGCGGTGTCGCCCACCAGCAGGCCGCCGGGGAAGGTCAGCTTCGGAATCGACTGGAAACCACCCTCCGACAGCGCGCGGGCGCCGTAGGCAATGCGCCGGCCGCCTTCGAAGGTCGGACGGATCACCGGGTGCGTCTTGTAGCGCTGGAACTCCTCAAACGGGCTCAGATGCGGGTTCTTGTAGTCAAGCCCGATGACAAAGCCCACCGATACCAGGTTGTCGTTCAGGTGGTAAAGGAAAGAGCCGCCATATGTCTTCGGGTCCAGCGGCCAGCCCAGGGTGTGTTCGATCCGGCCGGGGTTCGATTTGGCTGGATCGATCTCCCACAGTTCCTTGATGCCGATGCCGTAGGTCTGCGGATCGACGCCGTCGTGCAGGTTGAAGCGCGCCATCAGCGCTTTTGTGAGTGATCCGCGGCAGCCCTCGGCGAATATTGTCTGGCGCGCATGCAGCTCGACGCCCGGTGTGTAGTTGCCGGTCGGCTCACCGTTCTTGCCGATGCCCATGTCGCCGGTGGCGACACCCTTCACCGCACCGGTGCCGTCATAGAGCACTTCGGCGCCTGCGAAGCCGGCGTAGATCTCCACTCCCAGTTCCTCGGCCTGCTGACCAAGCCAGCGGCCCAGGTTGCCCAGGCTGATGATATAGTTGCCGCGGTTATGCATCTGCGGTGGGGTGGGCAGGCGAACCGCTTTTGTCGGCGTCAGGAAGAGGAAGCGGTCATCCTTCGCCGGCGTGTTCAGCGGCGCGCCCTTGACGCGCCAGTCGGGAATCAACTCATCCAGGGCGTGCGGCTCGAACACGGCGCCGGAAAGCAGATGCGCGCCAACTTCCGAACCTTTCTCGATGACGCAGACCGAGAGCTCCTTGCCCGTTTCCGCTGCCAACTGCTTCAGACGGATGGCGGCGGACAGACCGGACGGCCCAGCACCCACGACGAGAATGTCGTATTCCATCACCTCGCGCGGATCGCGCTCCATATCTATCGACCTCCTATGCGCAGGGCGCGCAAGATGCGGATGTTGCTAGTCCGCCAAAGCGGCGTGCGGCGCGATGGTGTGCGCAGATTGCTCATGAAAAGCGTCACCGGCACGCGCGTTTTGCTCCGCTGAAATGGCGCCGAGGTCATGCAGGCTGAAAACGGCTGCAGGATTGATGTCGCTGAACGCCAGGCAATCTTCAAACGTGATCATCGTTTTGTATCCGTTTCTCTTAGCGTGACGGTATCGGAGGATTGTGTGTGTAGTCGTAAAAGCCGCGACCGGCCTTGCGGCCGATCCATCCGGCTTCGACATGCTTCACCAGCAGCGGGCAGGGGCGGTACTTTGGATCGGCCAGCCCTTCATAGAGCACCTGCATGATGCCGAGGCAGGAGTCCAAGCCGATGAAGTCTGCCAGCTCCAGCGGACCCATCGGGTGCCTGGCTCCAAGCTTCATGGCGATATCGATGTCTTTGGCGCTGCCGACGCCCTCATAAAGGGTATAGACGGCCTCGTTGATCATCGGCAGCAGGATGCGGTGGACGATGAAGGCTGGGAAGTCCTCGGCGACGGCAGCGGTCTTCCCGATCCTTGTGGTCAGGTCGGCGATGGCGGCAAACGTCTCCTCATCAGTCGCGATTCCTCGGATCAACTCGACCAATGGCATCACCGGCACCGGGTTCATGAAGTGCATGCCCATGAACTTTGACGGTCGGTCGGTGGAGGCGGCCAGATGGGTGACCGAAATCGAGGAGGTGTTGGTAACGATGAGTGCCTCAGCCTTCAGGTGCTGAGCCAGAGTCCTGAAGATCCGGCGCTTGACCTGCTCATTCTCAGTGACGGCCTCGATAACTAGATCAGCATCGACGAACACCGATAGGTCGCTGCTGGTCGAGATGCGGGCCAAGGCCGCGGCTTTATCGGCTGCGTACAGTAGTCCCTTGCGGATTGAGCGATCCAGGTTTTCAGTGATGACGGTTATGGCTTCGGCAAGTGCGTCCTCGCTGATGTCGCACAGAACGACGTTGAGGCCGGATTGGGCGCACGCGTACGCGATGCCGCTGCCCATCTGACCGGCACCGACAATGCCAACCGTCCTGATCGTGACCATGCCGACGTCCTTGATAAAGAAGCCGGGCACGCGCGCCCGGCTCAAGTGTCGCGCTCGGACAGGGAGGAGCCTGAGCGCGAGGAAACGCGGAAAATTTCAAAGAGCTTCGGTCAGCTCCGGCACGGCCTTGAAGAGGTCCGCGACGAGGCCGTAATCGGCGACCTGGAAGATGGGCGCTTCCTCATCCTTGTTGATCGCGACGATCACCTTGCTGTCCTTCATGCCGGCGAGGTGCTGGATCGCACCGGAGATGCCGACGGCGATGTACAGCTCGGGCGCCACGATCTTGCCGGTTTGTCCGACCTGATAATCGTTCGGCACGAAACCCGCGTCCACGGCGGCGCGGCTGGCGCCCACCGCGGCACCCAGCTTGTCGGCGAGAGCCTCCAGCATCGGGAAATTCTCGCCCGACTGCATGCCGCGGCCGCCCGACACCACCACGCGGGCGGCGGTCAGCTCCGGACGCTCCGATTTGGTCAGTTCGGCCGAGACGAAGCTCGACAGGCCGGCGGCGCCGGCGCTCGACACCGCCTCGACCGAGGCCGAACCGCCTTCGGATGCTGCGGTCTCGAAGGCGGTGGTGCGGACGGTGATGACCTTCACCGAATCGGCCGACTGCACGGTGGCGATCGCGTTGCCGGCGTAGATCGGCCGCTCGAACGTGTCGGCGGAGACCACCGCGGTGATGTCGGAGATGGCGGCGACGTCCAGCAGGGCGGCGACACGCGGCAGGAGGTTCTTGCCGACCGAGGTGGCGCCGGCCAGGACATGGCCGTAACCGCTCTTGGCGGTGGCGACCACCAGCGGTGCGACATCTTCCGGCAGCTGGTGCTCGTAAGCGGCATCGTCGGCCAGCAGCACCTTGGCGACACCGGCCACCTTGGATGCTGCCTCGGCGGCGCCTTGCGCGCCCTTGCCGGCAACCAGGACATGGACGTCTCCACCGATCTTGGCGGCGGCGGTGACGGCGTTCAGGGTGGCGGGCTTCAGCGACGCGTTGTCGTGTTCCGCGATGACGAGACTGTTGGCCATGGTCGGTTCGTTCCCCTCAGATCACGCGCGCTTCGGTCTTGAGCTTGTCGACCAGTGCGGCGACGTCCGACACCTTGATACCGGCCTGACGCTTGGCGGGCTCGGCCACCTTCACCGTCTTCAGTCGCGGCGTCACATCGACGCCCAGGCTGTCCGGCGTAACCGTCTCAAGCGGCTTCTTCTTCGCCTTCATGATGTTCGGCAGGCTGGCATAGCGCGGCTCGTTCAGGCGCAGATCGGCGGTGACCACCGCCGGCAGCTTCAGCGACACGACCTCAAGCCCGCCGTCGATCTCGCGCGTCACCGCCACGGCGTCACCAGCCGGCGCGACCTTCGAGGCGAAGGTGCCCTGGCCCCAGCCCAGCAGAGCCGCCAGCATCTGGCCGGTCTGGTTGCAATCGTCGTCGATCGCCTGCTTGCCGAGGATCACCATTCCCGGCGCCTCCTTTTCGACCAGCGCCTTGAGGACCTTGGCGACGGCAAGCGGTTCGGTGGTGACGTCGGTCTGCACCAGGATGGCGCGGTCGGCACCCATGGCGAGAGCGGTGCGCAGCGTCTCTTGGCACGTGGCCGGGCCGACGGACACGACGACGATCTCGGTCGCCTTGCCGGCCTCCTTCAGGCGGACGGCCTCTTCGACGGCGATCTCGTCGAAGGGGTTCATGCTCATCTTCACGTTGGCGGTCTCGACGCCGCTGCCATCCGCCTTGACGCGGATCTTCACGTTGTAGTCGACCACCCGCTTCACGGGCACCAGGACTTTCATGGGCTCTTTCAATCCTCGTACAGGGCGCGTTGGCGGTCTGGTTGGCCGGTCGCCGGGCACCAGTGGGGTTGGCCCCCGGCGGACGCGGCTCAGGCTGCCTGGGACCGCTCCTTGATCAGGTCCAGGGCGACGTCGACGATCATGTCCTCCTGCCCGCCGACCATCTTGCGCCGGCCGAGTTCGATCAGAATCTCGCGTGCGTCGATACCATAGGTCTGCGCCGCCTTCTCCGCGTGCCGCAGGAAACTGGAATAGACCCCGGCGTAGCCCAACGACAGGCTCTCGCGGTCCACCCGAACCGGACGGTCCTGCAAGGGACGCACGAGGCCGTCGGCGGCATCCATCAGTGTGTAGAGATCACACCCATGCTCGTAGCCCATGCGATCCAACACGGCGATCAGCGCTTCCAGTGGTGCGTTTCCGGCGCCCGCACCCATGCCGGCCAGAGAACTGTCGACACGCACCGCACCGTTCTGGACGCCGACCACTGCGTTGGCAACGCCGAGAGTGAGGTTGTGGTGCGTGTGGATGCCGACCTCCGTTTCCGGTTTCAACGCGGCGCGGAATGCCTTGACGCGTTCCGCTGCGTCTTCCATCAGCAGGGCGCCTGCCGAATCCACCACATACACGCACTCAGCCCCATAGCTCTCCATCAGCTTGGCCTGCTCGACCAGCTTCTCGGTCGGGATCATGTGGGCCATCATCAGGAAGCCGACGGTGTCGAAGCCCAGTGAGCGGGCGTGTTCGATGTGCTGCCGGGAAACGTCGGCCTCCGTGCAGTGGGTGGCGACGCGCACCGAGCGCGCGCCGGCCTGGTACGCCTCCTTCAGATCCTCCTTGGTGCCGATGCCGGGGATCAGCAACACGGTGACTTTGGCGTGAGTCAGCACGTCGGCCACCGCGGAAATCCACTCGTGGTCGGTGTGCTTGCCGAAGCCGTAATTGAAGGTGCCGCCTGCAAGCCCGTCGCCGTGACAGATCTCAATGGCATCGACTTTGGCGGCGTCCAGCGCCTTGGCGATGGTCGTCACCGTCTCCAGCGAGTATTGGTGACGCAGTGCGTGCATGCCGTCTCGCAGCGTCACGTCCTGGATGTACAGCTTGCCCATGATTTGGCCCTCCCTCAGGCCCTCAAGGTGCGCTCGACCCAGCGGTCGGCGGTGGCCATGGCGGCCGAAGTCATAATGTCGAGGTTGCCCGCGTAGGCCGGCAGGTAGTGCGCCGCTCCTTCGACCTCGAGAAAGATCGAGGACTTCAAGCCGGAGAATTCGCCATATCCCGGGATGCGCAGCGGGTTGTTGTCGCCGATGTGCTCGAACTGGACCTTCTGCTTCAGGCGATAGCCGGGCACGTAGCTCTGGACCTCCTTGACCATCGCCTCGACGGATGCTTCGACCTCCTCCGGCTCCGCGCCCTGGGAGAAGGTGAAGATCGTGTCGCGCATGATCACCGGGGGCTCCGCCGGGTTCAGGATGATCACTGCCTTGCCGCGATCCGCCCCGCCCACTGTTTCGATGGCACGCGCCGTGGTCTCAGTGAACTCGTCGATGTTGGCGCGCGTGCCGGGGCCCGCCGAGCGCGAACTGACGGAAGCCACGATTTCGGCATATGGCAGAGCCTTTGCCACGCGCTTGACCGCGTAGACCATGGGAATTGTGGCTTGCCCGCCGCAGGTCACCATGTTGACGTTGGGCTGGTCGAGGTGGGCGTCGAGGTTGACCGGCGGCACGGTGTAGGGGCCGATGGCGGCCGGGGTCAGATCGATCACCTGCTTGCCGGCGGCGATCGCCGTCGCCGAATGCTTTTTGTGCGCATAGGCCGAGGTGGCGTCGAACACCACCTTGATATCCTCCCACTCCGGCATCTTCACCAGTCCGTCCATACCCTCGGCGCAGGTGGCCACGCCCATGCGTGCGGCGCGGGCGAGGCCGTCGGAGGCCGGGTCGATGCCCACCATAACGCCCATCTCCAGGTTGCGCGCGCTGCGCATGATCTTGATCATCAGGTCGGTACCGATGTTGCCCGAGCCGACGATCGCTACCTTGACTTTGGCCAAAGCCACCTCCCGCAAATTCAAAGCCAGACATCGGCGCTTCCGAAGGCTGCGCCTCGGCCTTCGATTGGAGACGCTAGACGATTTCTACGCAATGCGTCAATAAATTCCGTCACGTATCCGGTGAGTGCGTTTCTGTTGTCGGAACTGACGACGCAAACATCGACGCTGTCGATGGGTGCTCAGCGTTCAACGAAAGCTCGCTCGATGACGAACTCGCCTGGCCGGTGGCTCGCGCCTTCGGAAAAGCCATGCCCTTGAAGGATGGTCACCATGTCCGTCAGCATGGCCGGGCTTCCACAGACCATGACGCGGTCGCGGTCGGCGTCCAATGGCGGCAGGCCGGTGTCGGCGAACAGATGGCCGCTCGTGATGAGGTCGGAAAGTCGGCCCCGGTTGGTGAAGGGCTCGCGCGTGACGGTCGGAAAATAGATCAGCTTGTCTTTGATCGCGTCGCCCAGGAACTCGGTGCCGGGAAGGGTATTGGTTATGTAGTCGCAATAGCCCAACTCGCTGACATGGCGGACGCCGTGGGCGAGCACAATCCGGTCGAAAGCCTCATAGACGTCCGGATCGCGGATGATGCTCATGAAGGGTGCCAACCCGGTTCCGGTCGAGAGCAAGTACAGGGTCTTGCCGGGCCGAAGATTGTCCATGATGAGCGTTCCCGTCGGCTTGCGGGACACCAGCAGCGTATCGCCGGGCTGCAGGTGCTGAAGCCGGGACGTCAGCGGGCCACCCGGAACCTTGATGCTGTAGAACTCGAGGTGATCCTCGTAATGAGCGCTGACAATGCTGTAGGCCCGCATGAGCGGCCGCCCGCCCACTTCCAGGCCTATCATGACGAATTGGCCGGGTTTGAAACGCCGACTTGGTGAGCGACTGGTGGTGAAGCTGAACAGCGTCGGATTCCAGTGATGAACCGAACGGACCTTTTCTTGCTGGATGGACATGCGCTGACCCTTTGCTGGACGGCTGGCTTTTCCGGCTGGGCGGAAGGTCGTTATAGGGCGCGGCGCGCAACGTGTTTGCCCGATGGCCCCTATCCGGCGTGATTTGACCAGCGCGCGGACTGGCCACCTGGAGCGGGGCGCCGGTGCTCATGGCCTCGCCCGCCTCCGCGCCTGCGCCGGTTGTCGTTGATCTGATGACGCCGCTGCTTCACGCGTCCCATTCGAGCGGAAGCGCTTTCAGCATCATCGTAGCTCCGGGCGCGTTTTCGATAGTCCGTCCGGGCGTAACCCGCAGGTTCGGCATCCGCGGCAGCAGTTCCTCGAGCATGACCCTGATCTGGGTGCGTGCCAGATACGCGCCGACGCACAGGTGCGGCCCCGACCCGAAGCCGAGATGCTTGACCCGGTGTCCCTGAGCCCGGTTGAAATCGACGGTCAGCGGGTCCGGGAACGCGCGGGGGTCCAGGCCTGCGATGGGCGTTCCGGCACAGACCGGATCGCCCTCCTTGAACGTCACGCCATGATATTCGAAGTCCTTCGCAGCAGCGCGGCCGATGAAGGAGATGCCGAACCGGCGCAGCATTTCTTCCAGGGCGACCGGGATCTTTTCAGGGTGGTCGAGGAGATAGTGTCGGTGTTCCGGGCTCTCCGCGAGAAACCGCATGATGTGGGTCATCTGCGACGTCACCGTGTCGAGCCCGCCGGTGAACAGCATGATGGTGATCGAATGCATTTCCTCGAATGTCAGCGCGCGCCCATTCAGCCGAGAGGCGACCATCGCGCGGAACATACTGCCCTGGTTGCGTTCGGGATCGGCGAGCTGCTCGGTCAGCCAGCGCGTGACGAAGTCGTACGCCGCGGTGAAACCATCCCGCATCTCCTGCAGCGACCGGCCGCGGAAGATCCCGTAAATCCACGACAGGCACTCGTCACGATGGCTGGGGTGTGCGCCCATCAAGGCGAGGAAGATGTCGATCGGGAGCTTGTAGGCGAAGTCGTGCACGAACTCGCACCGGCCCGGCTGGAAGGCACCGAACAGCGCGCGGGAGAAATCCCGTGAATCGTCCTCCAGCGTGGCGAGGGCACGCGGCGAGAACAGGTTGTTGGCCAGGATCTGCCGATAGCCGGAATGATCCGGCGGATCGAAGCTGTTGGGGATCAGCTTGAGCGGGTTGACCATCTTCGGAATGGACAAGGAGGTGGCGGTGAACAGCTCGTGGCGCCTGAACACCTCGTCAATGAGGTCGGAGCGCGTCACCACCCAATAGCCGCCCAGGTCCGGGGAGAAGAATATATCAGGTTTTTCCGCCAAGCTCGCGATATACCCCCAAGGATCTCTCCGAAATTCGTCGTCATCACGAAAGTTAAAACGCAAAACAAGTTCAGAAGGAACATGGTCGGGGATGAGTATGTTATTGTCCATCGTCGTATTTCCTCTACAAGAGTGGCGTTCTACATGCGCAAATTTATCTCTGGCTCAACAGTGAGGCGCTGACCGATTGAGCGCAAGCCGGAGCGCTTCGGAGATTCGGACAGGTTTCGCCGGTTCGGACAAAATGAGGTGAGGGGGGCTTGACCTCGACGCGGGGCACAGGCAACTGTGGGAAATGAGCGCACCCCTCAACATTCTGGCGGGCAAACATTTACCCATCGGCGAGGCGCAGCTCGTCGAGTGGCACTGGCCTTCACCGATAGATGTGACGATCTGCGAAGACCGCCACATGATCGAGATGTCGCTTCCGCCATTGGCTGCCGACGGTATGGCGAGTTTTCCCGATCTCTCCCCAGGCCGCTTCAGCTCCATCGGAAACCTGTTCCTGAGACCGGCCGGTATCGCCATTCGTGCCCGGAGCAAGGGCGGTCATATTCAGGTCGTTCGCGTGGCCGTGCAGCCGGCGTCCTACGCAGCGATCGTCGGCACCGAACTCGATTATGAGGAGGCGTTGCTGCGCGCCGGGCTCGACCTGCGTGACGATGTGCCGAAAATGCTACTGCACCGGCTGCGTGAGGAACTGACGGCTCCCGGCTTCGCCAGCACCATTCTTGTCGAAGCCTATGCCGTGGCGCTGGTGGTCGAGACCGCGCGGAGCGTGTCGGATCGTGCAGAGCGCCGGGCGGACACGGGACGGCTCGCGGGCTGGCAATACCGTCGGGTTTGCGAGCGCATCGAGTCGGACCCGACATCGCCGACGCTCAGCGAACTTGCGCGGCTGTGTGGCGTAAGTCCGCGCCACTTCGCGCGCTTGTTCCGCGCACTGACCGGGGAAAGCGTGACGGCCTACGTCACCCGCGTCCAGATCGCTCGCGCAGCGGCGCTTCTGGAGAAGGACGACCTGCCTTTGAAGGAGATCTCCGCCCGGCTTGGCTTCACCAATCCCGGGAGCTTTTCCACCGCGTTCCGCCGCGCCACCGGCGTCACTCCCAGCCGCTACCGCCGCGAACGCGCATACCCATAGATCAGAGCGACTTCATCGCACAAGCGGGTAAACCGCCTGCACGCGGAGGAAAACAAAGCCATGGCCCAGCGCCAGCAATTCGACTTCGTCATCATCGGTGGAGGGTCGGCCGGGTGCGTCCTCGCAAACCGCCTGTCGGCAGATCCGCGGACGCGCGTCCTGCTCATCGAGGCCGGTGGGCGCGACCGCAGCGTGTTCATCCATGCCCCCGGCGGACTGCTGCCGATCATGTACCGCGGCTGGTTCCAATGGATGCACGTCAGCATTCCGCAGAAGGCGACCGGGGATCGGATCATCTACACGCCACGAGGCAAGGTGCTCGGAGGGTCCTCCTCCATCAACGGGATGGTTTACGACCGTGGCGCGGCGGGCGACTACAACCTCTGGCGCCAACTGGGGAACGAGGGGTGGGCGTACGAGGATGTCCTTCCCTATTTCAAGAAGCTGGAGGATTACCGGCCGGGTACCGGTCCGGCGGACACCGGTCCTTTCCACGGCCGGGGCGGCCCGGTGCACATCAGCCGGCCGGGCATTCGCCACCCCCTGGCCCAGGCCTTCTGTGAGGCGGCGAAGGCCGCCGGCGTCCCCTACAACGACGACCTGAACGGGGCGGTCCGTGAGGGGGTCGGGCCGGTCGACGTCACTGCTTCCGCGGGACGGCGTTACAGTGCGGCGCGGGCTTATCTGCGCCCTGCAGCAGGGCGAGCGAACCTGACCGTCTTGACCGACGCCCATGTGACACGTGTGCTTACGACCGGCAAACGGGCCACGGGCGTGGAGTACCGGCACGGGGACGCCACGCTCCAGGTGGACGCCGCACGGGAGGTCATCCTGTCGGCCGGCGCCATACACTCGCCGCACATCCTGATGCTGTCGG
The DNA here is from genome assembly GCF_015390205.1 of Azospirillum sp. INR13. Classification (NCBI taxonomy): domain Bacteria; kingdom Pseudomonadati; phylum Pseudomonadota; class Alphaproteobacteria; order Rhodospirillales; family Azospirillaceae; genus Azospirillum; species Azospirillum sp. INR13. The sequence continues at coordinate 32,259 of NZ_VUOI01000011.1, forward strand.
GGATCGGCGAGGCGGCGCACCTCGCCCGGTTCGGCATCCCCGTTGTGCATGATCTGCCCGGCGTCGGCCAGAACTACCGGGACCATGTGGCGGTGACCGTGAAGCAGGCCTGTACGCAGCCGATCTCCCTCTACAATTTCTTCAATCCGTTGGTGGCTGCAAAGGCGGTCGCGGACTTCGTCCTGTTCCGCAGGGGCCCTCTGGCCCAACCCCCGATGGAGGTGACGGCCTACCTGCGCACGATGCCCGGCTCGCACGAGCCCGACATCAAGATCCACTTCTCGATGGCCCTTTACGAGGCGATGGGCCGGAAGCTCAGCATGCGCCACGGCTACTTTGCCCACATCGACCTGCTGCGGCCGGAAAGCGTGGGTGAAATCCGCTTGGCTTCGGCCGATCCGGCAACTCCGCCGGCAATCGATCCCAACATCCTGTCGACTGAAAATGACATGGCGATGGGACGGGCGGCGATCCGTGCCACGCGTGCGATCTTTGCGCAGTCCCCGTTCGACCCGATGAGGGGGGAAGAGTTGGCTCCCGGCGGGGCAATGCAGTCCGACAAGGACCTTGACGCCTATCTGCGGGCAACGGCGGTCTCCGATATCCATTCCGTCGGAACCTGCCGGATGGGCCCGGATCCGATGGCCGTCGTCGATTCCCGACTGCGCGTCCATGGGATCGGGGGCCTCCGTGTCGTCGACGCCTCGGTTATGCCGCGCGTGCCGGGTGGGAACACCAACGTGCCGACCATGATGGTGGCGGAAAAGGCGGCGGACATGATCTTGGCAAGCTGACCCTGATATTGCTTGGCGCTGACGATTCGGGGCCGAGCTCGCTCTGCACGAGCCGTTGGTCCTGCCCGGTCATCGCGCAATCGATACTGGCGTCCGACTTGAAAACTCCGAACGCGGATTGGAGGGCCTGAGCCGATTCCGAACGCGCCCAGGCCTGCGGAGCCGCCTCGTCGCGTACTGTCACGTCGATTGCGCAAATTCAGGTTGCTATCCGCTTGATACCGTTGTTTGCGCGCCTATTGCGGTATAATATTACGCATACATCGATCAAGGCGCGCTCCAATTTCCGGCTGTGCGTATGGAGCTTTCCCCGTTGCGCTGTGCCTTCGTCATTTCCAGCGGACGCGGATGAGGCCGGGGAGAGCCCCTTGAACGGGGTCTCGCCGACGCCTGAGCCGATTTGGAGCTTGTTCCAGCGCCAGGAAATCCGGTCGTGCCCATGCCCTGCTGCGGCCGAGCGGAGAACTTCAACTTCAATGGAGGAACTGCCATGAGCGGGTGATCGAGGAGACAGATTTTGCCGGGGCCGCCCCCGTTTGCCGGTGAGCGCCTCCATCCTCACCGAGCCTGCGGTCCTGGATGTGTATCGCTTTGCTTCCCATCACTCGGGGCCGGTGGACAGCCGGCCCGCCCTTTTCCCGGGCACGCTGCGCCTGACCACCGCCGCCGCGTGCTCGGCCGATTGATCAACAAAGCAGGAGCTAGGGATGAAAACGGGATCTTGTGCCGTGGCCATATTGGCGCTGTTCATCGTGAATGGGGCACAGGCCGCCGTCACGGCCGACGAGGCGCAGAAGCTGAAGAGCGAATTGACCCCCATGGGAGCGGAACGTGCCGGCAACAAGGAGGGCACGATCCCCGCCTGGACCGGGGGCCTGAAATCGCTTCCCGGTCAGGCGCCGGGTAACCATCGCCCCGCCATCCATCCCGAAGACCAGGTTCAGTTCTCGATCGATTCGAAGAATATGGATAAGTATAAGGACAAGTTGTCGCGCAATCTGATGGCCACGATGGCCAAGTATCCGAACTTCCGCATCGACGTCTACCCTACCCGGCGCACTGCCGGGCTCTCCCAGTGGAACTATGACCAAACCTTTTTGAACGCCACGCGCACGACGACCACCAATGACGGGCTAACCGTGGAGAACGCGTTCGGCGGCACCCCTTTCCCGATCCCGAAGACGGGACGCGAGGTGCTCTGGAACGCGACGATGCGCATCACGGTACCGGAAATGGAGAGTGTCGCCAGGAACTGGGCCGTAATGCCGAACGGCGACAAGGTTCTGCTGTCCGAGTTGAACATGCGGGTCGCCTATCCGATGTATGATCGGAACAGCAGCATCGAGGAATACAAAAAGGGGCCGGGCTTCTTCAGCCTTACCCGCTCCGAATTCAGCGGCCCGCCGGTGAAGAACGGCGAGATGTTGCTGATCCGCTTCCCCGCGGACACCTACACGAAAAAGAACGATATCTGGCAGTATCTGGCGGGACAGCGGCGGCTGCGCAAGGCGCCGAACCTTGATTACGACGCGCCGAACCCGAACACATCCGGCATGAGCAACATGGACGAATCGTACGGCGTGTCCGGCTCGCTGGACCGCTTCGATGTGAAGCTGCTCGGCAAGAAGGAGATGTTCATCCCGTATAACAACAACAACATCGCTCTGATGAAGATCGATGATATCCTGAAGCCGAACTTTCCCAATCCGGATGCGGTGCGCTGGGAGCTGCATCGCGTCTGGGCGGTGGAGATGACGGTCAAATCGGGCATGCGCAATACCGTTCCCCATCGCATTGTCTACATCGATGAGGATTCATGGAACTTCGCCCTCATCGATTCCTTCTCGGCCGATGAGAAGCCGTGGAAGCTGACTTACTTCAACCAGTATGTCTGCCCGGATGGGCCGATGGTGGGGCTCGCCGGCTACTTCAGTCTGAACCTACAGAGCGGAACCTACCTGATGGAAGGCGAGATCTCCGGTTCTCCCAAGCCGCTGAACTGGGTCGTGAAGAGCCCGGCCAGCTACTACAGCCCGGACGCGCTGGCGGCGGCGGGCGTGCGCTGAGCCGGGACCGGGTGGTGGCGGACTTGACATGGTCCGCCACCAGTCAGGTGACAGCCGAGGTGTCGAAAATGGCGGGCTGAGGTGTGTGACTGTGTCGGGTTTGGTATTCAGGGGGCGCCGAATGTACGGTTTCCCTCGAACGGAGTCCGCATGGCGGCATCGTCGCCTTGGGCCCATGCCGGCCCGCTCCCCCCAGGATCGAGGAGCGGGCACCACATCGTCACGCCCAATCAGGCGGTACGGAGCCGCCGCAGGTCTTCGGACGAAAGCGTGAGGTCGCACGCCGCGACACTCTCGGCAATCTGTTCCGGCTTGCTGGCGCCGATGATCGGGATGGTCGGCACCGGCTGCGAGGTCAGATAGGCGAGCGCCACGTCGTTCAGGCCGGCGCCCCGCTCCTCTGCCACCTGCTGGAGAACGGCGAAGCGGCGGCGGTTCGTGTCGTTGAGGTACATGTCCCGCAGGTCGTCGGATAGCCCGGCCTCGCCGGCAGTCGCCAGCTTGGTGAAGAACCCCCGGCTTTGAGCCGAATAGGGAATCATTGTGAGGCCGCCGGCATGGAGCGCCTCGTACCCGTCCTCATAGTAGTTACCGTAACCGGATGTGGCGGCCATCGCGCGGTCGGGTGCCGCCAGTCCCCAGAACGGCTGGCAGGCGACAAAGCCGGCATGGCCGATGCTGCGGGCGTAGCCCTGGGCCTCGGTGATCCGGGCCACCGACCAGTTGGACGCTCCGAAATACCGGATGCGGCCCGCTTGCTGGTGGGCGATCAAGGCATCGATGATGGCGCCGACCGGTTGCGCCTCGTCGTCCATATGGAGCCAGTACAGGTCGATCGTGTCGATCTGCAGGTGCTCAAGGCTTTCGCGCAGGTCCTGCTCGAGGTGGACGGGGGTGACGCGCTTTTGATAATCGCCGGCGCGAATGTCGAAGAAGGCGCCCTTGGTGGCGACCACGATGTCGTCGCGCCGCTTCGTCTTCAGCCACGCGCCCACGGCGCGTTCACTCGCTCCCTTTGGGGCGTCGGCAATCCAGTCGCCGTAGGAGCGCGCGGTGTCGATGAAGTTGCCGCCAAGTTCGGCGAAGCGGTCGAGAAGCGCGTTCGCCCGTCCCTGATCGACGGCGGTGCCGAACATATTGGTGCCGAAACACAGGCGGCTGACCGCCAGCGTCGTCTTATCCAGAGTGACCTTGGACAACATTCTTCTCACCTCTTGGTCAGGCGACGACCCTTCCAGGCCCATCGCCCTGATGGACGCCGTTCGCGCCTCCCAGGACGGGAGGCGCGCGGGCGGATTCGATTGCGGAAGGAGAGGGTGCGTCGGCGCTCAGGCCGCCGCTTCCCGGTGCGTCGGCATGCCGCGAACGGGATAGGTGCCGTTCGCCAGCGATTGGAACTTCTCCGCCTCGGCGCGCGGGTTGTAGAACTGCTTGTACCACATGCGCACCTTCGAGAAGGCGCCGTCGCCCGGAACGGCCAGCGGCGTGATGCAGGCGCGCTTGTTTCCCCAGATCTCGAAGTCCTGCGCCAGCGCCCCCAGCGCGCCGGCCTGCGCCTGCCGGGCTGCCGGCAGGTCGTCCGGTGTGGCGATCGCCTTGCCGCTGTTCACCAGCAAGCCGTGCCAGGCCATCAGCGAGCCGTCGTCGACCGGTGTGTTGGCGATATACATGATGGCGCTGGCCTCGTTGTAGTAGGACAGCAGAATGCCGGGACCGGTGTAGAAGGTATCGGTCTCCAGGATAAAGCCCGGCAAGAGGGTGCGGTGCGGCGCCCCCTGGTACTGGCGTAGCACGATCCCGTTGATCTCGTTGCGGAAATAGATCGGCTGGCCGCCGTGCGTCGGACCCAGGTGGCCGACATCCGCCATGTTGTCGATGATTTCCTGCGGGTGGCAGGGCAATATGCCGAGATGGTCGATCGCCCAGTGGACATAGGCGGGGTTGTCCCATTCCGGGATGACCGGAAGGTCGAAGTCCGGCCCGCCGCCCTCGGGATCATGCCACGTGAACAGGCAGCCGTACTTCTCCTGCAGCGTCCAGGTGCCGACCTTTGCCGCGGCCGGGATCTTGCCCTGGAGGTAGGGGATATGGTTGCAGTGCCCGTCCGGTCCGAACCGCCACGCGTGGTAAGGGCAGCGGATCGACTCGCCCTCCACATGCTGGTTGTCCTTGATGACATAAGAGGTGGTGTTCTTCGCCAGATGGGTGCCCATGTGCGGGCAATAGGCGTCGATCATGTAGGCGCGACCGCTCTCGCCCCGGTAGAGCACAAGGTCCTGGCCGAAAAAGCGCACGGACTTAGGCACCGATGTGACCTCCGCCGCCTCCGCGACCATGAACCATCCGCGCGGAAACGTGAACGGCCCCAACCCATAATCCGCAGTCCCAGCCATGACGGCCTCCCTCAGCGTTTCGTGTGATAGCTCGCTTGATGCGATCCTAGCACGGTATATTTCTCCGAGAAATACGATTTATCTAGGCAACAATCCGCTATTTGCGTAATTTTGATCCAAGTCAATCACCTGCCTGGCCGATCATCCGCAAGGCGGCAGCGGGTGACTGAAAACCCACACACGCGATGAATGGGGTTGAGATGAGCGGCGGCGATCAAGCCTGGGATATGGACGTTGACGTCCTGGTGGTTGGGTCCGGCGCGGGCGGGTTGCTGGCGGCGGTGGTTGCCGCGCACCACCACGCCAAGGTGCTCGTGATCGAGAAAAGCGACGAGTACGGCGGCACCTCGGCCACGTCGGGTGGCGGCGTCTGGATCCCAAATAGCCCGCTGGCTCCGCCCGACCTGCACCAGGACAGCCCGGACGACGCGTTCCGCTACATCCGCGCGCTCAGCGATGTGAGCGTGCCGGACGAGAACATCCGCGCCTACGTGCAGTGGGCACCTGAGATGCTGCGCTGGCTCACCGCCAATACGCCGGTGCGCTACAAGAGCCAGCCCTACATCGACTACCACGCCGAGGTTCCCGGCGGCAAACTCGGCTATCGTACCCATCTGCCTGAACCGATGGACGGCCGCTTGCTCGGACCGGACATGCTGGACCTGCGGTCCACGTCGCCCGCGGCAAGCCTGTTCGGCGTCATCAATTGGCAGTTGTCGGAGACCTTTGCGCTGCTGTTCCGGCCCAAGGGATGGGTTCGCACAGCCGCGCGCATGGTCGCCCGCTATTACGGCGACCTGCCGCATCGCTTCCGCTCGCGCAAGGACCGCTTCCTGACGCTCGGCACCGCGCTCGTCGGTGGCCTCCGGCTGGCCGCGAAACAGCGCAGTGTTCCGCTTTGGCTGCGCACCCGTTTGCTGGAGCTGGTCGCGGAAGAGGGGCGGGTGGTCGGTGCCGTGGTCCAGCAGGACGGCCGCAAGCTGCGGATCCGCGCCCGCCGTGGCGTCGTGCTGGCGGCGGGAGGCTTCGAGCGGAACCCGGAGATGCGTCAGCAACACATGCCCGCGGTCCCTGTCCCGACGGTGAGCGGCTCGCAGGAGAACAACACCGGCGACAGCATCCGCGCGGCGACGGCGATCGGTGCGGCGACGATGAACCTCCACATGGCGTGGTGGGCACCGGTGTTCTCGATCCCCGGCGAGAGCCGTGGCCGCTTGTCCACGATCGAGCGGGCTCTGCCCGGCTCCGTCCTGGTGAATCAGGCGGGCCGCCGCTATTTGAACGAGGCGGCGTCCTATCACGTGGTCGGGCGCCAGATGATCGACGCCGACCGGCCGGACGCCCGCACGAACCCGTCCTGGCTGGTGTTCGACGCCATCTTCCGGCGGACTTATCCGGTCGGACCCATCCTGCCGCTTCTCCCGGACTGGGTGCTCAGTGCGCCGCTGCGCAGCATCCTCAAGAAAGCCTCCACGATCGACGGGCTCGCCCGTGCCATCGGCGTGCCGGCGGCCACGCTGCGGGAGACGGTGGGTCGCTTCAACACCGGGGCACGGCAGGGCGTCGATCCTGAATTCGGCCGCGGCGCCCAGGCCTATGACCGGATGTTCGGCGACCAGCGCGTCCAGCCCAACCCTTCGCTTGGTCCCATCGAGACGGCGCCCTTCTACGCCATTCCCATGCATGCCGGCGACATCGGCACCTGCGGCGGGTTGAAGACCAACGCCGACGCCCAGGTGCTGGGAACGGATGGCCTGCCCATCGCCGGCCTCTACGCTGTCGGCAACAACGCCGCGTCGGTCATGGGCGGCAGCTATCCCGGCGCCGGTTCGACGCTCGGCCCCTCGATGACCTTCGGCTTCGTGGCCGCCCGGCATGCGACAGGGGCCAACGTCCCGGCCTGACGCCGGGACGTGGCCGGGGGAGGGAAGGCTGTGGGATTGGCGGCGCACCCTTGCGGGGGACTCTAGGGGGTGCGCCCGGCCGCCGCCGGGATGCGGTTCAGCGCCGGATCGATGCCGTTCCCGGTCAGCGGGCAATGGGTGCCGGACGGGCCGTACATCACCGCGACGCAGCGATTGCAGGCGGTGCAGGCGGAGTGGTGGGCCGGATCGTCGCGGAAGCGCCGTACCAGGTCGGCGTCATGCACCAGCGACCGCGCCATCACAACCGCTTCGAACCCCTCGTCCAACACGCGCCGCGCCGCGTCGAGCGACAGAACGCCACCGACATAGCCGAGCTTGCAGGACACCGCTGCGCGGACCTTGCGGGCGGCCTCCAGGAAATACAGCTCGGAAAAGCGCACGGTCTTCGGCGTCGCCAGCTTGAGCAACGTGAACTGCAGCTTGTTGAACAGGCCGCTCTTCATGGCGGCGAAGTCGTCGAAGGGCAGGGGGCTGGAGAAAATGGCCCAGGGAGCCTCGATGTTGCGCCCGCCCGACAGAACCAGCATGTCAGCCCCGGCGCGCTCCAACAGGCGTGCCGTGACGATCGCATCCTCGACCGTGGCGCCACCTTTGACGCCGTCATAGAGATTGATCTTGGCGAGAACCGCGATATTCGAGCCGACCGCCTCCTTGACGGCCGCCATCACCTCGACCGGGAAGCGTGCCCGGCCTTCCGTCGAGCCGCCATAGGCGTCACGGCGCTTGTTCGAGAGCGGTGACAGGAACTGATTGAGCAGGTAGCCGTGGCCCATGTGCAGTTCGACCGCGTCGAAGCCCGCCTTTACCGCCAGACGTGCGGCGGTGACGAACTCGTCGCGGACCTGGTCCATGTTCGCGCGCGTCATCGCCCGCTGGAGGGGCCGGCCCAGCATCAGCCCGATCTTGTCGATGCCGCCGCTGGCGGACATGGCGCGCCGCGTGGTCAGCTCCTTGTGCTGGGCGAAGCTGCCGCCATGCGTGATCTGCGCCGAAATCAGCGCGCCCTCGGCATGCACCGCCTCGGTGATCGCGCGGTAGTGCGGGACGCTGGCCTCCGAGATCACACCCTGGTCGGTGAAGGTGCGGCCGTCCGGCGATACCGCCAGATAGGCGAGCGTCGTCATGCCGACGCCACCGGCCGCCAGCCGGCGGTGGAACTCCAGAAGTGCCTTCGTGGGCAGGCAGTCCCTCGTCATCATCTCGTTCGCGCCAGAGCGGATGAACCGGTTCGGCACTGTGACCGGCCCGATGGTGATCGCGGAGAAGGCGTCGATCATGATGTCACTCGTGTGCTGGGACGGGTGGGGTGGGCATCCCGGCGATCGGCCGGGATGCCGGGGAGCGGCCGTTCAGCTTTGGGTGAGGAGCTGGGCGACTTCGATCAGGTGGCCTTCCGGGTCGGCCACGAAGGCCACCCGCACACCATGGGCCGGCATGTCGCGGGCCTCCTGCACCAGTGTGCCGCCGGCGCTGAGCGTGCGCTGGACGAACGCGTCGGTGCTGTCGGTGATGAAGCCCAGGATGACCTCGGCCGTGGAGGGCGCCGATGTGTCGAGAAACTTCAGGAGAACGAAGGTCGCCGCCCCTTCGTAAGGCGGCTTGAAAAGGATTTCGCTGATCTTCCGCCCGGCGATCTCCTCATCGACGCGAGCCATTTCTTCCAGCCCGCACACGGTCTTGTAGAAGGTCGCAGCGGCTTCGAGGTCGGAGACCAGGAGCTTCGTAAATCCAAAGTTGTTCTGCACGGTGTCCTCCAAGGGGTTGATCGATGCCGCGCCGGGGGCGCGAGGATTCTTTGGTTCGAGGGTGGAGGGAGCGGGCCTATGGGCTTTGGGCGGCTTGATGGCAGTGGCGCTCCAGGCTTGCTGGCCAGCGCCCGCAGTCGAATTTCGCTCCCCATTACCGTTTCCTGGACGGATTGCCGGTTGCTCGAACCTTATAATAAGTGAGCGCTTACTTTTCAGCAAGAGCGCCCGTTGCCGCCCCGTGCCGACAGTTCAAAAGCCGCCTTGCCAGACCTGCGCGAAGAAGGGACTGCGCGTCGCCACCGCATCATAGGTCGACGGATCGACCATGCAGGTCGGACACCAATGACCACCTCGCAGCATAAGGTTGGGAGACATGTGGAAGGCATGCCCCAATGCGCAAATCCAGCCAACCGGCGCGTGGGGGGCGCCCTCATAGCCGGTGGTGCAGCGCCCGCCGCGATACTCCGCGGCCTGCCGCAAATCGGCCGCCGTCCAGTTCTCCTTCGGCTTGCCGTCGTCATAGCCGTGGTCCAGGTAGGACGGGGAGCGCGACGGCTGTTCGAGCGTGAATTGGTCCCAGTCGGCCGGCAGCGCCTGCCATTTCGCGCGCGAGCCGAAGAACGCGTCGATGTGCGCCCGGTCGTCACACGCAATCCAGTGCAGCGGTCCGCCTTCCGCCTTCGCCAACGCCTCGATCCGTTTGCGCGCGGCGCCCTGAGCCAGACGCGCACCCAGTTTGACGTAGAAGGGCAGCGCATTGCGAAAGTCGTTCAGGAAGTCCGCAAAGCTCTCGCGTCGGAACGGCACCAGCGCTTCCAGAGTGTCGGAGTCGCTGTACCACTGCCCGTGGAAGTTCCGCGTGGCGAACCAGTTCGGCTGAAAGACCTGCCGGAAGTCGGAAAATCCCAAGGTCTGGAAGGTGGCGGCGGCGAACTCATGGCTCACCTTGCGCATGCCCGCGCCGCCGCCGATGTTGAAGAAGTTGCGCCAGAACGCTTCCGGCACGCTGTCCTCGCAGGTGTTCGCGGCCAGATTTCCGGAATCGCCGGCCGTTACCCATTCCAGCACCGCATTGAAGGGGTTGTGGAACATGATCGGATCATGGATTTTCCAGAGATGGGGATGGGCAATGCCGGTCTGGCGCAGGGACACCCAGTGCTTCAATCCGGACTCGGCGACGATTGCCTCGGCCCGGGTCTTGCTCACCGCGTAGTGATCGAAGTGGCTGATCTTGATCGGGTCGCCCGTCCGACCCCAATGGACCGGCGCCTGCCGGTCGCCGGTCTGGGCTACGGTGCCGATGTAGACAAGGCGGACGCGATCAGGGTCGGGCTGCGCCTTGATCGCTTCCACGATGTTGCGGGCCCCCCCGACATTCACGGACATGGTGCGCTCGGGAAAACGGTCGGCATAGGGCGAGACGAGGCCGCCGATGTGGAGCACCTGGTCCGCCCCCGACACCCCCCGCAGGACATCCTCGTATCGGGTCAGATCGCCCCAGACGATCTCCAGGTTGCGGTGGCCGCGGTAACGCTTGATGACAGGGGTCGCGGCGTCGTTTGGTAGAACGAGGGCTTTGACGCGGAATCGGTCAGAACGATTCAGCAGCTGGCGCAGCGTTTCTCCGCCCATGTTTCCTGACGCGCCTGTCAGGAAAATCGTCGTCTTGTCCGCCATCTCCGCCCCTCTGCCTTGACGGGTGCGGTCAGAATGCGTCGGGACGCATCAGCGCGTCGGTGCCGCCATCGTTGAAGATGATCTGGCCCAGCAGATAATGTCCCTCGAAGGTCAGCAGATAGGCGGCCAGTTCGGCCATCTCGTCGGGCACGGCGAAGCCCTTCACCGCCATCGGATTGGATTGGGCGATCAGCTTGACCATCTCCGGATCCCGCAGCAGCGGTGCGGTCATGCCGGTCTCCACCACGCCTGGAGCGATGCCGTTGAGGAGGATGCCCGCCCCGGCCCATGCGGGCGACACGGCCGTCCGGCGCAGCCAGAGCGACAGCGCGCGTTTGGACGACATGTAAGACAGGTCCGGCTGCTCGGCGATGGCAGCGACCGCTGCTGCTTCGTCGCCGGCCAGACAGGCGGTGACCGCCGCGTCATGGACCGGCAGAAGCGCCGCCGTCGAACAGATGGCGACCGCCCGCGGACGGGGCGCCTCAGCCAGCAGCGGGCGCAAGCTTTCCAGGGTCGCCACGGCGCCGAAGTAGTTGATTGACAGCGTTGCCGGCACGGGATGCGAGATGCCGGCGGCGGCCACCACGCCGTCGAGGCGGGGCATGAGCCGCATGGCAGCCTCGGCCATGGCTTTCCGTCCCCCTTCGGTTCCCAGGTCGGCTTCGATGTCGGCATCACGCAGGTCGACGCCGATGACGCGGTTTCCGCCCGCTTCCAGGCGCCGCCGGATCGCCGCGCCGATGCCCGACGCCGAACCCGTGATCAAATAGGTGCAGGTCATTCCCCTCTCCCTTTTTATTGTCAATGACGATTGTTTGGAGGTTGGCTGGCGGTCAGGCGCCGTGAACGGCGCGTTTCAACTGGCCCGTCGACTCCGCCCGTCGATGGCGGGGCAGCAGGAAATAGGCCAGCGCCGGCAGCAGGACGAGCGCACCCAGCATGTTCCACAGGAACATGAACGCCAGCATCACCCCCATGTCCGCCTGGAACTTGATGGGCGAGAACGCCCAGGTCGCCACGCCAAGCGCCAGCGTGAAGCCGGTCAGCATCACCACCTTGCCGGTGAACAGCAGAGCTTGGTAGTAGGCCGTGGACAGCGACATTCCAGCACGCAGAGCAACCAGTACGATGCTGAGCACATAGAGCGCGTAATCCACGCCGATGCCGACGCCGAGTGCGATCACCGGCAGCGTCGCAACCTTCACGCCGATGCCGAGATGAACCATCAACGCCTCGCCCAGAACCGACGTGACGATGAGGGGCACCACGGCGCAGACCACCGCCTGCCAGGAGCGGAAGGTGATGAAGCACAGCAGGATGACGGCGCCATAAACCCACAGCAGCATCGTGCGGGAGGTCTCCTTCACGACGATGTTGGTCGCCGCCTCGATCCCGCCGTTGCCGGCCGCCAGCATCAGCTTGGAGTTCGGCGTGTCCTGTGCGCGGAAGGACTCCACCGTCGCAACCACCCGCTCCAGCGTTGCCGCCTTGTGGTCGGCCAACGAGATGGCGACCGGCGTCTGCTCGCAGTTCCGTCCCACCAGGTCGACCGGCACCATCGAGGTCATCTGGTTCAGCGTCAGCTGGTTCGGTGTCAGATCGAACCATTTCAGGTTGCCCTCGTTCAGGGCGATCAGCATCCTGCGGCTCATCGACGCCAGTGAGGTGGTGCCGGTCACACCCGGCACCTTGCGCAGTGCCGCCTCCATGCTGTCCATCCGCAGCAGCGAGTCATAGGCGGCGCAGGTCCCCGGCGTGGTTTTCACCATCGCCACCAGCACGTCGCTGCTCATGTTGTACTTGGAGATGAGATAAGCGTTGTCCTGATTGTACCGGGAGTCCGGGCGCAGCTCCGGTGCGCCGGGATCGAGATCGCCGATCTGCAGTTTGTGGCTTTCGTACCAGCCGCCGACGGCCAGGACTGCCGAAACGGCGATCGCGACCGTCGCCCAGTTACGGCGCGTAAAGAGATCGAGGAAGCGCCAAACGGCGTTCTTCTCGCCGTTGCCTGACAGCACCGCCGTCTCATCCCGCAGGCTGCGCCGCGCCGCCGCGGCGTCAACGCCGGTGTAGCTCAGCAGGACCGGCAGCAGGATCAGGTTTGTGAAGGTCAGGATGGCGACGCCGATGCTGGCCATGATGGCCAGATCCTGGATCACCCGGATCTGGATCATCAGCAGGACGGCGAAGCCGACGGCATCGCACATCAGCGCGGTAAAGCCGGCAACGAACAGCCGGCGGAAGGTCTGTCGCGCCGCGTGCAGCTTCGGCATGCCGCGGCCGATGTCCTGCATGACTCCGTTCATCTTCTGGGCGCCGTGGCTCATGCCGATGGCGAAGACCAGGAAAGGCACCAGGATCGAATAGGGGTCGAGAATATAGCCGCCCAGCGGCAACAGGCCCAACTGCCAGACGACGGCGATCAGGGAGCAGGCCACCACCAGAAAGGTGCTGCGCAGGCAGCGCGTATACCAGTACATCAAAACCGTGGCGATGACGATTGCCCCGGCGAAGAACAGCAACATTTGCAACAGGCCATCGATCAGATCGCCGACCACCTTGGCGAAGCCGGTGATGTGGATCCTGATGCCGTCCTTTTCGAACTTGGCGCGCAGGTTCTCCAGGCGCTCCGACAGCTTGCCGTAGTCCAGCGGCTGGCCGGTCTGGCTGTCCTTGTCCAGAAGCGGCGCCAGGATAATCGTGGAGCGGAAATCGTTGGCAACCAGTTGCCCCACAATGTTGGCGCGTAAGATGTTCCCCTGCAATTCCTGCAGGCTGGCGGGCGAACCGTCATAGGTATCCGGCATGACCGGACCGGACGCGAAACCGTTCTCAGTCACCTCCGACCAGCGGGTTCCAGGCGTCCAGACGGACTTCATGAACTGCCGGTCAATACCCTCCGTCAGGAATGTGGCGTCGTTGAGTTGCTTCAGCACCTCGATATAGTCGGGGTCGAAAATCGATCCTTTGGTATTTTCGACCACGATGCGGACGACATTGCCCTGATATTCCTGCGCCAGAGAAGATTTGTTGGAAAAATAGTTTTGAATGTAGGGATGATCCGTCGGGATCATGTTTTCGTAACTTGCGTTCAATCGAATGTTCAGCGCTTGCCAGCCGAGCAGGGCAGTGATCATTGCGCAAATGAACACGATTGATTTGCGATGGCTGAACAGGAAGCGCTCGATCATGGAGCCGCCCTCGACGTCGAACGGGACGTCGGCGTTCGCATCATCCCTCGCCTTCACGTGAGCCATGTCAGTTTTTCCCATGTTTGAAGACTACTGCGCACGAGGAGGCAGGACAGTGGACGGAGCGGAGAGGATCGGCTGAACGCCTGCCGGCCCAACTGCCAGGACAGCGCCATTGGCGGCCTCGACCAGACCGGAAACAGGCACATGCACCGGGGCTTCGACCCGCTGAAACTGCGAACCGCCTCCGGTCCGCCGGTAGATCTGGCCGGCTTGATCGGCCAGAAGGGCGGTGCCGTCACGCAGACGAATGGCACTGGTCATGGTCGCGGCACCGGCCAGCTCAACCTTCGTCCAGGACATGCCGCGATCTGAGGATCGGAATGCATTTCCGCGCAGGCCGACGATGATCACGTCGTCGGAAGAGGTGGCAAGGGCGGCGAAGAGGCTGCCCTCGTAAGGCGAGGTCAACGCCTCGAATGTGGCGCCGCCATTCTGGCTACGGAAGAGGCTTCCCTGCTCGCCGACGATGTAGATGTCCTGGCCATTCGGTGTCGCCGCACCGGCATTCAGGTGCCAATGCCCTTGATTGTCGATTGCCGCGCTGGCAGGCGTCCATGACGTGCCGCCATCCTCCGTGCGCATTGCCAATCCATAGGCTCCCAGCACCAGGGCTCTACGCTCGTCGAACACCAGAAGATCGAGGAAAGGCTTATCCGGCCCATCCTGCACAAGGCGTTCGGCAGCCCGCACCGCCTCGCTTGCACCGTCTGCCCCGGTCTTCTCGCGGGCATCCTTCAGGAATGCGGCTGCGACGGACATACCGTCCAGCTGCTTGGTCCATGTTTCCCCGCCGTCGTCGGTGCGCAGGACGACGCCGAAATGTCCGATGGCCCATCCCCGCCGAGGAGAAGCGAAACGCACGGCGGTCAACGTCACGTTGACGGGCACTGCCGCCTGGCGCCACGTCGTGCCATTGTCGTCAGACAGGAAGACGATTCCGCGCTCCCCGGCCGCGACCAAGCGGTCACCCGCGCGCGTGATAGCGATAAGGAAGGGCGCGGCGGCAGGACTGGATGTGGTGGCCGGCATTTCCAGCACGGACCAGCGGCCGGACGGCGCTGCCGCCGCGTCGCCGTTCCAAACCCCACCTGACAGAGCCAGATAGCTTCCCAATAGCAATACTGCGGGCAAACGGCGCTTCATGATCTCGCTCATCGCTTCAAGACTGTTTCGGGCACCAATCTGGCGGCCGGATGGCGTCCGGCCTGCCTTATGCTGTCCTGGAATGTCAGAAGGTCCGCTGGACATTGAAGGACACGAAATCACGATCAACAAAGGGTTGGCTCTTCAGGTCTCCGACCCAGTGTGTATAGGAAAAGCCGCCCTTCCAGACGTTCTGATAGGTCAGGTTGGCAGCCAGTGAGACCGAACCGGCGCCGCGCACCATACTCGGATCGATGGCCGACTTACCGAACAGCCCATAGCGCACGTTCGGTCCGATGCTCAGGTCCAGCCCCGGAGCGACCTGGTAATAGTCGAACATCAAGCCGACCTGAGCGGCGCCGGCGGAACGGGTCTTGTCCGGATCCCGCAGATCGACTTGACTCAGATTCTGGTGCGTTCGCATGACGTGGTTGAAGGCGAATTCGCCCGTGAGCGTTGCGCCCTCCCACAGGCCCATCTCCGAGCGCGGCAGGCTGTAAATCGTCGAGACCTGGGCATGGAAGGTATCGCCGGTCGGGTACCAGCGGTTGTCACGGCCATCGCCGGTTTGGCCGGGGAGAAGTACCAAGCCGATGTTCGGATTGTAGGCAAGCGGTTGATTGCGGCGGACGCTCACCTCGGCACCGACATTGGCGTCGCCGACGTTGGTCGTCAGACTGGCACCATAGAGTTGCACCGCTTCCGGGAACGCCAGATAATATTCAGGCGTGAAGGAGGAGGTCAACGGCGTGTAGACCACCGGATCCTTGGCATGGAACTGCAACGCGTAAAGACCGATCGAATAGTCTCCGTCATCCGGGGTGTACTTGATTGACGCGCCGAATTGACCTTGCGAGTTTCGCGGCTTGCGGTCCTCGCGACGGGGAGCAATGCATGTCCGGTCCGGTATCGCCGCAGCGATCAGGCAGCTGCCCCCGTAATCGACGAAGTCCACCGAGCTGAAGAAGCTGCCGACAGCCGGATTGCGGTTGCGGCGCCATTCAAGCTGGTAATAGCCGGCAACGGAGAAGTTCTGGTCGATCTGAAGCTGGCCGCCGACTTGAGCGACCGGCATGATCAGTTCCTTGACCTGGGAGCCGGGAACGCTGACCGCTTTGATCGTGTCGAGCGGTGCCATGCCCGCGGCGATGCCGTTCGCGCCAAAATACAGGCTTTCGCCCCACAGCTGTGCATAGCGACCTGCACGCAGGCTGAGCGGCATGTCGCCGACTTCGGTCCTGCCGTACGCGAACGCATCGAGAAGCTCGATGTTGCGGCCATGCAGCTGTCGCGTTTTCTGCGGGAAATCGTGGTTGGAGATATTGGGCGGCTGGTTGTAAGTGGCGTCCGAATTGTTGTCGGTGTGGCTGTTGTAGACTGTGTCGTACCATGCAGCGGCGCTGGCTCGGAAGCCGTATGATTTGAGATAGTTGACGTCGAATTCCGAGAGTACGTCGATGCGGTTGGAGATCGGACCGTTACGGAAATTGCGGTCGCCGTCGTCACGCTGGCTGGCCGTCAGCCCATTGACCACGGGCCCATTGATGACCGTATCGGATGGGCTCTCGGTGCGGAAGGCGAGTGAGTATTTTAGGGTGTTGTCCCACGAAATCTGCCATCCGTCCTGATCGTACAGCGATGCCGCCGCGGCCGACCCCGCCAGCAAGGTCATGACGCTCGCTGCGGGCAGCATGGACGCGAGGACCGCAAAGCGGCGATGCATCGGCCTGCTGCGCTTGTCGGTGCACTTCCCGACCGGCGTAATCCTGGACTTGTTGGTGCTTGTGCGCATTCTGTCCCCACTCGAAGGCATTATTATTTAAGCGTCTCCTGGGAGTCCCCCGGGGGACGAGTTGTGCGTCGAGGAAAGGCCCGGCGCCGGACGGCAGGCGTCGGGCACCGCCTTTGGAATCTGCTTGGCTTGGTCGGTTGGATTCAGCGCACGCCGGCGGCGGCGAGCGAGTCGGGCGTATAGTAAGTGGCTGGGCTTCTGGGCACCGCATTGAGCGGCTTCGGCGAACCGGAGATATCCGCTTCAAACAGGTAGGAGCCGTTCTGTAGATTCACGCCGAAGGACCCGGCAATGCCAACGACACCAACGTCCGCACACACATACTGCGGCATGTAGGTCACCTTCCAGGGCTTGCCATCGGCGGAGAAGGAATCAACGATCGTAAAGTTCCAGCTGTCTTCGTCGACGTAGACAATGCGATGTGGAACCGTGTTGCGCTGGCCCTCCTTGATCTTCATCTCGACAACCCACACCCGGTGCAATTCCCATCGGACCGCCTCCGGGTTCGGGAACTTCGGCTGAACGATCTTGTCGGGCGACATCAGCACCAAGTTGTTGTTGTTATAGGGAACGTACATCTCCTTCTTGCCCAGCAGTGTCACGTCGAAGCGGTCGAGCGGACCGGCCACCCCATATGACTCGTCCACATTGGACATCCCCGAAGTATTCGGGTTTGGTGCGTCGTAGTTCAGATTCGGTGCCTTGCGCAGGCGGCGTTGGCCAGCAAGGTACTGCCAAATGTCGTTCTTATAGGTGTAGGTATCTGCGGGAACACGGATCAGCTGCATCTCGCCGTTCTTCACCGGCGGAGCGATGAACTCGGATCGTCCGAGTTGAAAGAAACTGCTGTTCTTCTGGTAATCCTCGGCAGTCAGAGCCGGATCGAACATCGGCGAGTACCAGCGCTGATTTACCTGCGATAGCAGGATCCGCTCGCCGTTCGCAGTGACCGCCCAGTTGTTGGCAATATATTCGAACTCAGGCATGCTGAAGCGCATCATGCCGTTCCACATCACCTCGCGCCCGGTTTTCGGAATGGGAAAGGGCGGACCACCAAAGGCGTTGACCACAGTCAATCCGTCATTGGTGGTGGTGGTGCGGGTAGCATTCTGCAGCGTCTGCTGGACGGCCCAATCCGGATAAGACGCGGTGCGGCGCGTCGGGTAGACGTCGATCCGGAAATCCGGATACTTCGCCATAAGGGCCATCAAATTGGCTGAGAGCTTATCCTTGTACTTGTCCATGTTCTTGGAACTGATTGAGAACTGGACCTTGTCTTCAGGGTGGACAGGCGCCCGAGGGTCCCCCGGCTTGTAGCCGGCGGGCGCTTTCAGGCCACCGTTCCAGGCGGGGATGGTTCCATCCTTGTTTCCCGCGCGCTCCGCGCCCCAGGGGGTCAGCTCGCTCTTCAGCTTTTGCGCTTCCTGGGCGGTGACGGCGGCCTGCGCATCCTGTACGGCGAACAGCGCCACCAGACCCAACAGCCCAATCCTCGTGATCATCGCTTTGCTCCCCATAAAGCCGTTTTTTGTGCTTTGTGCTTCAGCGTCCTGCGCGGCGGGATGGGATCATCCGCACCGCATTCGTGATCATGCTGCCCAACTCGGACGGCGAAATCCAGCAAATTCGTTTGATTGACGCACAATTTCTACGAAGATCGATGATTTGAGAGCCTCAAGTAGGCATTTTGCATGGAGCGTGAGGTGGGCGGCGACGTTTCCTGTCAGGAGCCCCCTTGATGATGCGTTTATTTTGTGCTCATCTTGTGCGCAGATGCGGGTGAAAGCCGCACAATAACTCCATATTGCAGAGCGTCGTTGAATGCAGGAGGAATCGCTATGCAGCGCATGAATGGTCGCGTCGCCATCGTCACAGGCGGTGCCAAAGGCATGGGGGCGGCGACCTGCCGTCTTTTCGCACGGGAGGGTGCGTCCGTGGTCATTGCAGACACAGCGGGGGAGGAGGGGAGGGCGCTTGCCGCCGAACTTGGTGACCGGGCGTTCTTCCATCGGCTCGATGTTACGAGTGCTGAGGAGTGGCAACGGCTTGTCGCGACGGTCCTGGCGCGTCAGGGCCGGATCGACGCGTTGGTGAACAACGCAGGCATCGTCTCGTTTGCGGATATCGAGCATGTGTCGGAGGCTGACTTCGACCGCGTGTATGGCGTGAACGTGAAAGGAGCGTTCCTTGGCATCAAACATGTCGGCGGCGCGATGAAGGCGGTCGGGCGCGGTGCTATCGTCAATATCTCCTCCATTGATGGCCTGCGGGGCGCCAGTGGTGTGGCTGCCTATGTCGCCAGCAAATGGGCATTGCGAGGGCTTACAAAGGCGGCCGCTCTGGAATACGGCCACCATGGCATTCGCGTGAACTCCATCCACCCTGGGGGCGTTGATACAACGATGGGCAACCCGGTGGGGCTCACCGGCGCAGCAAAGAACAGCGGCTACGAGCGTGTGCCGCTCCAACGGATCGGCGAGCCGAGTGAGGTTGCTGCAGCCTCGCTCTTCCTGTGCTCCGACGAGGCGTCCTACATCTGCGGTGCCGAACTGGCGGTGGATGGGGGTTGGTCGGCGGGGCATTATCACGTCATGCTTCCGGGCGCCCCTGCGTCACTGGCGCCCGCCGGTTGAAAGATCGGCCCCGTGGCCGCAGGCCCCGGGACGTTCGAAAGGACGCGGAAACTGGCGGGCCTCATCTCATCGGATGGTCTTTCCCGGCATCTCCCGACACGTCGGGCGTGGGCACCGCCGCAAGCCGCAACTTCCTCGCCCGACCAGTCGACACTCCGATCCTCCACTGTCATTTTCTTATAAGTAAGGACTTGCTTACACCTTGCCGGCTCATCGAATCAAGTGTAATCAAGGGTACGGATTGCTGGCGCACCAAGCGAGTCCAGCGGTCCCGCATGACGTGGGTGCGACGCCCGTCACAAGTCAGGACATCGCGTTATGACGTTCCCTTCGGGCTCTGGAGAAACCGTTGGATGCAGACTAACGGATGGAACACTGACCCGCCCCCAGGCCACCGCCGCATATCCTCGGAGATTAGGATGAACATTGACCCTCAGTTTACTCCATTCCTGGAGGGTGCCGCCCAGTTCCCAAAGGCCAATAGCATTCCGGCACCGGTCTTCCGCGATCTGGTAAGGCAGGCATCTGTTGGCTTCCCGAAGTTGGAGGTACCACTGGGGGCCATTACGGACCGGACCATCCCTGGTCCAGGCGGCGATTTGCCGGTACGGATTTACACACCGATTGCCAGCGCTGCGGCCCCGGTGATCGTTTATTTCCATGGTGGTGGCTATATTGCGGGTGATCTCGACACCCAAGACATGATCTGCCGCGGACTGTGCGACGGCGCTCGCAGTGTCGTTGTATCGGTCGCTTACCGGCTGGCGCCGGAAGACCCTTTCCCAGCCGCCCATGAGGATTGCTGGGCGGCCACGCTCTGGGTTGCGGAGAATGCCCGCGAGATCGGCGGCATTTCCGGGCAGTTGGCTGTTGCGGGCGACAGCGCCGGCGCCGACCTCGCCGCTGGAGTCGCTCTTCGCGCCCGCGATGCGGGAGGGCCGGCGTTGTGCGGACAGGTCCTGATCTACGGTGCGGGCGGCTACCCGTCGGGAGAACCGGAGTCAATGCGCGAGAACCGCAACGCTCCGTTTCTGCATGCCGATGACGTCCTCTACTTCTGGCACCAGTACCTGTCAAATCCCGAGGTCGAACAGCTTGATCTTCGGGCGAGCCCCGGGCGTGCATCGTCGCTTCGCGACGTGGCTCCCGCCATGATCGTCACCGCGGAAGCGGATCCTTTGCGCGATTTTGGCGAAGGCTATGGTCGCAAGCTTGTGGCGGCGGGCGTTCCGGTTCAAATGCGCCGATACCCTGGCATGGTTCACGGGTTCCTGTCGTGGCTCGGTGTGATCGATGCCGCCCATACCGCCATGGGCGACACCAGTGCATGGCTGAGAACGCAGTTCGCCCGCACGGCCGGCGGCTGATTGCTGCGGAGCGTCGATATCACCTGCGTCTATCGAACCACTTGGGCGCTGAATGCCCGCTCTGGAGCAAATGATGGGAAACACGAGAGACGTTTTCGCCGGCGGCGTCGCCGTCATCACCGGTGCCGGTGCTGGCATCGGCGAGGGGTTGTCACGACGGGCCGGCGAACTGGGCATGAAAGTCGTCCTCGCTGACATCGTTGGAGATCGTGTCGAGACGCTCGCCAGCGAACTTCGGGCGGGCGGGGCTGAAGTCATGCCCATCACCGTCGATGTCGGCAAGCCGGATGAACTGGAGCGGCTCGCCGAGCATGTCCACGCCGTCTGGGGCGATGTCCGCCTGCTGATTAACAACGCCGGTATCGAAACCATGGGACTGAGCTGGGAGATTCCGAGCCACCGGTGGGAGCAGACGTTGAACGTGAACATCCATGGCGTGATCCATGGTGTCCGAGCGTTCGCCCCGCGCATGCTGGCCAGCGGAAAGCCGGCCTGCATCGCCAACCTGGCGTCGATCGGCTCCTTCTCCGTGATGCCGACCCAGACGGCCTACATGGTGACCAAGCACGCAGTGCAGGCTTTCACCGAATGCCTGTATTTGGAGATGCAACTCACCGGCAAGCCGATCCAGGTTTCGTCGATCATCCCCGGAATGGTCAAAACGCGGATCTTCGACGCGACAGCCGGTGAGGGTGAGCCCGAAGGCGCGCATGGATACCGCACGGCGATGCGGGAGATGATGGCCAGCTATGGCATGGATCTGACCGAAGCCTGCCGGATCATTTTCGATAAGCTGGCTGCCGGTGAGTTCTGGGTCGATACCCAACCGGAGATGACGGAGGGCTGCGTTGGAGACCGCATCTCGTTCCTGAAGAACCGCGCCTTTCCGGCTATTCCGGCCGCCGCCCGAGGGCTGCTCGGTTTGGACAACTGAAGGCCGGGCCGCAACATTCCCACGCTGGGACGGTCTCCCGTCATCTCACCGATGAAGGCACAAAGACCGTCCCTCCCGTTCCACCACTCTCCCAAAGTCACGGCATGCGTGCTGAGGGAGCTTGGCGTAGGATTGGGGTAGGTGACTGGCATTGAGGACGATGAAGGAGTTGCCCATGCGAGTGAATACCGACTTCAATGATCCACCGTCATCACGCGTGATATGATATGTGTCGGATTTACCGATAGGTCACGTTCCGTACCGATGCCACTGGCTTAATGAAATTCCGCCGATAGGACTCCATGACACGCAAGCGATTGATTGGTGCGGACCGGCGCGCCTCCATTCTCGAAGCCGCCACTAAAGTTTTTGCGGAGCATGGCCTTGATGGTGCCAAAACACAAAAAATCGCCGCAGAGGCAAAAGTTTCGGAAGCGCTGATCTTCCGCCATTTCCAATCCAAGAACCATCTTTATCGTGCCGTTCTGCGCAAGCTGATCAGCGATCAGAATGAATCATTCAACGTGGCCGGCTTGCCAACCCCGGACACCGCTGGTCTCGTTCAGACAATGAAGGTTTATTTTGCCTTTGCCCTGAACAGCCGCACTCAGCCGCATCCCGAGAGAATCCGGGTTTTATATGCAAGCTTGGCCGGAGATGGGGCTTACGCCCGGCTCATATATCGACGAGCCTTGAGGATCAGCATTGGCCCTTTGCAAAGGGCTTTGGATGCCGCAAGGGCGACCGGCGATCTGGTCGGGGAACCGGTGGATGCTGCCAATTTCATGGCGCTGACGGAACATATCGGTTCTTACGTGACTATTTCCCGTTTGCCGGACAAACCCATCATTCAATATTCCGGAAACGATGAGGAACTGCTCAGGCAGCTTGTTTGGTTCTGCGGACGCGGCATCGGGCTGACCGAAGAGGCTCTCCGCCGGCACTTCGATGGCGCAGCCGCAAAGCCTCCATCATCGGCTGGGCAGGAATGATCCGGTGAAGATGTATCGCGGGACCAGCGGCTGGTGAATCCCGCTGGTCCGAATGCCGACAGCGCCACCCAGGAGACCGGCTGCGGTCGGCGTGATGTCTCCGGCTACCCCTTCGCCGTGGACGTTTCCAGCCGCAGGTCGGCCACCAGCGTCAGAACCTGGTCGGCATGGTCCATGCGGCAGATCAGCAGGTCGGGCAGATAGGGGTCGGCACGGTTGTAGACCAGGGGATCGCCGTTGATGCGCGAGACGTGCAGCCCGCAGGCCCGGGCCACCACCGCCACCGGAGCGCAGCTGTCCCATTCATACTGGCCACCCGAATGCAGATAAATGTCGGCTTCGCCGCGCACCACCGCCATCGCCTTGGCCCCGGCCGAGCCCATGGGCAGCAGGCCCGCATCCAGCCGTTCGGCCAGCGCGACCGCCTCCGGCGCCGGGCGGGTGCGGCTCACCAGCATCCGCGGCCGGCCGGCCGGGGCCTCGGGCACCGCCGGCGGAGCGCCGGTGCCCAGGGTCAGCGGGATGCCGGGCAGGGCCACCGCGCCGACTTCCGCCCGGCCGTCCACCGCAAGCGCCACATGCACGGCCCAGTCGGTCCGCGACTCGCCATACTCGCGGGTACCGTCGAGCGGATCGACGATCCAAACCCGGCCGGCTCCAAGCCGGGCGGGGTTGTCCTTCTCCTCCTCGGACAGCACGGCGTCGTCCGGCTGCTTGGTTCGCAGGACCTCCATGATGAAGGCGTTGGCAGCGCGGTCGCCTGCCTTGCCAAGGTCTCCGCCTTCGAACAGCCCCGACCCTTGCAGCGCGACCAGAAGACGCCCGGCCGTGTCGGCGATTTGGTAGGCCAGTTCAGCGTCGTTCATGGGATCAGCCTTTCGATGATCAGGTCGGCGGCCTGCTCTGGCGTCATCCGGGTGGTGTCGATGCGGATGTCCGGCGCCTCGGGCGGTTCATAGGGGCTGTCGATCCCGGTGAAGTGGGCGAGCTGCCCCGCCCGCGCCTTCTTGTAGAGCCCCTTGACGTCGCGCCGCTCCGCCTCATCCAGCGGAGTGTCGATATGGACCACCAGGAAGGTGCCGGGCGGCATCATCGCGCGCACCATCGCGCGCTCGGCCCGGAAGGGGCTGATGAAGGCGGTGAGGACGATCAGGCCGGCGTCGCTCATCAGCTTGGCCACCTGGCCGACCCGGCGGATATTCTCGATCCGGTCGGCGTCGGTGAACCCCAAATCCCGGTTCAGGCCATGCCGGATGTTGTCGCCGTCGAGCAGGAAGGTGTGGCGGTTCATCCGCACCAGCTTCTTCTCGACCAGATTGGCGATGGTCGATTTCCCGGCACCCGACAGCCCGGTGAACCACACCACGGCCGGCGACTGGTTCTTCAACCTGGCGTGCGTCTCGCGGGTGACGTCGAGCGCCTGCCAATGGACGTTCTGCGCCCGCCGCAGCGAGAAATGCAGCATGCCGGCCGCGACGGTCGCATTGGTCTGCTTGTCGATCAGGATGAAGCCGCCGAGCTGGCGGTTGTCCGCGTAGGGTTCGAAGGTAATCGGCTGGTCGGTCGCAACCACCGTCACGCCGATGGCGTTGAGTTCCAGCGTCTTCGCCGCCAGATGCTCCAGGCTGTTGACGTTGATCTGGTATTTCGGTTGCTGGAGCGTCGCCGTCACCGTCCGGGTGCCGAGCTTCAGCCAATAGGGACGTCCGGGCAGCAGCGCCTCGTCGGCCATCCAGACGACGGTCGCCTCGAACTGGTCGGCCACCTGGGGCGGTTCCTCCGCCGCCGCCAGCACGTCACCACGCGAGCAGTCGATCTCGTCGGCGAGGCACAGGGTCACCGACTGTCCGGCGACCGCGACATCGAGGTCGCCGTCCTGTGTGACGATCCGGCTGACCGTCGTGGTCTTGCCCGAGGGGAGGACGCGCACCGGGTTTCCCGGACGCACCGTGCCGGACGCGACGAGGCCGGAGAAACCGCGAAAATCCAGATTGGGCCGGTTGACCCATTGGACCGGCATACGGAAGGGCTTGCGCTGGTCCGACGCCACGTCGATCGGCACCGTTTCCAGATGCCGGATCAGTGTCGGCCCGCGATACCAGGGCATCGCCTCCGACAGCGTGGTGATGTTGTCGCCCTTGAAGCCGGAGATCGGCATCGGCACGAAATCCTCGATGCCGATCGACCGGGCGAAGGCGCCATACTCCGCGACGATCGCCTCGTAGCGGGCCTGATCGTAGCCGATCAGGTCCATCTTGTTGACCGCCAGCACGATGTTGCGGATGCCGAGCTGATGGGCGAGGTAGGAGTGGCGGCGGGTCTGAACCAGCACGCCCTTGCGCGCGTCGATCAGGATCACCGCCAGATCGGCAGTGGACGCGCCGGTCACCATGTTGCGCGTGTACTGTTCATGGCCGGGCGTGTCGGCGACGATGAACTTGCGCTCCGCCGTGGAGAAGAAGCGGTAGGCGACGTCGATGGTGATGCCCTGCTCGCGCTCGGCGGCGAGGCCGTCGACCAGCAGCGCGAAGTCGATGTTCTGGCCCTGGGTTCCCAGTTTGCGGCTGTCGGCCTCCAGCGTCGCCAATTGGTCCTCGAAGATCATCTTCGAATCGTACAGCAGGCGTCCGATCAGGGTCGATTTGCCGTCGTCCACCGACCCGCAGGTGATGAAGCGCAGCAGCGATTTGTGCTGGTGGCGGTCGAGATAGGCCTCGATGTCTTCGGCGATGAGGCCGTCGGCCTCGTAGGCCGGCTGTAGAGCGAGGGTGCCCGGCATCAGAAATAGCCCTCCTGCTTCTTCTTCTCCATCGATGCGGCTCCGGCGTCGCGGTCGATGGCACGGCCCTGTCGTTCCGACGTGGTGGTGAGCAGCATCTCCTGGATCACCGCCGGCAAGGTCGTCGCCTCGCTTTCCACGGCGCCGGTGAGCGGGTAGCAGCCCAACGTGCGGAAGCGGATCGAACGCTCCACCGGCGTTTCGCCGGGCCTCAAGGGGAAGCGTTCGTCGTCGACCATCAGCAGCATCCCGTCACGCTCGACCGTCGGACGGCGGGCGGCGAAATAGAGCGGCACGATGGGAATGTCGTTGAGATGGATGTATTGCCAGATGTCGAGTTCGGTCCAGTTGGAGATCGGGAAGACGCGGATGCTTTCGCCCTTCGCCTTGCGGGCGTTGAAGAGGTTCCACAGTTCGGGCCGCTGGCTCTTGGGATCCCAGCGGTGGCTGGCGGACCGGAAGGAAAAGACCCGCTCCTTGGCGCGGCTCTTCTCCTCGTCACGGCGGGCTCCGCCGAAGGCGGCGTCGAAGCCATGGAGATCCAGCGCCTGCTTCAGCCCCTCGGTCTTCCACATATCGGTGTGAACCGGACCATGGTCGAAGGGGTTGATGCCCTTCTCCACCGCCTCCGGGTTGTGATGGACGAGCAGCTCCATGCCGCTGTCCTGGGCCATGCGGTCGCGCATGTCGTACATGGCCTTGAACTTCCACGTCGTGTCGACGTGCAGCAGCGGAAAGGGCGGCGGGCTCGGGTGGAAGGCCTTGCGGGCAAGGTGCAGCATCACCGCCGAATCCTTCCCCACCGAATAAAGCATCACCGGCTTTTCGGTCTCCGCCACGACTTCACGGAGGATATGGATCGACTCCGCCTCCAACCGTTGGAGGTGGGTCAGGCGAACGGCATCACGTTCCGCCAAATTTGTCTGATTCATCGTTCTGCTTCTTGAGTCGTTGCTGCTGCGTGCGCCCTGCGGATCAGCACGTGACGATGAAGCCGCCACCGACCGGCAGCTTTTGGCCGGCAGCACTTGGCCGGTGATCCCACTTCACGCGCCGCCGGCGAGGAAGAGCACGGTGACGGCGATGTCCCGCGGCACGCCGAGACCGCCGGCCGGGGTGCGGGCGAGCGCCGGCTGGGTCCATTGCGGATTGGCCCGCCGCGACGGCGTCGATGCGAATGTTGTCACCACCCGACCCAGGGTATCGCCGCAAGCTCTGTTCCTTGGGGCGCCGTGGGAGGCGCTAGGGCCGCGGCGTCCGATGGAAAGCTTCGGCACGCGCCTTCAGCGCCCGCGCGGTGTCGTCGAACGCCCGCTTCACCCACGGGCCGCAGAACCGGAACACGTGGATGCCGCTGGCACCGAGAAAGGCATCGGTGGTGCGGTAACGGCAGCTTTCCGGCCCGGTCGCCTCGATGATCTGGTCGCGGCGGGCGGCGTAGGGCCATTCGGGGGTGTGGCGCAGCTCCCAAGACAGGAGCTTCTCCGGCTCGAAGGCGCACACATACTCGCAGTTCGGAAACAGTGTGCCGGGCATCGTGTAGCTCACCAGCGTCATCGACACCGGCGCCCCCATCTCCAGCGTGGACTCCGCCCGGACACAGAACGGGTTCCATTCGCCATAGCGGGGCAAGTCGATCAGGATGTCCCACACGACGCGGGCCGGCGCGGCAATCTCGATGGTGTCGGACGCCACGACGGCATCCGGGTCGTACCCGGCCAGGGGATCTTCCAGAACGGATTTCATCGTGTCACTCCTTGGGAAATGCGGAGGCGGCCGTCGGCCGCCCCGATCATGGCGCCACCCAGTCGCCGCCGTTGACGTCCAGCGACGCACCGCTGATTTCGCTGGCGTGGTCGGACAGCAGGAAGAAGACGGACTTGGCGCAATCCCGGTCCGGCGGGATGCGGCCGACCGGGATGCGGGCGGCGGTTTCCGCGCGCAAAGCGGCGCCGCCGTCCTCCTGCGCGGCGAAGTAGGACTGGAGCGGCACGCCATCCATCCAGCCCATCAGGGCGGTGTTGACACGGATGCCGGTCCCGGCGAGTTCCACCGCCAGCTGGCGGGTCAACTGGCCGAGCGCCGCCTTGCCCATGGCGTAGCCGCCCTCGCCGGGAAAGGGGCGGCGGGTGGCCATCGTCGACACGTTGACGATGGAGCCGCCACCCTGCCGCTTCATGAGCGGGATCACGGCCTGGGCGATGCGCAGGCCGCCCACGGCGATCACGTCGAGCGCCCGCGACACCTGCCCGATGTCGCAACGCTCCAGCGGTGCCCAATCCGGGTGGTAGTAAGCGGAATGGACCAGCCCGTCGATGCGGCCGAACGCCCGCACCGCCTCGTCGGCCAAGCGCCGGCACTGGTCCGTGTCGGTAACGTCGGTGGGCACCGCGATCGCCTCGCCGCCGCCGGCGGAGATCTCGCTCCGAAGCGCGTCGATGACGTCGGTCGAGCGCGCGGAGATGACGACCTTGGCCCCTTCCGCGGCGGCCCCGCGGCACAGTGCCTGCCCCATCCCCGGGCCCACCCCGGTGACGACGACGACCTTGTCCTTCAGTATCATGACGCCACGCTTTGTTCGTAGAAGGCGAAATCAGCCGCGATTCCCTGAGGCGTGAGGCCGAACGCCTCGGCGCTGTACTTGTGGCGCGGACGCTTCTCGCGCGCGTTCGCCGCGACGCAGGCCTGCATCGCCGCCTCGTCGCCGGGGCCGACCGCGAGGTCCATGGCCTGCATCGCCGCCTTGCCGGCGCCGAGGGGATCCTGCACGGTCCGGCGGTAGTCGATGTCGATGACCTTGCCGGGCGGCAGCCCCGCACGGATCGCCTCGAAGCGCTTCAGGCCGTCGACGAACCGCTTCGTCCAGTACGCTCCCTGGGTTTCCCGGCGGTAGGTCGTGCTGGCGTTGATGGTCATGGACGCGCACATGCTGCAATAGCTCGGCAGCACCTCGGCCGGATCGCGGTGGGTCATCACCAGCGTCGCCTCGGGGAAGACGGTAATCAGGCCACCCAAGCCGCCCAGCAGATGGTGCGGCGTCTTCAAAACCCACTTCCGTCCGCGCCGCCAGGGCGACTGGCTCTGCAGGACCTGCAGCCAGACCCGGAGTTCCCGATAGGCGCGCTCGTGGTCCTGCTCGGCCTGCCAGAAGCCGTAACCCGGGATGTGCATCATCGAGTCCCAGGTCGTCGACAGGAAGGTCTTGTCGAGGAGGATGATCTCCTCGGCGACCTCCATCGCGTCGATCGGGTCGATGCTTTCGAAGTCCGGCCACGCCGTCAGGAGATCCTGCACGACCTGCTTGGCGAGATCTTGGCGCGGTGTCGGGTTGCCGGGCGCCTCGCCGTCCAACGGCAGCGGAAACGTCGTTTCCCACCAGTAGGGCGAGGTGAGCTGCGGCGAACTGGCGAGAAGCCGGTGGAGCATGGTGGAGCCGGTGCGCGGCAGGCCGACGATCACGCCGGCCACCTGGATGCTCTCGTCGAGGATCGCCGGCCGGTCCTTCAGCAGCTGCGTCAGCTTGAGGCGGTCCGTCAGGGCGGCGATGATCCGCTCCACCGGTCCGCCGTCGGCCTGTTGCAGCCCGGCTTCACGATTGATGAAGCCGACCAGCGCCTCCAGCGGGTCCATGAACCAGTCGTCGCCGAAGTCGTGCAGCCCTGTCCGGCGCTTCGCGACGTCCATCAGTCGATCCGTGGTGATCTGTGCGGCCATTCCCGTCCTTTCCTGTCTATGCATCGTTGGTGCCGCGCCGCCCGTCACAGCGGGATGACCCGCGTCGCCGGGACGGGATGCTCGGTCGCGCCCGTCCAGCGCCACAGCATGGTGCCGTGGCTATGGCCGCAGGTGTCGAGCCAGTTGCCGAAGCCGGGATCGCGTGCGGCGACCACCACGGTCACCGTGCCGTCGGGGTTGAGGACGGTGCTGT
The DNA here is from genome assembly GCF_015390205.1 of Azospirillum sp. INR13. Lineage (NCBI taxonomy): Bacteria > Pseudomonadati > Pseudomonadota > Alphaproteobacteria > Rhodospirillales > Azospirillaceae > Azospirillum > Azospirillum sp. INR13. Next base: position 61,687 of record NZ_VUOI01000011.1, read on the forward strand.
GGTCGTTCACGTGGATCCGGGCGAAGCGGTAATCGAGCGATTCCATCCAATAATTGTTGATCTGCAGGTTCCAGGTCCGGCAGGCGGGGATGCCGGTCTCGATGACCAGCGCCTCATCCTCCGCCAGCTGCCAGTAGCCATGCAGGTAATGGATCATCGGGTCGCCGCCGGCCCGCAGGAACATCGTCTGGTCGGTGGTGTCCAGACGATTTACGTGGCTGGCGCGGAAGCGCTCTGCCCACTCCACGAAGGTCCGCGCCGTGCCGCTCACGAATCCGGCGGTGCGATCCAGCGCGCGCACGAGGAACTCCGGGTCGAGCGGGGCGGGCGTGGCAGGACCGTCCAGCGCTGCGATCTCCATGCGATGCGGCGTCTCGCCGGCCCGGTCGCGGAAGGTCTGGCGGACCACGATGAAACTGGTGTCTTCCGCCATCGGCAGCCAGTTCACCGCATCGGCAGGCCGCTCCTGGCTGACGATGATCTCGAAGCTGCCGTCCGCCGCGACCGCCATCTCCTCCAGGGCAAGCTCCCCCGTGGACGCCATGCTGCCGTCGATGGCGTAGCGATTGGCCTTGGACCCGAAGGTCAGGATCGGACAGGTGCCGAGCGTGCCGGTGATGCGGTAGCGGCGCCGTGGATGGACCGTGGCGTTCAGATAATGGTTGTCAGGATTGTCCGCCCCGATCTTCGCGGTGCTGTGCGATGCCTGGTAGAAGCCGGGAAAATCCGGATCGGCCCATTCGAGATTCATGTCGAGGGAGATCCGCAGCAGCCGGGTGAGATAGCGGAACCCCTCGGCGCGGTCGAGCGGTTTGGCAGCTGCCTGGGATTGAAGGACGATGTCGCCGGCGCGCTCCATCGCGCGGCAGAAGTCCCGCCACGCCTGACCGGTCATCACTTCGTCCGTTGCTTTCGTCATGATGCCCTCGCCGCATTGGCCGGATCGCGGCTTGGCCGCATGCCGTGTAGGGTAGGGTGATGCCGTCCAACCCGGCAATGCGCCGGGATTCACCCGATGCGACGCCGCTTTCGCCGACAGGACGCGTTCAGCCGGCGAAGCGGGCGCGCCGTGCGAATTCCTGGGGTGAGCAGCCCACCCGCCGGCGGAAGGCCGTGGAGAAGCTGCTCGGGCTCGCAAAGCGCAGGCGGTGCGCGATCTCCTTCAAAGCAAGCGCGTTTTCCAGCACCATACGTTCGGCCCGCGCCTGCCGGGCCACCTCTATGGTTTCCGACAGCGTGCAGTCCTTCGAGACCCGGTAGGCGCGGGCGAGATGCCGGGGGCTCAGGCGCACCAGGCGGGCGAGTTCGTCCACGGTCGGCGGCATGGCCGCGTCGTCGTGGATCCGCTCCTCGATCCGGCGCAGCTGCCAGGGTGCGAGCCCGCCGTGTGTCGGCTGGTCAGCGGCGGCGCGTCCGGCCAGATAGCGCATCAGCTTGACCACCATCATGGTCGTAAGGCCGTCGAGGAGAAAGGACGAGGCCATTCCCGGTGCACGCATCTCCGACAACGTCCGCCGGACCAACATCAGGACGGACGGCGCATCGACCTTGAGGAGCCGGCGCTGGACGTCCGGATCCGCGTGGTCCGCGGCAAGGTCCAGCCCCTCGGCGAACGCTTGCGGATGGAAGCTGACCCGCAGGAAGCGCTGCTCGCCGCCCTCGCCGTAGGAATCGAGTTCCGTCCCGGCGGGTTGGAACATCATGTCGCCCATCGGGAAGAACGCCAAGCCATCGCTCTCGCGATACCGCCCCGATTTCGCCCCCGATTTCGCTTGGCGTGAACCGGTGAGGTTGAAGCTGAGCGTAGGCTCTTCCTCTCGGAGCAGAATCCGATTTGGCGAAGGCCACGTGTGCCGACAAAGTTCCAGCGTTGCCCGCGGTGTGCGGGCCTGCAGTGCAATGTTCCAGCCCTGGGCCATCATGCGAACTCCCTGTCTCCCTTATCCAGAACCCGCCGGCGGGCGCCGGCGGTCAGCGTCAGTCGAAGTTGGCCTGCCCACCGTCGAGGGGAATGGTGACACCGGTCAGATAGCCGAACTCCGGTCCGACCAGCGCGGCGACGGCCCGCCCGATGTCCTCCTCGCACGCGCCGACGCGGCGCAGGGGGATGGTCTTGAAGAAGGCCGAGGCCTCTTCGGGGAACGCGTCGATCCAGCCTGTCATGCCCGGCGACAGGGCGTGCGGGGCGATGGAGAGAACGCGGATCCCGTCCACCCCCCACTCGGCGGCTGCGGCGCGGGTCAGCATGCGGATGGCCTGCTTGACGGCGGCGTAGGTGCCGTAGGTCGCCATGTCCCACCGGCGGGTGACGGAACTCGTCAGGTTCACGATCACACCGCCGCCGCGCGCCTTCATATGGGGATGGCACGCCTTCATCAGCCGGAAGGTCGCCATCGGTCCGCTGGTGAAACTGCGCAGGAAGGCCTCGTCGCTGGTGTCGATCAGGGACCCGAGCGCCACCTCCTGGGCGTTGTTGACCAGGATGTCGAGATGCCCGAAGGCATCCAGCGTCCGATCGACGGTGCGCGTCAGATCCGCGGGGATGGTGACGTCGGCGGCCACCGGTACGGCGCGGCCACCGCGCGCGGCGACGGCTCCGCAGGTGGCGGCGAGCTTGTCCGGGGTCCGGCCGCAGACAGCAACGGCGCAGCCCTCGGCGGCGAGCGCCAGCGTGATGCCTTGGCCGACCCCTTGGCCAGCCCCGGTCACCAGGGCGACCTTGCCCTCGAGACGGCTCACAGCGACTCTCCGAACAGGCTCGCCAGGGGGGACGCCACCGTTGGATCCCAGGCGTGTCGTGCGCTTGCGGTAAGTCCGCCATCGACCACCATGTGCGTGCCGGTCACGAAGGCAGAGTCGTCGCTCGCCAAGTACAGCGCGGCACGGGCGATGTCGTCGGGGCTGCCGGCGCGCGGGATGGGCTGGGCGTGCGCGCACAGTTCGGCGACCCGCGCGGCCAGTTGGTCGGCCGCGGGGCGTGACAAGCCGGCGGACGCGCCGAAGATCGAAGTGGCGATCATGCCGGGGCAGATGGCGTTGACACGGATCTTCCGAGCTCCCAGCTGGGCGGCGGCGGCTCTGCTCATGTGGATCACGGCCGCCTTGGCGGTCGAATACGCCATCGGACCCCATCCGGCCTCCAGCCCGGCGATGGACGCGGTGTTGATGATGGAGCCTCCGCCTCGCGCCTCCATCAGGGGTGCGCCGTGCTTCATACCGAGCATCGGGCCGCGCACCAGGATGGAGAAGACCCTGTCCCACTGCGCCGCGTCGATCTGCGTAAGGTCCGTCATCAGGTCGCAGATGCCGGCATTGTTGAACAGCACGTCCAGCCCGCCGAAGGTGCCGGCCGCCGTCGCCATGGCCTGCGTGATGTCGTCTTCGCAGGTCACGTCGCACCGGACGTAGCGAAGACTCTCCGGATATCGCTGCTCGAGGATCCGCCCCTTCTCGTCCTGAATGTCGGCGACGACGACCTGGGCTCCTTCGGCGACGAAAAGCTCAACCGTGCTCAGGCCGATTCCCGATGCGCCGCCGGTGATCACGGCGACCTTTCTGTCCAAGCGCCCCGCCATGTTCCGCCCCTGTTCGTTGTCGTTCAGCGGTAACCGCGGCATCCGCGCCCCTGGGTTTCGAAGCAGGCCAGTGGCACGTTTGCAGCGTTCCGGCAGCAACACAATACGCATACATGTACAAAATCAGCAATACGTTCGCTATATTCGGAGCTTCACTGGCTTGGCGCGACGTTGTCGCATAGATCCGGTTCGTGGTGCGGGACGTCTGCGCAGCCGGTTTAAAGGTGGGCTACACCGCCGACCTTCAGGTGAAGGTCCGCCTCCTGGACATCAGTCCGATGGTCTGGCGACGGCTACTGGTGCCGGATTTTCGAGGTGCTGCGCAGCCAGGGCCTGCAGATGAACCACGATATGATCCTTCTGACCGACGGCGGCGACAATCTCCCTGCTCTGGTGGACGGCTACGCACCCTGCACCGAGCACTACCTCGACTGGTTCCACGTTACGATGCCACTGACGGTGCTCGGGCAGTACGCCAAAGGCCTGGCGCATCACAACGCCGAGGAGGCGGAGGCGATCCAGACCCGCCTGGAGCGCATCAAGTGGCGGCTGTGGCACGGCGACGCCCGTGAGGCACTGACCCGGATCGAGGATTTGGCCGAGGTTCTCGCCGAGATGGAGAGCAGCTACCCCAACCTGGCCCGTTTCGCCAAGGCAACGACCGAGTTCGCCACCTACATCCCGAACAACCGCTCCATCATCCTGCACTGCGGCGAGCGTCGGCGCAACGACGAGGCGATCTCCACCGCCTTCGTGGAATCCACCGTCAACGTCGTGGTCGACAACAAGCGCTTCGCCAAGAAGCAGCAGATGCAGTGGACCAAGCTCGGCGCCCATCGGCTGGTCCAAATCCGCACCCGGACCCTCGACGGCACCCTGCGCGACACCGTTACGGCGTGGTACCCGGCCATGGCCGCCAACGCCTCTTCAGCCCCGGGCACCGTGAAAGCTGCCTGAGCGCCCCACACTTCTGCATGCTCTCGACACAGCCGCCCGTACCGCGGTGAGATCGCGCCTCAGACCATAGGCGAAGCCCGCCAAGAGGGTGCCGTCCGCCGTCAACAGCCAGCTGTCCAGCTCTCCGGTTCACCATCCCGACCATTGCTTCGGTCTGGTGCCGGCGCTGATTCGCTGGACCGACGACCGCCGCAGCAAGCCGCTGGACATCTTCACCTCCATCGGCGGGTGGAAGCAACTGGCGTTGCTGTTCCAGGCCGGCGCCACCGATCCCGAACGGTGTCTCTCCTTTCCCCTGCGCTGGGTCGAAACCCAGGAGGATGGCGTGATCGGCCCCTATCGCCTGCGCACCGCGCTCACCCGCCACTCCATGCCCAACCGCGCCATCCAGCTGGAGACGGGCAACGCCGCCTTCGCCTATTCCGGCGATGGCCGCACCACGCCTGACTCGGAAGCACTGTTCCGCGGTGACGACCTGCTGTTCCACGAGTGCCTGACGGTAGAACCGGATCCGGTCCAGCCCTTCTACGCCGCCTACGGTCAGCTGTCCGATTTTCCCGACCGGCTCGGCGTCCGCGCGATGCGCCTCTATCATGTTGACCGTCCATTTTCGGATTCTGTCAGCCTTATCCAGCAGTTCTCCGCAATGCCGGTCAGACCAGCAACGGGATGGCTCCGGCTTGCCAGCGGCGGCGGATGACCGCGGTGCGCTTTTTGCCGCTGGAGGTCTTCTCGATGGTTCCCTTCGGCACGACGGCGATGTCGGTCGGCACGAAGCCGAAGCCGTCGAGGATGCAGCGCCTGATCGCCGTCAACCGTCCGCTGACGACCGGCAGCGGCGATGCGGCGTTTCCTTCGACCAGAAGCACCTGACGCGTTCCGCCAGGCTCGTCTGCGGCGAACAGCACCGCGCGTCCGGGACCGACGAAAGGCAGCGATTCGACCTCCAGTTCGACATCGGCGGGTATGACGTTGCGGCCGCCAACCACCAGCATCTCGTCCTTGCGGGCGACGAAGAACAGCTCCCCACCTTGCAGGAAGCCGAGATCGCCGGAGCGCATCCATCCCCGGCCGAGGACCCGCTGCGTCATCGCGTCGTCCCGCCAGTAGCCGGGGGTGAGGCAGGGGCCGGCGACCGTGATCTCGCCCAGCATCATCTCGCCGAGAGGACGCCCCACCTCGTCGCGCACGACGAGGTCGCATGCGTCGTTTGGCCTGCCGACCGAGACGAGTTCCACCGACTCGCCGTCGTCGTCGGCAAGCACACGGCCCCCTGGAGCGATGCGCACGCGCAGCCGGCGGAGCCCCGGGTCATGGGTATGGGTGCAGCCCAGCGCGTATTCCGCCATACCGTATCCGGCGCGCAGCTGCGATGACGGCATCCCCAGCGGCGTCAGGACGGCTGCCGCCTCGTCCAGCACCGCTGGGCTGATCTTTTCGGCGGCGATATAGAGGATCAGCGCCGACAGATCGCAGCCGCGGCCATGCAGACGGCGCACCCCGCGCAGCGTCGCCGCCAGCACCGAACTGGTGGAGAAATTCAGGTCGCTACCCCGCGCTGCCATCGCGGCGAACCAGCGTGCCGGATTGCGCATGTACCAAGCGGGGGGTGCCACCATGGCATCGGCCCCGGTGAACAGCGGCAGCAGAATGCCGATGAACAGCCCCATGTCATGATAGAACGGCAGCCAGGACGCGATCGAGCGCGGCGGCCGGTCTCTGCCGGCACCTGCATAATTGTCGGCGAGCTGGCGGAGCTGCGCCATCACCATGGCGTGGGTGACCATCACGCCCTTCGGCTGCCCGGTGCTGCCCGAACTGAACTGGATCAGCGCCAGCCCATCGGCGCTGCCGTCGCCACCGCCATTGCCATCGCCGACGGTCACGGGCAACCGCTCCAGCGGCGCCTCGAGCGCCGCCACCGTGGTCAGCAGCGGTTCGAGCTGCGGAACAGCGGCGGGACGGTCGGTCACCACCAGCCGTGCATCGCTTCGCCGCGTCACTTCCTGCAGGAAGCGAAGGAAGCTGCCCGCCTGATCGGTGCTGTCCGCCGAACCAAGGGCCGTACCCGACCAGGGCCGCAGCGGCACCGGCACGGCTTGCAGTTGCCACAGGGCCAGCAGCAGGCAGATCGCGGCCGAGCCGGTGTCGAGCAGCGTCACCACGCGGTCGCCCGGCCGGATGCCGCGTGCCGCCAAACCGGCAGCCATGGCGACGGAGCGGGTCCGCAACTCCGAAAGCCGCCGATCCATCCCTTCGGCGGGAAAATGCCACAGCGGGTCGCCTGCGCCCCCTCCATGGTCGAGCCAGTTCAGAAGCCCCTCCATCGCCGCCTCACACCGCCCGCACGGCAATGGCCGCATTGACGCCGCCGAACGCGAAGGATTGCGAGACCGCCGCGTGGAAGCGACGGGCGCGTGCCTCGTTCGGAACGCAGTCGATGTCGCAGTCGGGATCGGATCCCAGATGGTTGACGGTCGGTGGCACCACGCCGCGGGCCATGCCGAGGATGGTGGCGATCAGCTCCAGCGCACCGGCGGCGCCGAAGGTGTGCCCGATCTGCGATTTGGTGGAGGACATCATCAGCCGCGCCGCATGGGGACCGAACACCGCATGGGCCACTTCCGTTTCCACCCGGTCGTTCAGCGGAGTCCCGGTGCCGTGGGCATTGAGATAGCCGATCTGATCGGTGGCCAGCCCGGCGTCGGCCAGGGCATGCATCACGGCCCGGGCTGGGCCGCGCATCGTCGGCTGCACGGTGTCGGTGGCGTCGCTCGACATGCCGAAGCCGGCGATCTCCGCCAGCACCGGGGCGCCGCGCCTGTCGGCGGATTCCAGCGTCTCGATGACCAGAATGCCGGAGCCTTCGCCCAGCGCCAGCCCGGAGCGGCCATGGGAGAAAGGACGGCAGGTGTCGGAGGCGATCGTCCGGGCGGCGTCGAATGCGCGCATCACCGCATAGATGACGTTGGCCTCGGTTCCGCCGGTCAGCGCGCGTTCGACATAGCCGTGACGCACCATCATCGCCGCCTGCGAGATGGCGTGCGACCCCGAGGCGCAGCCGGTGGCGATGACGAAGGACGGCCCGAGGATGCCGTGCTCGATCGCGATCATGCCGCAGGCGGCCTGGTGGTTGGTGCGCGGCACCGTGGTCGGATGGGCGCGCGGGCGGCGGTTGCCGAACAGATGGATGGCCGTCTCTTCGCGCGAGATCTCGCCGCCGCCGCCGCAGCCGAGCACGATGGCCGCATCGGTCAGGTCGGCGGAGGTCAGGCCGGCTCCGGCAATGGCCTCCTGTGCGGCCAGCAACGCATACTGCACGAAGGGCTCGCAGGTCAGCAGCTGCGCCTCGCTGAAATAATCCAGCGGCCGGTAGCCGGCGACGGTCGCGGCCGGACGGATGACCTCCATCCCCTCGAAGGTCCGGCGGGTGGGCTGGATGGCCGTGCGCGCCTCGGTCACGCCCTGCCAGAAGGCGGGAAGGCCGACACCGAAGCCGGTGACGGCACCCAGCCCGGTCACCACCACCCGGTGCGAGCCGTCGGGGCGCCGGTACCGACCGCCTGTCATGCCGTCACCTCTCTGGCGGCGGCCAGACGCCGGACCAGCACCTCCAGCTCGCCGCAGGTCTCGAAGACATCCAGCCCGTCGTCGACGATGCCGATACCGAACAGTTCCTCGATCTCGAACGTGATGGTGATGACCTGGATCGATGCCAATCCCAGCCGGTCGAAGCGGGTGTCGGGAGTGAACTCGGCCTCGCGCAGGCTGGGCACGACCTTGACGATACAGTCCTTGATGCCGCCCCAGACCGGGCTGTCGGCGAAGGGGGTGGAGTCGGGCATCGGCGTTCCTTCGGTTGATGGCAGTTGGGTATCGGGACGGCGGTCGCGCGAGCCGGGTCAGCCGGTGGTGACCGGCAGCTCCAGCTCGCTGGACACCGGTGCCTGTCCGTTACCGGTGATGGTCAATGTTAGCACGGTTGATGCCGATGGCGCGGTAATGGTGGTTTGTCCCGTCTGTTTTGTCGCGTCCAGCGGCACGGATATCGCGGATTGGTTGCCGATTGCCAGGGTCGCCGAGGTTGCGTTCAATGTCTGGTAGCTGACCGTCACGCTGGCGCCGGGGGCTGCCGGACTCGGCGTCGCGCTGAAGAGCTGGACCTGGAGGTACGGTCCCGGACCGAGATGGGCAAGCAGCGGCCCGCTTCCGGCGCCTGGGCCATAGGCGGTCAGCGTGTAGTCCTGTCCGCTGGTGCTCACGGTCGGCGATCCGGGAGCTGGATTGGCCACATTGTAGGTGACCTGGGTCAGTGTGGAGTCGGTGTAACGGAACCAGCGGATCCGCACCGGATTGAAGGTGACCGCCGCCGTTCGGTTGACCGGCCCCTGATAGCCCAGCGCCTGCAGGGAGAAGGTCACGCTGGACTGGTTGCCGCTGAGATAGCTGCCGGGAACTACGGGCTGCTGCCCCTGGGCGCCCACGCGTTGCGCGCCGTTGGGGGTGGACAGATAGAGCGGGGTGACGGCGTAGGTGCTGCTCCAGCTCAACACCGCGCTGGCGTCGGTGTCGATCGGGCCGCTCGGATCGCAGGACAGCGTGGCGCTGACCGGTCCGAGATAGGCGGTCGTGACGGCTTGCTTGAACTGGCGGTCGTCGGTGTAGAGCTGGAGCGTGTAGATCGTCTGCGCTTGCGACACCGGCATCTGCAGACTGTCGGTGAAGCTGCTGCCCTGCACCGGGCGCTTGATGTTGCCGGGCTGGATCAGCACGTAGCTGCCGCCCGAAACGGTCCAGTTCAGCGTCGTCGACTGGCCCTGCGCGACGGTGATCGGGTTGGCGTAGAATTGCTGGATCGCCAGCGGCTGGTTGGTTTTGACGATGGTGACGGCCGTGGTGCCGCCTCCGGTAAAGCTCTCTTGAACCGGGAAGGCGGCGGTGCCGACCGTATCGTCGACCACCAGATTGTTAAGGTAGACCGACAGGCTGGCTCCCGCCGCCAGGGCCGGGCCGGTCAGCTTGATGTAGGGCGGATTGGTGCTGAAGTAGGTCAGGGCCAGCCACGCCGGCGTGCTGGTGGTCACCGAAACCCCACCCAGGCCGGTGGCGATGGCGTCAGCGCCGGTGCCCACCGGAATCTTGACGTAGATGGTCTGGGTGCCCGTCAGCGCGGACGTCGCGTTGGGATTGGTGATGGTCAGCGTCGGCGCGGTCGTCGCGCCGATGATCAGGCTGTTGGGGTCGAACCGGTATTGGTAATAGGGCGGCGTGGTCGCTGTCGGGGCCGCTGCCATGGCTTTGTACCTCTCGTGGAACTGCATGTGGGCGAGTTTCTGGTTGGCGACGGTTCGGGTCGTTGTGGAGGGGCAGTTGGAGGAGCCGCTGGAGGGGGTGGGCACCAGCCCCAGCCAGCCTTCGCGCGCCGCCGGTATGGCCGTCGGCAGAAGCGCCTGGGGCTGGCTGCTTTTCAGGTTCGCAACCGTCTCCCATACGGTGACGCCGGTTCTTGCGATCCACGACCATGTGCCGGAGACGTTGCCGGGCAGCGGCATCTGCACCTCGCGCGGATCGATCAGCAGCGGGCCGACGCGGAAGGTGGCCAGCAGGGTGTTCATCGCCGAAACGACCCCTGGCGGCAGCGAGACCGTCTCCACCGGCAGGATGCCCGAGACGGCGGGGATGGAACCGCGCGGATCCATCAGCACCGTCAGCCGGTGGACCGGTCCGTCGGGCAACAGGGTGAAGGACGGGTCGGGGTTCAGATAGCCCGACGTCGTGGCCGGGCTGCCCGCCGCCAGCAGGGTCGGCAGCCGCGCCATCGCCTTGCCGAGGTTGCTGCGCGGGTTGCCGGTTCGCGACGACAAGGCGCGGCGCACGGTGCCGAAGGCGGTGTCGAAGCCGCGTAGCGGATTCAGCAGCGAGTAATCGTCGTCGAGGAAGAAGCCGAGCGCGCCATTGCCGTCATAGGCGATGTCGCCGACATAGACGGGGAAGGACATGGCGGTGACGCCGCCGTCATCGTTCTGGCCGGTGGTTGCCCAGGACTGGTCGTAGGCCGGATCGCCGTCGAGATTGAGGGCGATGTCCGCCCGCACCACGGCCACCGGCTGACCGATCAGCACCGCAAGATTGTCGCCGTTCGGCTGCGGCGTCGGGGTGGTGCGCCACAGCGTGACATCGATGACGTCCAGCAGATCCTGCAGCGCCTGATCGCCGGAGATCGGTCCCTGAGCCAGCAGCCCTTCCACGAAACCGAGAAGATGAGCGTTGCCGATGGCCGGCGGCGAACCAAGCGGCAGGTTCAGCCCCGGCGCCGGATCCCAGCGGATGCCGCGGCCGTTGTCGGTCTCCACCGGCAGGATCTCGCCCAGCGGCGTCCCGTCGGCGGCGAACACCTGCACGCTGTTATCCAGATGGTTGGGCAGCAGCCAGCCGGCGACCGGGCTGGTCAAATTGGACGAGTTGGTCGGAATGGAGTCATCCTCGGCGTCCAGCAGGGTCAGCGCCACGCGGGCCGGCTGCTGGATGCGCGGAGCCACCTGGACGAAGCGCTTGTTGTCCTGGCCGCCGGCGTCGGGGGTGGTGACGCTCTTGGAGCGGATCGGCAACACGTCCTGGCCGGCATTGGTGGTGCGCAGGATCTGTCCGAAGGCGTCCACCACCCAGAGCTGGTTGATGACGTAATGGCCGGACCGCACCGGGTAGAAGGCCGGCGCACTGCCGTCGGTGCCGCTGCCCGGCAACGGCACGACGGACGGCGCCAGCTCCAGCCAGCTCTCGACCGCCGGGTCGTCGCTGGTCAGCTCCGTCATCTGGCCCTGCTGCATCAGCATGAAGCCGCCGAAGCCGCTCAGCGCCTCGGTGACGATGTCGTACTCCGCGATGTCGGCGGCGGCCTGGGTCAGGGCGTCCTGCTGGTACTGCGGCAACTCGTCGAAATTGGGATTGAGCGTGACCAGATCGTTCAGCTTCTCCGCCAGCCCGGCAGCGATCTGGGTGCCCACCAGCGACCGGCCGCTGATGACCTCGCTCGCGGTGCCAATGGCGGTGCCCGTCCAGCTGTAGTCGAATCCCTCCAGCGTCCAGCCATCGAGCATGCCGGCGGCGGCGTCCGCGGTGGGATACCAGGTAACCTGCCAATCGATGTAGAGCGGCGTCCAGGGAGGCGACCAGGGCAACACCGACCGCTTCAGCGGCACGACGCCGGTGAAGCCGACGGCGGCCCCCACCGTCTCTTCGTTATACGGGGTGTCGGGGGTGGCATTCCACGGTGCCGTCTGCTGGGCAGCGATGGTCGCGGCCAGCGTGTCCAGCTGCGCAGATGTCGGCGTGATCCCGGCCTTCTCGTAGGCGATGGCGGCCAGGAAGCGCGCGTTCGCAGTGTCGAACAGCATCACCTCGACCAGATAGTCGGTCATCTCCTTCGGCACGCCGGAATTGGCCGGCGGCAGGGTGGGGACGCGGCTGGTCAGGTCGCTGGCATCGATGGTCTGGGTGGTGCCGCCGACCGGTTCGACCACCGTCAGCGCCGATACCGTCTGGCCGGTGAAGCGGCTGAACAGGCTGTCCTCGGGTCCACCATCGGTTCCGGGAGGCAGCAGGCGGGTGTCTTGTTTGGCGCCGGCCACCATGACCGCCGCCGCCGCCGGGGCGTGGAACCGCGTGTTTCCGTTGCTGGACAACACGAATTCATTGCCGAGCAGGCTCAACAGCGCTGTTTTGTCAGTTTCGACGGCGGCGGCTTGGGTGGTGCGCTGGGCGTCGAGCGTCGTCAGGGTGGCCATGACGGCGTCGATGGCGTCCTGGACCTTCTGGGTATCCGGCGAAAAGGGGCCGAGCTGCGCTAGCTTGTAGACCAGCGCGAAGAGCTGCCAGACATTCGAGGCGATCAGCTGGCTGGTTCCGTCGAGTGCCGCCTGATCGTCATTGAGCGCGGTCAGCGCCTGGGTCTGGGCGGGCGACAGGTCCACCGTCTGCAGGGTCCGGCCGCGATCGGAGGGATCGTAGTCGGGCCGCGCCACCAGCCAGACGGTGCCGCCATCGGCCTTGGCGAAGCGCGCCTCCAGCGTCCTGGTGGCGAACACCGACGGTTGCTGGAGATAGTCGAACACCAGATCCTGCTGCACGGCGAGGATCAGGTCCTCCAGATCAGGCTGGTTCAGTACACTGGCCATCCAGGCGGCGATCGCCTCGACACCGGTGCCGCCGACGGCAACCGACACCGGATTCTGGCCATTCAGCACCGGGTCGCGCGGGTAGCTCTGCTGCGGGCCGCTCCACGTCATGCCGAACACCATGCCGTGGCACAGCGTCTGGCTGGCGAGCTGCATCTGGATCGCCGGGATGGACGCCCCCCCGCTGATCGGATTCGCGGCCTGCCAGGCCTGCCAGGCCGCTTCTGCAGCCGCCAACCCCGACTCGCCATGCACATTGAGCAGCAGCGTGTTCAGGATCGACTGCCACTCGTCCTGGGTGGTGAAACCCTGCGGGTCGGCGTCGGTGACGCCCAGCAGCGGATCGAAGTCCGAAGGGCTGTACCAGCCCAGCATGGCGTAGGTGACTGTGCCCGAGGACACGTCCGACAGGCTGTCGTAGAAGCTCAGCACATTCAGGGTGTTGTCGTAGGTGACCACCCAGCTGACGCAGCCCGGTCCGACCGACCGCAGCAGCGGTTGCGCCGGACCGGCCGGGTTGGTCCAGGCGTCGAAGGTGAAGGCGCGGCCGACCCATTGGGTGTTGCCGGTCTGGGTGGGGTCGGGATAGGTGTTGCTGCCCTCCCCCATGTCGCCCAGAAAATCGCCCTGGAGCACCCATACGGTGAACACCGGAGCGGTGCCGGGTGTCGTCACCACGGAGCGGGCCACCAGCCAGCGGTTCGGGATCGGCGGGAAGAGGACCGATCCGTCGGGCTGTTGCTGCCCCTGGCGGTAGCCCATCGGCAGCGTGGCCTGCAGATGGGCGCCGGTGCCGGGCGGGTCGTTGGCGGGACGGAGCTGGAAAGGCTGCGGCTCCGGATCGACGTTCGCCGGAACCTTGCGGTAGTCGATGGCGAGGTCGGCCCAGCTGCCCTGCTGGTTGGGAACGCCGACCAGCAGGCATTCGATGCTGATCGGCACGAACAGGCAGGGGCCGGGCCACAGCGGGTCGACGATGGGCGAGGCGGCGGGCGAGGCGGCGGACGCGGCAGAGGGCGCAGCAGAGGGCGCGGCGGTGTTGGGCTGGGTATCCGTCATGGTCTGCGCTCCGATCAACCCGCGATCCGGCCCACGGCGGGGGCGGTGGTTCCCGTGGGGGCGCTGACGCCCCGTTGGCCGGTCGGGGCGCTGACGCCCCACTGGAAGGACTGCATGCCGGCCGCCCGCACCATCTGCACGGCGAACTCGGCTGCGGTGAAGGTGTTGGCGCTATCAAGCGCGCCCAGAGTCTGCATGGCCGCTTCGAGCGAGGCGGCCGAGGCGGCGACGTCGAGCACGCCGGCCGCAGCACCGCTCCGCATGGAAACAGCCGCCTGCTGTCCCTGAATCTGCTGACCGGCGGGATAGCCGCCATAGCCCAGGCCACGCAGGAAGCTCATGTAGCTGCTGGCGAAAGCGGTGGTCGGGCGGACGCCGAAATGCAGGCTTTCCGGCGGCTGGAGGAAGTCCACCACCCGGGGCAGCCCGTCGAACAGAGCGATCAGCACATCGTCCGACAGGCGGTCGAGCCGCAGAAGCGGCAGCTTCAAGGTGGCGGCATCGTCGGCATAGGCGCTGACCTCCACCCCCGGCCAGCCGGAAACGGCGGCCGAACGGATCAGCAGCCCGGTGATGGGGCCGGTCGCCGTTCCGCCCGCAGCACTGGATTGGGCCGCGGCCGCCTTCAGCGCGGCACCGGCGCGGCTGTGGCCGCTGGTCGCCTTGGCGCGCAGGGTCGGACGCACCGTCGAGGTGTGCGACAGCGCCTGATCGACCAGCTGTTCGATGGTCGCCATCATCTGCACGGAATCTGCGCTGGTCGACAGCCCGATGCTCACCGCGCCCTCAAGCAGCCGGTGGATCCAGTTGAGGTCGATGTAGAAGAAGCGGATCGATTCCTTGGGCAGCATCCGCCCGTCGGGCGTGATGTACTCGAACGGCACGCCGTAGAGCAGCGCCGCACGGGCCAGCCAGTCGATGACCGCGGGAGGCGGGTCCGGCAGTTCGACGGGAGGCTGAGAGGCCGCCGCGCCGGAGGCCGCGGGAGCGATGGCGGCCGGCAGGGCGACGCGGGCGTGCGCCGGGCCGGTCCGCAGCGCGGCCAGCGCCGGGGCGGTCGCCGTGTCGATGAGCGCCTGCAGGGTGGCGGCGCGGTTGCTGATGGCACGGTCCATGACGATCACTCCGCGGAAGGGCCGAAAACATGGTCGAGCAGCGCCTCCAGCGGATCGGCGGCGTCCGTCGCGGTACCCGCGGCAGCGGCGGTCCTCAGGCCGGTTATCCTCAGGCCGGGAGCAGCCGCGACCGGCGGCCGGTCCTCGCGGCGGATCCGGCGGGGAATACCGGACAGGGTTCCGCCATCGGCGGCGGGAACCGCCGCCTCCCGCCCCGCCAGCCCGGCGAACGCCTCGGCCAGCGCCACGGCGGCGGTTTGGTGCGAGAGGGCCAGCGTGCGCCCGCCGCTCCCCGGCCCGGCGGCCGGCAGAGCGCGCATCGTCTCCGCCGTGACCGGCAGCGCGCCGGCAACCTGCCCGAGCACCACATTGGCGGCGACCGCTTGGTGGAATTCCTTGCGCCACAGGAACATCAAGCGGGCGAAGGTGGAGTCCGACAGGGCGAGCAGCCGGCCGATCTGCCAGGCGGCGGCCTGCGACACGTCGAACAGCGCCGTGGTCGGGTCGTAGCGGATCGCCTGATCGCTGAAGACGAACGGTCCCAACCCGTCGGCCTTGGTGGGCACCGCACTGGCCGGGCCGCGATACCAGGCCGTCGCCTGTTCGCCCACCCGCATGCGGTAGGTCAGCGGCACATAGCCCATCCCGAGCCCCATGGCGGCGATGGCGGACGGATCGTCGGAGGCCGCAGAGCCGTTGCCGGAGGCCGGGATCGGCAGGTGGGGCAGCTGCACAAGATCCACGCCGCCATTTTCGGGCAGGGCCTGCATGATCTCGATGAAGTCGCCCTTGGAGACATCGGCCTGCACCTTCCACCACGCCAGCGACGCGAAGCGGATGGTGGTGTAGGAGGAGGGAATGGTGCTGCCGGCCAGTTGGTCCTGGTGACCTTCCAGCGAGACCAGGAACAGGTAGTTCACCGCCCCCGGCTGGATCGTCCGGTTGCCGACGACGATAGAGAAGGTGCCATCCTCGTCGAGCCCCAGGATCTCCTTGTGATCGGTGTTGACCTCGCGCACATGGGCCAGCCAGGACAGGTCGGCCACCGTCGGGGCCACCGACTGGAACAGCGTCACCGGCAAATCCAGCAGGAGCAGCCCCGTCTGCATGTCGGCCGGCGAGACGCCCGACAGCTGCGGTCCCAGCACTGCCGGGTCCGTCGGCTGGACCAGATCGGACACCGTTCCGCTGTGCACGGGCGAGGGTGCCGCGACAGCGCCGGCCTCGCCGCCCAGTTCCGTGGCGGTCACCGTGAGCAGGCCGATCCAGGGGGCCGGGACGCTGTCCGCGGGCGGGACGCTGCCGTCCAGCGTGCGTTCCCACGGCAGCGTGCGCCGGCGCAGCACCACATTGGGCAGCGTGTTCTCCCAGGAGCCCGTCTGGTTGGCCGGCGGCATCACCGACTGCAGGTCGCCGGGGGCCAAGGCGAAGCGCGGCCCCTGGATCTGCAGCGTCTGCACCGCCGTGTAGGTGGGGGGCGTGTCCTGATCCTTGATGCCATCCACGGTCTGGGTGGCGCTCAGCCGATAGGTCCCGGCGGGCAGCGGCGGCAGAGCCGCTTCGCTGAAACGGATCTGTCCGGGTTGCAGCGCGTCGCCGTCACCGGCCAGCGCGATCGCGTTCGACATGGTGGGATCCCCTTCCTCACGAACCTTTCCTGCCAATCGCCCCCACCCGGTCGGGGAGGGGGTGCCCGCACCCCTATGCCGCGTTGCTGCGGACGAACCGCAACACGGTCGGGCCGCCGTTCCGCCGGCCGCCGGCGGACTTCGCCGCCGCGGCCGGTCCCAGGGCCCGACGCGGCGCCACGCTGCGTCCCAGCACCGGGAGTGACAGCCCGTCCCAGCCGGCCTCCACCTCGGCCGGTGTGCCGGCAAGCCCGTAGACGCCGGCCAGACCCTCGACGCCGCGCACCAGGACGGCATGCCGTTCCCCGTCATCTGCCACCGAGGCGGCCACCGAGGCGAACGCCGCGGCGTCGTAGAGCAGGATGGTGCCGTCGCCGGCCGCGATCCGAACCGCCGGGGTCGCGGCGACGCCGTAATCGACCGTCCAGGGGGAGCCGGTGGCAGCGATCTTCACCGTCACCGCATCGGCGTCCGCCGAGCGGTCCAGCACCACCGCGACGGTTCCGACGGTATGGCTGAAGACCGTCTCCACCCAGCCCGGCGCGGTGCGGCCGACGCCGGTCTGGACGCGGTTGCGGTTCAGCATCGCCGCACCTTCCACCGGTCCGCGGGCCGCGATGGGCGCGGCATCGCCATCGCGCAAACCCCGCTGCGGGCGCGGTCCGGCCTGGGGCCGCACGGTGCAGCCGCTGCCGAGCAGGGTGTAGCGGCCGACCTGGACCAGCGTGCTGTGCCGGTTCCAACCGGCGACCGGCGCCGTTTGGTCACCTTCCACTCCGACCAGCGTCACCTGGGCGGTGTCGGCGGGCAAAGGGGCGGGCAGAGGCTCGGCGCCGCTGCCGGCCGGCGAGACCAGGCGGCTGGACAGGATGCGGCCGGCCTTGTCGAAGGCGTGGACCATCACCGGGGTTCCGCCCTGCAATTCCAGCATCGGCGCTCCGGCGCCCCGTCCTGCATCGAACACCGCGACGGATCCCGGCTGCAGGCTCAGGCCGGCCTCGATCGCGGACGGTGCGGACCCTGCGCCGGCAAGCGTCCGGGCACCGCCGCGCGTCGGGCGGACGTTGGCGTCGGCCCAGCGCATCACCACCTGCGGCGCCGGCAGCAGGACCGATCCCTTGCGAGCGGCACCGCCGGCCGCCCCGACAGCTGCCCCACCGGCCAGCTGGATACCCCGTGGCACAGGAGCCGCCAGCGCGTAGGCCTGGGAGGAACCCAGCAGCCGCGGGGCGAGGGGGGCCTCCACCGCCGCGGTGCTGGCAGAGCGCTTGGGCTGCGGCGCCGTCAGCGTCTGCGGACCGGAGGTCGCAAGGTCGAAGCCAAGCTCGGCGAGGCTGGGGGCGGCCTGGAAGATCTGGTCGGCAAAGCTGGCCATCACCGACAGGTTCTGGTCGACGATGACCGCGACCTGCGCATCCTCCAGCGCCTGCATCACCTGGCTGCGCAGCGTCGAGGGCGTGGGCGCCATGATGCTTCCCATCAGGACGGCGAAGCGGTCGTCCTGCGGCAGCGCCGCCGGTGCGGTGTAGACCGGGGTGACGGCGAAGGGCAGCGGCAGCGGGTCGGCCTGCTCGTAACCGAAGGACGTGAGCAGATCCATCGGCTCCAGCGTATCGACCACGTGATCGCCGGTGGCGGCCAGGGTCATGCCGAAGGCAGCACCGGCGATGAAGTCGGAGGACGGCTTGCCCACCGGGTCGAAGGCCTGCGTCGACCACATCGCCGCCGCCGCGCCGCCGGACAGGGTTGCGGGCGTCAGGCCGGGCCGGTCGATGGACAGGGTGGTCCATGCCCCCTGATCGTCCTGCGATTCCAGCGTGACGGCCATCCCGGTCGCGATGTCCGGCAGATCCATCGGCGGGATGCCCAGCGACGGGCTGGAGGCCTGATAGCTGGACTCCGCCACGGTGACGGTGGAGGCCGGCATCACCGACCGCACGTCGATGGCGAAGGGGGCGGACTGGACCGTCGGCCCGAATTCCCCGGTTTCGCTCAGCAGACCGCTGCTGACCTGGATGTTGACGACCACCTGGGTGGCGTCCGCTCCGTCCGTGTTGCCGGAGGAGGTGTCCACCCCCTCCGCCGCCAGCATCATCGACGCCGTCCGGGCGGTGGCCAGGGGAGCCGCCTGCGAGTCCGGCTGCGGCAGCATGCGCGCCTCGAACTCCTCCCAGGTCAGCGGCTGGGTGCTGGACAGATCCTGATCCTGGTTGCCGAAGGGGATGGTGAAGGAGATGACGTACCAGCTGACCTTGACCTTGCCGGCGGTGGGCGGACCCCACAGCTCCAGCCCGGCCCCCCAGCTCGGCGGTCAGCGTCACCTTGACCCCGGCGACCTCGAAGCCGAAGGACACGCCGACCGACACCTGCACCCCGGCATAGTAGTAGAAGGGTTGCCAGGCGATCAGGAAGTCGGCCCCGGCGTTGAACCAGGCCTTGAGCGGCCCGGCCTTGAACAGGGCCTTGAGATAGCCGCCGGCCATGATCATCGACGGCGTCAGGGCGAAATAGGTGCCGCCCGACACGCCGACCGTCATGGCCGAGGTGCTCAGCACCGGCCAGTCGAAGCCCAGGCGCGGCACGTTGGGGTAATGGTCCGGCGGCTGGAAGGACGGGTTGTAGCCGCCCAGCGTGATGACGAAATCGCCGGCATAGGGGTTCGAGCCGAACCAGAATTTCGCGGCGAAGCCGCCGGTCAGCTTGCAGTTCTTCGCCAGCAGGAACGAGCTGGGGGTCAGCTGGGCGGTAACCGAGATCTCGCCCTCGTCCGGCTTGAACGAGGCGACCAGCGCCAGCTCGATGTAGGCCAGCGCCGAGGAGGGCGAGACCTGCGGCGGCAGGGTGGCGGTGGCGACGCCGATGACGTCGATCTCGAACTCGCGCCCGAACTTCACCAGCAGCATGGCGAAGACGTCGAGGATCTGGAAGCTGGAGAATTTCAGGCCGGCGGCGATCCAATAGCTGCCGATCTGCGGATAGACGTCCTGCGACAGCACGGCGAGTGCGCTGGCCGGCGTCGGATCGCTGCCGAAGGTCGCCTGGGAAATGGCGCCCTGGATCAGCGGGAAGGACATGATGTTCCCGGCATCGGGAACGATGATGTTGCGGTTGACCGAGAAGCCGCCGGCCACGCCGTTGACGAAGAAGGCCGGCACGCCGCCCAGCGGCGCGTTCAGGTTCAGGAAGACGAAGAAGGACACCGCCTTGTCGCCGTCGGGCTTGTCCGGATCGACCGGAATAAGCGCGAAGGAGCCGACGGCGTAGAGCGAGAAGCTGCCCGCCTTGACCAGAAGCTGGCCGTCGTAGCGCAGCGGGTCGTTCTGCTTCAGCAGCCCGCCGGACACGCTGACCGAGCCGCCGCTGAAGGACACCGACAGGCCGGCCAGATCCAGGCTGTACTGGCTGTAGTCGGTGATCTGGGTGACGTTGACGCTCACCGACAGGTCGATCAGTTCGACGTCCAGCCCCGCCAGCGTCAGGCCGCCGTCGAACAGTACGCTGCCGATCTTCGTCGGGTTGTCCCAGCCGATGCCGACCTTGTTGGCATGGACCGGGCCGAAGCTGCGCTGCACCGGCAGCCAGATGCGCGTCTGGCTGCTGCCGCTGCTGTCATACAGGTCGACGCCCAGGTCATGGCCGGACATCCAGCCGGCGCGCATCGAGAAGCCAGGATTCGCGGCCGGATTGCCGGCCGAGGTGGCGTCGCCCGAACCCAACAGATTCTGGGCGACCGGGTTGGTGTTGGCGCCAGGCGTCAGCGTGTCGGGGGCCAGCGAAATGGCGATATCCTCGACATCGACGCCGCCGCCATAGGCGGTGATGGGGTTGGACTGCGCGAAGTCGAAGGTCAGCAGGCCGCGCGGCTTGATCTTGGCCAGCTGGAAGCGGCTGAAATCGACCAGCGGCGTGCCCGCCTTGCCCTGGAAATCGACGCCCGATGTTGATCAGGCGCAACTTGACCGCGGTGAAGTCGGGGATCAGCCCGTCGACCGGCAGATAGGCCGCGACACCGGGTTGGTACTGCGACGGGTCCGCACCGGTCAGCGCGATCCATTCGGTGTCGGTGGCGCCCAGTTGGAAGACCAGATAGGGCACCTGCTTCAAAGACAGGCCGGTGGCGGCAAAGCGCACGCCATAGCTGCCGTCCGGTCCGGGCTCCAGCCAGATGCCGCCGCCGTCGGGGAAGGACAGCACCTGAATCTGCGTCTGGGTCAGCGCCTTGAGGAAGCCGGCCAGGAAGCCCTCGACGCCGAGCGATTGCAGCGCCGCCAGATCGTTCAGCGCATAGGCGCCGCACTCGGTCACCAGAAGCTGCGAGGCGGTGAGCACCTGTCCCGCCGTCAGGGTCGAGCCGGTGAACAGCGGTGCGTTCAGCCAGCTGACCACCGTCCGGGTGTTCAGAACCACCACCGAGACGTAGCGCGGCAGCGCCTGCACCATCACCCCCTCCAGCCAGACGGCCAGCGCCGCCTCCAGCCGGCCGGCATATCCGTCGCCAGTCGCCACGCCGAACGGCAACGGCAGCAGTTCGGCGTTCAGGCTGCTGGAGACGCCGGCCTTCATCAGGGGGTCGACCGCCGCCGCGACGCCGCCGCCGGCGCTGTCGTAGGTCACCGTCAGGCCCGGCCCCTGGTCGAGCGCGATGATGGCCTGGGCCGACAGGCCGAACTGAATGCGCGCCTCGGGCGTGCCGGTCAGCGGCACGCCGACGCCGGTCGGGGTCAGCGCCACCACCACGCTGTCCGCGGCGGTGATCGACAGGGTCGCCCAGATGCCGACGAGCGTCTCGGTGCCCACGGTGCGCACGCCGGCCATGACGGTGACCGGCACCGATTTGGACGGCGCATAGACCAGGAGGCCGCCGTCGCTCGACACGCCGCTCAGCGCCAGCTGCAGCAGGCTGGCGACGGCGGATGCGGTGGCGGCCGCCTGCTCCGGCTGCAATCTTTCGCGCAGCCATGCCAGCGCCGCCGCTTCCAGCGCCGCCGCGTCGGGCTGTGCCGCGATGAGGGACTGCACCAGAGCGTTGATGTCCAGCGAGGCCGCGGTGCTGCGCAGCGCCGTGACGAACTGCGTCAGCGTCGTGTCGCCCTCGGCGGCGAGCTGGTCGAGCAGTTGCTGGGTCAGCGTCTGCAACAGCGTCTGCGCCACTTCGGCGGCGACCTGGAGGACGAAGGTCTGCCAGCCGCCGAACGGCACGAGATCGAGCACCGGCTTGCCGTCGCCCTCCTCGCCGACCGTCAGCGTGAAGCCCTTGTCGTAGCCGCCCTGCAGAAACAGCGGCTGGTCCAGGCCGGGGATGGCGGCGGTCAGCCGGCCGCTGCCGCTCAAGCCCGGCTGGTAGTTGGCGGTCAGCGACAGGCCGAAGCCCATCGACTGCAACTCTGCCCCGGCCAGCAGCGGCATCGCCTCGCTCAGGGCCGGAGCCACCGTGAACAGACCGGTCGCCGGGTCCGCGGTCACCGCAACCTGCAGCCCATAAGGCAGGCCGGACAGCAGCACGCCGTTGGTCGCCTGCGCCAGGGTCAGCCCTCCCGCGCTCCCGGACGGCAGACTGCCCAGCACCTTCTGGATCTGCGCGATGTTCAGCAGCCCGTCGCTGCCGACCACCGCGTCCGACAGAAGCCAGTCCACCGGGTTCTCGAACAGCCCGAGCGCCGACTTCATCTGCCAGACGCCGGTGTCCGGATCGGGATCCGCCAATCCGAACGCCTGGAACAGACTGCACGCCAGCGGATATTTGGCGAGCAGCATGTCGTCGACCACCTCGGCCACGAAGGTCGCCAGCACATAGGCCGGACCGATGGCGGCGAGCTGATCGATGAAGGCGCTCTGGTTGAAGGGCCAGATCACCAGCGGCGTGGGCTGCGGGACCGAACCGTCGCCCCAGACCAGGGAGACCGTCACGCGGGCGCACTGCCGCCGACCGTGTAGGTCAATGTGGACAGGACGCTGAACCCCGCATCGGGCAGGAAGCAGTCCAGCGTGGCGGTGATCGCGCCGGTCTGCAGATCGACACGCACGGTCAGCGACGGGTCGAGGAACGAGCCCACCGTGAAGCCGCCGCGCGGCAGCGTCAGCGTCATGATCCGGCCATTGGCCGTGGTCAGGGTGCAGGGGCCGACGGGGAAGCTCTGCGAGCCGTGCGTCATCGCCGCGATCACCGACGAGCGGGCATCCGGATCGGACAGCAGGGCGGTCAGGCGCTGCGACAGCTCGGTGGCGGGGGCGCGGGCGACCGCCAGTATCGCTTCGGCATTGGCGGCATAGCCGTGATCCGCGTCGGTCACCAGCCCGAGCCCGGCCAGCATCGCCAGCAGCGGCTCCGGCATCTCCGGCAGCGAGAAGCACAGCGTTGCGTCGATGGCCTGGAACAGCCGCGGCTGCACCGTCGCATCGGCCAGCGCCGCCATCAGCCGGTCGGTCAGGAAGCCCAGAGGGTTGGACGCCAGCGCCGTGAAGCCGCCGGGGTCGATGCCGTAGGGACCGTCGGCGCTGGCTGCGGGCACCGCCAGCCCCAGGTCGGCGAGGACGCCGTAGACCAGCTGGAAGGTATCGTCGCCCTTGAAGGCCGCGGCGGCCACGCCGATGGCGGCGTTGACGACCGCCAGCAGGGCGCTGTTGGACGACGGATCGAGCGTACCGTCCAGCACCGTCACCGTGCCGTCGGTCTGCTTCGCCGCCAGAACCGGGGTTGCGGCGAAGCTCGCCGTTCCGCCCGACAGGTCCATCGTCAGCACGACGCCCAGCGTCACGCTCTCGACGGCGACGCCGCCGACCGTAACCAGGGTGCCGCCGGCACCGCTCAGCACGGTCTGCACCGACAGGCCGGGAACGCCGGACGCGGAGACCGGCTCGCCGGTGCTCCAGGAGATGCCCATCGGGTCCAGCCGCACGCTGGTGACCGCGGTGATGTCACCCGCCGTATAGGACAGCAGCGTCGACAGTCCGGGAACCGCCATGGTCTGGCCGGAATCCTGCCACAGCGTGCCTTGCAGGTTCCACGGCACGTCGAGCGGCACCCGGTAGGGATCCAGCTGGGTGCCCGTGC
Organism: Azospirillum sp. INR13; assembly: GCF_015390205.1. NCBI lineage: Bacteria > Pseudomonadati > Pseudomonadota > Alphaproteobacteria > Rhodospirillales > Azospirillaceae > Azospirillum > Azospirillum sp. INR13. Next base: position 85,246 of record NZ_VUOI01000011.1, read on the forward strand.
CGGCGACGGGTGCCGCGGTTTCCGCCGTGCCGTCGATCGCCCAGCCCAGCAGGCCCAGCACCGCGGCGGCGCGCTCCGGGGTGGACAGCACCGACTTCAGCTGGGCCCGGACCTGGGCAATGGGATCGGTGAAGCTGGTGGGGGCTAGCACCGGCATGCCTTCGGGCCAGTCGATGCCCTGCGGCATGAAGGGGCCGAGGTTGGGCAGCAGCCCCAGCCAGCCGTCGAGCGCCAGCCCGCCGCGGCGCTGCGCGCGGTAGAGCGCCACGCCCAGCACCCCGGTCAGGATGGCACCGAAGGTGGCGGCCTGATCGGTGACCAGCTGCGACAGCGCGGTGGCGTCGGAATAGTTCATGTCGCTGCCGACCGGCTCGGGCACGCCGTCGACCACCAGGGTCGGGGCCGCCACCGACATCGACCAGTGCCAGCCGTCGTAGGGGCTCCAGTAGAGCGACAGCCCGCCCTTGTCGATCTGCAGCGAGGCTCCCGCCACCGTGGGCGTCGAGACGCCGGACGGCAGTGCGCCGTAGACGCCGATGCCCGGCAGGATCTGCGCCGACTGGATGCCCCGGCCGGCGGAAGCACCGGCGTCGAGCCCCAGCGCCTCGATGCGGAAGGCGAGGTCCAGCGTGTTGCCGGCGATCGGCAGCGTTGCCCCGACGCCGAGGCCCAGCACCAGCCGCTTGGCTGCACCGCTGGAAATCTGGGCATCGGCGATGTAGGCCACCAGCGCGGCCGGACTTCCCGTCGGACCCAGAGTCATGCTCCAGGGATCGCTGTTGGTCCCGGACCCGGTCACGCCGCCGCTGCCGCCGCCGACCTGCCGCAGGACGGTGCCCAGGGCTTCGACCATGAAATAGAAGGGCAGCTTGTCGTCGACCTGGACGTCGCCGCGGATCAGCGCCGCCCAATAGCGGCTCAGCGCCTCGACGGGAAACTGGATGGAATCGGGCAGGCCGGACAGGCTGAAGGGCGGCGTCAGCGACGATGGCCAGGCGGTGGCCCCCGGCGGCGGGGCGACGCCGAGCAGCGCCGCGAGCGACGGCCCGACCTCGCTGTCGGCGCCCAGACCGAACAGCGCGTTGAAGGCATCGCCGATGGCGGCGTTCAGCTCGGCCTCGGCCGCCGCGACGAGGTCGCCGGGCTGGGTCAGGTCGATGGTGGGATAGCTGCCGTTGGGCGTCGTCACCGACAGCAGTGAAAAGGCGGGCTGAACGGTGGCGCCGCCATCGGCGACGATGACCGACATGCCGCCGGCCAGCGCGCCGAAGCTGTAGGTGCCGCCGAGGATGGTCCCGCTGTAGAGCGGCTGGGCGATGTCCTTGTTGGCCAGCAGGATGCCGGCCTTGAAGCGGCCGGGGGCGACGCCCTGTACCCCGCCGCCGGTGGCAAGGGTGAAATCGAGGATTTCCAGCCCGGCGCTGCCGGTCACCGCGGCGCTGGAGCTGCCCAGCACCAGCGCCGTGGAGGCGAAGGCCAGACCGGGATAGAAATGGCGCAGCCCGGCCGTATCGGTTCCGGTGCCTGCGGTCAGCCGCAGGGTGCCGACGCCGCTCACGCTCAGGACAGGCACGGCGAAGGGATCGTCGCGCGTTCCGCTCCCCGACACCGTGGCGTCACTGCCGGTCAGCCCGCCGACGGCCCCGCCCACCGCCTTCATCCAGGCGGACAGGGTCGGCCCGTCGGTGGCAAGCGCGGTGAACCAGTCGACGAAGGGCCGTGCCACGTCGCCGCCGCTCACAGCCAGGGCGATGAAGCTGTCCCAGCGCAGGATCGGCAGCAGCACGCCGTCGACACCCGGCACGCTGGCTCCCAGCCCCAGCGCCGGCAGCAGGTAGGACAGAGACGGCTGGTCGCCGACCAGCTTGCCCAGCGCCGTCACCGCCAGCGCCGCGGCTGTCGCCAGGATCTCGGCACCGCTGATCGCCTGCAGGTCGGCCAGCGTGAAGTCGCGGGCACCCGGCGCGGTGGGCAGGGTCAGCTGCGTGATGACCAGCGAGACGTTCACCGCCGGGTCGGTCGCAGGCGACAGACCGACCGACAGGCGCACGCCGGTGAAGGAGAAGCCGGCCGCGTCGATCAGCGGCCCGTCGCTGCCGGTGACCTCGAAGCCCATCGTGAAGGGATGGCCGGCCTGCCCGACCACCACCTCGACGCCGCCGTTGCCGAGCAGGGCGACCGGCACCATGCCCCAGACCTTCAGGTCGATGCTGGACGGGCCGTCGGCCACCAGATCCAGCTCCGCCTTCTCAGTCGTCCCCAGCGTCACCGTGGTGGTGTACATGACGCCGAAACCGAACACCGTCGGCGGTTCGCCGCTGCCGTTGCTGTCGGTCGAGACCGGCTGGGTCGCCAGATAGAGGCCGCTCGGCGTGTCGGTGCCGGGCTTGTTGATCGGATACCATGTTCCCAGCGCCCCCGGCTCCCGCACCGGGATGCCGAGCGAACTGCCCGAGGCTTGGCCGATCAGCTGGGCGATCACCAGGGCCAGCGTGACGGCGTTCTCGCTCATGCCCTGGCCGGTCTTGCCCACCGGGTCGGTGAACCAGTCCGGGTTGAGCTGGTAGACGCCCTCCTGCCCATCCACCGGCAGCAGCAGCCCGCAGGCGACCGCAAGCTGGATGGCCGGCGCCTCGACGCCCACCGCCTCGATCAGGATGGGGCTTGTCGCGCTGGTCAGGTCGACGGCCAGAAGATCCGCGGCCAGAAGATCCGCGGCGGCGGCTCCCCGCAACGCAGTGGAGCGCGCCGGAACGATCCCGGTGCGCGCGGTCTCTGTGGTCTCGGGCTCTATGGTCACGGGTGTCACTCCCCTGTGCGAAGCCATTGCACCAGCGCCGGCCGGCCCGGCCGGCCCGGCGCTCCGTCGCGTCCGGCATGTCCTATCAGTCCATCGGGAAGGCCGATCCCCCCGGCTCCGCCGGCTCCCCCCGTGCCGCCGGCGCCGGGGGAGCCGTCCGCGACGTCGAGGTCGAAGGCGGACCCCGGCTGACGGACATGCACGTCGAGCCGCAGCAGGCCGGCATCGCCGCCGGCCCCGCCGTCGCCGCCGTCGCCGCCATGGCCGCCGTCGCCGCCCCGGCCCATGCGGTAGAGAGCGACGGCATGGCCGCAGGCCCCCGACCCGCCGCCGCCGCCGCCGCCGCCACTGCCGCCGCGGCCCGGCCGCACCAGCAACCGGGAGCGGCCGGTCACCGTGTGGATGGTGACCGCCATGTCCCGCAGCGGCATGCCGTTCAACCCCGGTTCGCCGGCATGCCCGCCGCTGCCCCCTCCGCCGTCTGGCAGGTCCAGGCTGCCGGTCGGACCGGCACCGCCGCGTGCACCGGGGTCGCCGTCGCGGCCGTCGGCGCTGACCAGCAGCAGCGTCGCCGGATCGACGCCGCCCGCCGTCTCCGGCCGCGCGCCGACCAGTTGCCCGACCACCAGCCGGGCCGCTCCGCCCGGCACCACCAGCCGCGCGCCCTCCATCAGCGTCAGCCGATGCACATACAGCTCCACCGGGTCGCCGAACGGCGTTTCCAGCGTCAGCTCGGCGCCGGGGCGCAGGATGATGCTGTCCAGCGCATAGCGCACCCAGGTGTGGCGGAAGGTCTGCGCCGGTTCGACGAAGGAGCGTTCGGGCACCCAGGAAATCCGGATGGCCTGTCCGTGCCGGGCGCTGTCGAGCCAACGCCGTCGGAAGCTTTCCGGGTCGATGCCGTGGAAGGACAGCTGGCGGTCCACGAAGGCGCGGGCGTCCGCAGGCATCTCCTCATGGGCGACGGTCTGCGGCCCGGAGTAGCGGGGCAATGGCGGATTGAAGGGATCGATCACCCGGTTCCTCGCCGGCCTGGGCCAGCTGGAGACCACGGCGGTCGCGTCGGGCACAGGTGTGGACGCCTCGGCCTTGTCGGGCAGGGTCTTGGTGGGCATGGCAGCGTTCCGCACCGGCCGTCAGGAGTTGGGGACGAATTGCAGGGTCGAGGGTTTGCCGGGTTGCCCCTGCTGGCCCGGATTGCCCGGATTGCCCGATGTGCCGGGAGGCTGCCCGGCGCCGCCCGCCCCGCCTTTGCCACCTCCGCCCCCGGGTCCCCGCAGCCCGCCGAAATCCTGGAACACGACGGTGGTTCCCGGATCCATGGTGTCATACCGGATGAGGATCGTCGTGCCGTTGGCGCCGTTGCCACCCTGGCCGCCAGCGCCGCCGTTACCACCCTGGCCGCCCGCGGCACCGGAGCCGCCGTTACCGCCGGCACCTCCATTCCCGCCCTGACCGCCGCTTCCGCCCTGTCCGCCGGTTACACGGGTGACGAAAGTGCCGCTGATGTTGCCGACGAAGAAGGTAAAGGCTGACGGCATGGCCCCGTTGGCCCCCCACGTCCCGCTTGCCCCCGTTCCCCCGTTCCCGCCTGGATAACCGGGAGCACCCGAAGCACCTGTCGCGCCCGGCCATCCCGCGGCACCACCGGCTCCGTTGGCTCCCTGCACGATGATATTGGGGGTATCGGTGGCGCTCGCCGCCATGGAGGTCATGGAGCCGACGGTAAGATGTGCCGTGCTTTCGACCGACAGGGTCGCACCCGGTTCCAGCAGGATGGAGCCTGCGATCAGGCGAAGGGGCTGGCTGTCGGGCGAGCCGATATGCAGGGTCTGGCCGGTTCGGACCATGATCGTGTTGGTGGCGAAAACCCGGCTTCCTCCGGCGAAAACCTGCGCCGGGGCGAGCGCGCTGACCCTCGGGTCGGCGGACAGGACGATGCGGCCCTGGTGATCGGCGGTGTCGAGGACCGGACCGGCGAGATGCCCGGGATTGAGTCCGTAGAATTCCACCATCCGGGAAAGGAAGGGCGTCAGCTCGGGCTCGGTCGCTGCGACGATGCGTGGCGCGGCGGTGGCGGCGAGCAGGCCGAGTCGGCGCGCGTTCGCCGTCAATGCGGCCCGCGATCCGGCGGCGGGCCGCATGGCAACGAGGGATTGCGCGCTCGCCGACGCCTGGGGGTTCAGCAGCGAGGTGTAAAGGGCGAGCGCATGGCCGGTGGTGCTGTTGACCGGGCTCAGCATTCCACCGGAAAGCCGCATGGTTGTCGGCAGCGGAGCCATCACCGACATTCCCTGATTGGCCGCGATCACGTCGTTCGGCAGCAGGAGCTGATAGCTGACGCCGCCAAGCGCCGTCTGGTAGGCGCTCTGGAAGGCGTAGTCGCCGAAACGGACGGTGCCGAAGCCATAGACGGCGGTCGCGGAGGGGATGCCGCTGTAGGGAACCAGCGCCAGATTGTAGGCGGCGAGCGCGGCCAGGGCGCCGCCGAAGTCATGGCCGGCGAATACCAGCGGCTTGCCCGCCACGCCGGGAACCGCCGACAGGGCGGTGAACAGCGCCGTCGCATAGCTTGGATAGAAGGCGTACAGCCCCTGCAGGATGCGGCCGCCGGAGGTGAACCAGGGCAGCGGCAGCAAGGACTCGTTGCCCATGAAGGCCAGAAGCTCGATCCACGAGCAGGCGCCGCGCGATGCCACCACCGTGCGGTCGCCGGAGCTGTAGATCGACGCCCAGGTGACGCCGTTGACCACGACATCGGCCGCCCGCGTGTAGCCGGACGGCAGCGGCTGCGACAGGTCCGGATGCTGGAAGCGCCCATAGGTCGCCGTCGTCAGCAGAGCCAGCGTGTAGGCGAGGTCGCCGCTGTAGCCGGGAACCGGCGTCACCGTTCCGCCGCCGGGCAGCTGCGGCTGCGGCGCGCCGTATGCGGTCTGGTAGAAGGCCGGCGTTCGCTCCAGCCAGGGCACGTCCGAAGTGGGGACCGACGCAGTCAGCGTCTGTGCCGCACCGCTGAAGGCGAAATCTGTGGGGGCCCCGGCAATCGACGGATAGAAGTCGATGCCGTTGAGATTGCACAGGAAGACCGACCCCAGCGCCGCCGTGACCGCCGCCGCATAGGAGGTGTTGCCATAGGCCGGGGTGGAGAAGGAATAGCAGCCGGCCGCGCCGACCGGGCTGGTCATGGAGCCGCCGCTGCCGTCCGGACCGGTCTGTCCGGGCCGCAGATCGAGTGCGGCCAGCTGGGCCAGCGGCCCGGCCGGACCCATGCCAACCACCAGAAGCGGCACGTTCGAGGTGAATCCGGGCACAAGCTTCAGCTTGGAGATCGCGGTCCAGATCTGCGTGTGGATCGCGTTGTAGGCCAGCGAATAGCCCTGGGCGATCAGGGAGTCGTTGCTGCCGACATTCAGATAGGGGGGCGGCGTGGTGGTGGTGGTGAGGAGGGATTGCTCGAAGAAGGAGATGAAGGCGGGCCAGTTGACCGCGACCGCCAGCACCGCGACAGGTCCGTCGATGCCGGCCATCGTGCCGGTGGCAAGGAATCCCTGACCTCCGCCCGATGTGACGGAGCCCTTCGCGAAGGTGGTCACGAGATTCAGGTTCGCCGGGAGATAGGCTTGGCTGAGGTCTCCGCCCGCAATGTCGACCAGATCGAGCAGGGCATTGGCGGTGGTCGCAGAATACTGGCTGACGGTTCCCATGGCACCAGGGCTCCCGGCGTGAGGATGTTGGCGGAGGAGTGGGGAAGGGAGGCGGTGAAGAACCGCCGTGAGGCGTCGGGAAGCCGTGATTGGCAGCCCCCCGGCGCCTCACGGTCGTCGATCAGGCCGCCGATGCCGCGGTGGGATACTTGATGATGGTCTGGGTGCCGGACTGGCCCGGATTGCCGGGGGTTCCCGCACGGCCGGCGCCGGCGTTCGCACCGGACACGGCATTGCCGCCGGCCTCGTTTGCGCCACCGGCACCACCGGGGCCGCCCACGCCGCCGCCGCCGCCGGTACCGCCGGTGCCGCCCGGCGTCAGCACCAGGATGTCGCCCGGATCGGTGTCCCAATAGACGGTCACCGATCCACCATTCCCGCCATTCCCGCCGTTTGCACCGTCGCCCCCGGTGCCGCCATTGCCGCCGGCACCGCCTTGGGTGGTGTTGCATTGCGGATTCTTGCCGCTGCTGTCGGTGCAGACGGCCTGATTCTTCCCGCCGTCGCCACCGGCGCCGCCAGTGCCGCCATTGCCGCCGGTGCCGCCATCGCCGCCGGTGCCGCCCTGCGCCAGGACGGTGAGCGAGCCGGACAGGCTGCCGTAATGGAGGATGAAGGGGGGCGGCGCCCCGCCGGAGGTACCGGCGGTGCCGGAGCCCCCGGCCGCACCGCCGCCGCCGGCCGTGCCATTGGTGGCGCAGGTGCAGGTGTAGGTGGTACCGCAGCAGCCCTTTTTGGGAGTGGCGGTTCCGGCGTTCCCGGCGACGCCCGGCGTTCCCGTGCCACCGGGCGTGCCGGCGGCGCCGTTGGTTCCGCTGGTCCCGAGAATCAGGATCTGCGCGTTGATCGAGTTCGTCATGTCAGGTGTCCGTTCTCGACGATGTTTGTGGGGGGCGGTCAGCCGTTGTTGGGCCGCATGGTCATCGTCGGTCCCTGACCGGCCGGGGTGTTCCGGCCGGTGGCACCGGGCGCTCCCGCGCTGCCGCCTGCGCCGCCGGCGTTGCCGCCTGCACCGCCGGCGCCACCCTGGCCGAACGTCGACGCGTCGAGGCTGTAGGTCGGCGAGCCGACGATCTCGTCGTACAGGATCAGAATGGCCGTGCCGATGGACGCGCCGTTGCCGCCCGCGCCACCATTGGCGCCGTTGCCGGCGTTGCCGGCGTTGCCGGCCGGCATATTGGCCCCGTACTGGCTCTGGCAGCACCCGACCACGGCGATGCCGGCACCGCCGGTTCCGCCCGCGCCGCCATTGCCCCCATTGCCGCCGGTTCCACCGTTGCCCGCGGTGACCTGGACATTGAAGGCGCCGGAGATGGTCCCGGCGATCCAGGTCAGGCTTGCCGGGCAGCTGCCGTCACTGCCGGGCGAGCCGGCCGTCCCATTGCCGCCGGTGCCACCGGCGGTCGCATTGGTCGGCGCCGTGCTGCAGGATGCGTTGTTTTTGCCGCCGCAGATGCCTGCGGTCGCATTGGTGCCCGAAGGACCCTGTCCGCCGGGGCTGCCGCCGGTGCCGTTCGTCCCATTGGTGCCGGTGACGACGACGTTATAGATGACACCCATTGGGCAGCCCTCACAGCATATTGATCTGGGCGGCCTTGAAGGTCACCGGGATGAGGATCTGGATCTGTCCGCCCTGCTGCACGGTGACGGTGCCGAAGATGGCGACCGCGCCGAGCACCGGATCCTGGGTGACGTACGGGCTGTTGGGACCGATGACCAGGGGGTTGCCCGGCGTGACGGTGATGTCCTGCCCGGTGGTCAGCAGGACTTGGCTGGGGAAGCGCAGGGCGTTGATCACCGGCTCGAAGGCCTTGACCTTCTGGCTGTTGCCGTTGATGAAGGCCAGCATCGCTTGGCCGATGGTCCTCTGGTCGGCGGGATGGATCAGGCTTTCCAGCGCGCAGTTGTCGTTGCGTGCCCGTTCGATCGCCTTGTCGAAATCGGTCTGCACCGGCTGGGTCGGATAGCGGACGCTGCGGTCGGCATGCGGGTTCGCCGCGAAATGATCGTCGGAAATCCCGGCGATGTCCTTCAGATGCTGGACCGACTGCAGGGCGACCAGCTTCGAGCCCATATTGTCCTCGGACGGGTCGGAGGAGATCACCATCGCGCCCGAATGGCTCTGCGGGCCGAACGACTTGCCCGCGAGCTGATCGAGGGTCAGGTCGACGGGCTTCACCGCCTTGTTCAGAAACGCGACATGCTGCTCGCGATACGTGGCAAAGCTCACTGCTATTCTCCCTTTTGCATATGGATGTTCATCTGTCACACGCCGACGCTTCGCGGTTCGGCAAGTCGCTGCTTGACGATCGGGACTCGGCTTTCGCGGGAAAGTATTTGTCTTTATGCGCCGACGAAGTGTGCAATTGATGCTCTTAATGTGTCAATAACAAACAAACGTAATTTCTCATTTTTCAAAAATATGATAATGGAGTGGAGTCTAATAATTATTAACATACGAATGTAGCGTTTAGAAAAACACGCCAATATGATGAAAAATTGAAAATTAATACCTGTGTATGCTTATGGAACATCTCCATGCATCGTAGACATTGTCGTGTAATATATGCCTATATAGTAGAAAGGAGCGAGCGACCCGGTCCGTCAGGAGGTCGCAGGGCCGGCGCGGCCGTGCCGGGTCCAGGTTGCAATGCCCCCCTCCCACACATCCTTGTTTCCAAGGGACTCCAGTATGCTGACCCTGAAGAAGACCGATCCCAACGGGCTGATACCGACCCTGCGGCGCTGGCGCCGCAACGCGTCGCTCTACAAGTCGGGAGCGTTGTTCAACCCGCTGTTCGACCTGCACACCGGCGGTGCTTCCCGTCCGGTGTTTCACGATATCGACCGGGAAACGCCCGCTCTGCGCCGGATCGATGCAGCCTACGACACCATCCGCGAGGAATTCGATCAGGTGCTGGCGGCCTACGAGCGGCTGCCCTCCTACCACAGCATCGATACCGACGTGATCCACTCCTCGGGCCGGTTGCAGCGCGACCGGCGCTGGAGCGTGTTCATGCTGACCTGTTTCGGCCGCGTACCGCAGGCTGCCCAGACGCTGGCGCCGCGCACGCTGGAACTGGTCCGGGAGCTGCCCGGACTCTATCAGGCGATGTTCTCGATTCTGGAACCGGGAAAGAGCGTGCGCGCCCATGTCGGGCCGTCGCGCATGTATTTGCGTTATCACCTGCCATTGCGCGTGCCGACGGTCCGACCGCCCCACATCCGGGTGAAGGACCGCATCCATGTGTGGAGAGAGCGCGAAAGCGTGCTGTTCGACGATTCTTGGGATCATGAGGTTGTCAACGACAGCCCCGAGATGCGCGCGATCCTGATGATCGACGTCGCACGCCCCATGCCGGCACCGCTGCGGATGGTGGCCAGGGGCATGGCCACGATGGCGTCGCTACATTATGCGCCCCGCATCGTCCGCACCATGGATGCGCTGGTGCCGCCGCCGGGCCGCTGAACGGACCAGATCCTGTTGTGGAGAGCATGTAGAAGTGTGATTGGCGTGTTGAGCCATCTTCGCCCCCTGATCCCAGGTCAGCGACCGGCGGAGTTGTGCAGGCAAGGTTGAGATCGTGCGCGCGATGGCATCACGGACAGCCTCGGCACCATGGCCGGCAAGCGCCGGCCCATTCTTGACGCGCGGGCCGCTCGCATGCCCCGGCATCGGAGGCAGATGGAGCAGCATGGTGAAGCGCGTCGTCCGCTCCACCAATGTACCGATTGCCGATCCGCCCAAGCCGATGATGAGATCTCCTTCCCAGTGCCCCGGCACCGCCCGGTCCGCCACCTCCGCCGGGCGTTGGCTGATCATGATCTCCGGGGTGATGAAGGCCTTGCCCCGCTTGCGGGTCCGCGCCATCGGAACGCGCAGGGTCCGCCCGGTTCGCAGGCAGGCGGTCAACTCGCGGCGCAACGCTCCCCGGCCTTGAATGAACAGCGCCTGGTAAATGGCCTCATGGCTGATGCGCATCGTCGGGTCCTCCGGAAAGTCGAGCCGCAGACGCCAGGAGATCTGTTCGGGGCTCCACGCCTTGCCCCACCGCCGGTCCTGCCGGCGCCCGTGACGGCGCATTTTCCAAGGCACGGTCGGCCCATGGATTGTCGCTCCGTCCGGAGCAACCACCGTGCCGGCCAAGCGCTCCTGCACGTAATCGCGTAGAACTGGATTGACCACCAGCTTGGCAACTTTGGGTCGGCGCGCCGAGCGATCAGCATGCCACTGCGCAGTCGTAGCTCGATACTCCAGCCCGCCCGAGCGGGTGGCGGCATTGCGCCGCAGCTCCCGGGAAGTCGTCGATGCCGCTCGCCCCAGCTGGCGAGCAATTTCGCGCACACCGAGCCCCTGGGCATGCCGCACCGCGATCTCCTCCCGCTCCGCAAACTGCAAATAACGCTTTGAAGGCAGCTTCGCCGATGGCGCAAACTTCGCTGGTGGCATACCCCCCGCCTCTCGGAACCAACGTCCCCCCACCGCGGGCGACACGCCAGCCAGGGATGCCGCATCCTCACTCGATTGTCCCGTCGCAATCGCCGCCCAGAACCGCCGGTGATCCTCACGCTGTGCCGATGGGGGCCGACCAGGTGACCGCAGAGCAGCCCGCTCAGAACGATCCGAGCCCCGCTTCCGCTTCTTCATCGCAACCTCCTGCGTCAGGCTGTTGCGACGACCGCTTGAATCCGCCTTGCGAGCCGCGGTCGGAGTGATGGATGAGGCCGCTGCCCTTTGCCGGTCGGCGATTGTGGAGCGCCTGCTCCAAGGCGTCCAGAACGAAGCTGGCGTGGGCGGTGCGCGACACCCGCCAACCGACGATGCGGCGGGCGAAGGCGTCAATGACGAAGGCGACGTAAACGAAGCCCTGCCATGTGGCCACATACGTGAAATCTGCCAGCCACAAGGCATTCGGGCGAGACGCCTGGAACTGGCGGTTCACTCGGTCCTGCGGACAGGGTGCTGCCCGGTCGCTGATCGTGGTGCGCACCGCCTTGCCGCGTGTCGCGCCCTTCAGGCCCATCTGCTTCATCAGTCGGGCCACCGTGCAGCGCGCCACGTCGAGGCCCTCCCGCCGCAGCTGCCGCCAAACCTTCCGTACCCCATAGACCCGGGAGTTTTCATCCCAGACCCGCCGGATAGCCAAACTCAGTTCCGCGTCACTTCGCGAGCGGGCCGGCGCCTTGGCCGGATCGGCCGTCCGGGCGGCATGGGCATGGTAGGTGGACGGGGCGATCGGCAACACTCGGCAGATCGGCTCGACCCCGTGGACAGCGCGGTGCTCGTCAATGAAGGCGATCATTTCTTGAACGGGCGGTCGAGCTCCGCCTGGGCGAAATATGCCGACGCCTTGCGTAGGATCTCGTTCGCCTGGCGCAGTTCCCGCACCTCACGCTCCAATGCCTTGATCCGTTCCTGCTCGTCCGTTGTCGGACCGGGCCGCTTGCCCTGGTCACGCTCGGCCTGCCGGACCCAGTTCCGCAGCGTCTCGGGATGACGTTGTTGCGTCGAGGCGGTGGAACTTCTGACGGCGTGGCCGACGCTGTTGATTACGCGATGCGGACGGAGTCCGGGCATCCGAGGTCGAGCATGCGGTTCAGGACCAGGACGGCGACGCCGATCTCGGTCTGCTGCCGGTCGTCGGTATGGAAGCGCAGACCATCCCCGATCACGTGTTTGTAGCGGCTGAAGAAGGCCTCCACGAGCGCGCGTAAGTTGTAGCCGGATGTTGCCTGCCACGCCCTGCGACCACCGTCAGCGATGGCCTGCAGATGCCGGTCCCGCGGTGCCGGATCGCTCTGCGCGGTATGGCTCGGCACCGCGGTGGAGCGCGGCGGCACGACCACGGCCGCCCTGGGTGCCGCTCGTTCACGGCCTCGTAGACGCCGCTCTGGTCGTAAGCGCCGTCGGCGATGACGGCCTTGAGTGGCTCAGCGATCTGGTTCAGCTGTGGGCCGACTTCCGAGGCGTCATCCACGTCATGGTCGGTCAGTGTCGCGGCGACGATGCGCCCGGTGGCGGCGTCCAGGCCGATGTGCAGCTTGCGCCACGCGCGGCGCCGGCGCGTGGCGTGCTTCTCGACCAGCCAGTCCCCGGGGCCGCACAGCTTCACACCGGTGCTGTCGACCAGCAGACGCACCGGTTTGTTGGCTGTTGCCAGCGGGGCCAGGACGGTGACGGTCTTGGCCCGGCGGCTGAGCGTGGAATGATCCGGCACCGCCAGATCGAGCCCGAGCAATTGGACGAGGGAGGCGACCAGACCCTCCGTTTGCCGCAGGGCCAAGCGGTACACCGCGCGCAGCGTCAATGCTGTGAGGATCGCCAGGTCGGAGTAGGTGCGCTGCCCGCCCGGTGTGGATCGGGTCTCGGCCCGCCAGCGCTCCACGGCCTCGTCGCTGAACCACACGGTCAGGCTGCCACGCGCCCGCAACGCGGCATCATACTCCTGCCAGTTGCGAACCCTGTATCGCTGCTTGGGGATGTGATGACGGCGCACGGCGTTGGCTTTGAACGGCATCGGCTGGATCAGAACAGAGAAAGGTCAACGACGCCTCCCCTACGATGCCACCCCGCCAGCCGCAATCCCCGCCTCGCTGCAACAACGTCGACGGTGGTCTGTGCCTGGACCAGATCGGCTTCCGCCATGCGGCCCGCCCGGATCAGCGCCCAGCTCGTCGCTTCCAGCTCATGGGCCCGTCTCAATGCTGCGCGCGCCAGCACGATCTGTTGGCGCGTCTGGATGAACTGGTGATAGGCCCGCAGGATGTCGGTCACGGTTTCGGACACCACCGCCTTCAGCCGAAGCTGCGCATAGCGCTCCTGCAGACAGGCCTGACGCAACGGCGCCGTCGCGGCATCGACGCCGGCTCCCCGCAACAGCGGTTGGACCAACGACGCGTTCAGGGCCGATATCCCCGCGATCGTACCGCTGTCCGGCTGCCGGCTTCCGCGCTGGCGCATATCCCATCCGAACTGGATGGTGGTGCCCAGCGGCGTCAGCATCTGCACGGTCGGTGCGATCCCGACGGCGCCGGTGCGGGTGGAGCCCGTGCGGTCGACCCCGACGGAGCCGACGATGGAGCCGACCGGGGAGAAGCGCGATTCCGCGACGTGCAGATTGAACTGGTCGAGAACGCGTTCGAGATAGGCGCCGCGAACCGCCGGGTTGCGGCGAAGGCCGAGATACACCGCTTCCGGCAGGGTCAGCCGGACCTCCGGTTCATCGGCCGGAAGCTCGGCGGCCGGACGCTCCGCGGATGTCGGGCCGCTTCCGACGTAGGACCGCAGCGGCGGCATCTGCGCATGTGCCGCCCCGGCGCCCAGCAGGACAATCATCGCTGCACAGCAACTGACCCTTCACTCCCGCCCCCTCACCGGCACCAAGCCCCCGTTGCGTCAATCCCAGCCCGTCAATCCATGTCCGGCCGATCAGGCCTTGATGTCGAGCGGCCTGTCCGCACCGGCCGCGACCGGCGGCACGCCGTTGCGGAACAGCGGCATATCCTTCAGATCCTTGACATAGCCGCCGGTGGCGACGGCGCCGGGCGCCTTGTCCTTCAGGCCGTCCAGGGCGCCTTTGATCATGCGGACCAGCGGGCTGTCGCTGTCGAGGGCATCGGGTTCCTGGCCGCTGTCGCGCATCGACTGCTCATACCCGAACTGGACGGCGGCACGTTGGACGGCCCAGTTGTTGGACGTCTTCTCCTCGTCGCTGACGCCGTCCAGAAAGGATGCCCCGGCGCGATAGCGGGCTGCGGGATTGCTGCCCGTCGGGTCGGCGGCCATCATGGCCTGCCCCTGCTGCTGGGACATGATCGACTGGGCGGTATCCTGTTCGTCCTTCGAAAAGCTGCCGTCGCTGTTGCTGGCGATGGCATAGAGGGAGCGGCGGTCCAGTCCGCCGAAGACGGTGTCCCAACTCTCCTGCGTCGCGTGCATATAGTCCATCGGCTTGCCCTTGGCCGCCAGCTCGGCGTATTTGGCATCGATGGTCGCCCGGGCGTCCTTGGCGACGGTCGCGAAATCCTTTTTCCCGGCGGATTGGGCGGCAGCCTGACCGGACAGGGATGTCTGGGCCGTCTTCGACAGCGTGACGACCGCGGCGGTGTCGCGCGCACTGCCGGTGGAGCCGCCGCTTTCATCCGCCGCCTCTGCCGTGCCCTTTGGGGTGGACGGCGTGCTGGCGAACTGAACGGGCGGCTGCCGATTGGTGCCCGTGGGATTCATTGTGCCCGTGGGATTCAGTACGTTCATCGGTCACTCTCCCGCTGCCGCCGGCTCGCCGGCGCCTTGAGGCACCGGCAAGCCATGACACTTTTCAGTAACGACACGGCTTGTGTACTGTACCGCAGGCTGTGTTACTGGTCGATCAATAAATTCGGAAGTTGGCGGTCCAGTCGCCGTTGCTGCTGACGTTGCTCGCGGTGCCGGAGCAGTTCACGCCCGTGGCGCTGGGGGTGGCGTTGGTCGTCGGCCAGTTCCAGACGGAGCCGGACATGGTGCGCGACGGCACGAAGAAGCACCGCTTCAGATTGTCCTGGCGGCGATAGTAGAAGCTGCCGCCCGTGGAGGTCGGGTAGGGGCTGGTCACGCTGATCGCGGCGGTCGTGCCGCTTGGAATGATGGTCGTCGGAAAGCTGGGCGACGGAACGCCCTGGAAGCCGCCGCCGGCCTGGAACTCCACCGTGGACGTCGTGTCGTTCTTCACATAGACCGTCATGGTCGCAGCCATCGCCGACGTGGTGGCGACGGCCATGGTCGTCATGGCGGCCAGCCCAAGCAGCGTCCGGCGCAGAATCTGTTTCATCTTGCACCCGTCATATCGATTTCGGAATTATTGCATGTCGCACGTCAGGGCTTTGAGTGTCCTGGCATGTCGCTTCCGTTTCTGGAAAACAAGCAACTCGCGAACTTGTACATTATTATTTTAAAGAGTCAAAGCAATAATCTTCAACCATTCGAGATTCTTGCGTTTATTTTCTAATTAATATTTAATGTTTCCGTATGTACGCTTAGATACAGAATGATTATTTATTGAACTTTCTTGTGAATGTGGTGGGAATTTGTCCCAACCCTTCTTCCCGGCAGAAAGGATTGGGGGTTAAAAGGCGCCAAACTCGGCTTTCTCTCCATTGATGCGGCGGAAAGCCGAATGCGGTCGTTTACGGTTGTAGAATACCGCCATGTGGGCGAATAGGGATGACGCCACGGATACCCTGGTGTTTGTAAAGCGGAATGGGGCCAGACCTGCCGCCCAAATTCAAGGTGGGCGCGGACGCGCTCCCTGAACCGCGCCGGATTTCCCGGTGGACGGTCGAGCGGTGACGACCCAAAGCCTCGGTGATTGCCATCACCGGCATCTTGGCATCGTGGATGTCCTGAATGGGGCGAGGCTCGGCAAAATCGATCTACAAATATTGTTCACCGATCAGCGCTCGCCACCCGTGAACCGCTGTTGTTACAAGAAAGTTGCACTTCAGAATAGAACCTACCCCGCCTATAAATTAAAACACATAAGTTCAGTTATGGAAATACCTGTAGGAGGATTTCTCATGTCAGGCACGTCAGATACCTAACCGCTCTGCGCGTTTGATCCCTGTTGCTGACAGTCTTACCCTGAGGCTGTCAACAACGTGTCAGGTGCGTCATGCACCTTCAGCGTATCGTGATGCCTTCGGGCTTGGTCAGTTGGACAGCTTTCGACGACCACGGTGTCGTGGTTCTGGAAATCCGCGACTTTGTGCTGTTCCTGGAGGCACGCCACTATGCGCCCAGCACCGTCCGACACTACGCCCGTCATGTCGTGCAGTTGGGAAATCATCTCGGAGCCTTGGGTAAAAGCTTCGCGCAGTTGACGGCTCCAGTGAACTGAACCGCCCTGTGTTTCCCGGAGGCCATTTGTGTTGAGTCACGCCGCCATGGCGACGTCCTCGGTTTTGGCACAGTACCGCGCTTTGGCCTCGGCGGGAGGAATGTTGCCGATGGGTTCGAGGAGACGTCGGTGGTTGAACCAGTCGACCCACTCCAGGGTGGCGAACTCGACGGCTTCCAGGGTGCGCCAGGGACCGCGGCGCCGGATCACTTCGGTCTTGTAGAGGCCGTTGATGGTTTCGGCCAATGCGTTATCGTAGGAATCGCCAACGCTGCCCACGGAGGGTTCCACCCCAGCTTCGGTGAGGCGCTCGGTGTACCGAATGGCAAGGTATTGCGACCCGCGGTCCGAGTGGTGAATGAGACCGCTGCCCTTGGCCGGTCGGCGGTCGTGAAGTGCCTGTTCGAGCGCATCCAGAACGAAGCTCGCGTGGGCTGTGCTGGACACCCGCCAGCCCACGATGCGGCGCGCGAAGGCATCGATGACGAAGGCCACGTAGACGAAGCCCTGCCATGTCGATACGTATGTGAAATCGGCCACCCACAAGGCATTCGGGCGGGGCGCCTGGAACTGCCGGTTCACCCGGTCGGCGGGACTGGGTACCGCCCGGTCGCTGATCGTGGTGCGCACCACCTTGCCACGCATCGCTCCTTTCAAGCCCATCTGCCTCATCAGTCGAGCCACTGTGCAGCGTGCCACGTCGATACCCTCCCGCCGCAACTGCCGCCAAACTTTACGTACCCCATAGACCTGGAAGTTCGCGTCCCAGACCCGCCGGATAGCCCCACTCAGCTCCGCGTCGCTTCGCGAGCGGGCTGGCGCCTTGGCCGGATCGGCCCGCCGGACGGCATGGGCGTGGTAAGTCGACGGGGCGATCGGCAGCACTCGGCAGATCGGCTCGACCCCGTGGACGGCGCGGTGTTCGTCGATAAAGGCGATCATTTCTTGAACGGGCGGTCGAGCTCCGCCTGGGCAAAATACGCCGACGCCTTGCGCAGGATCTCGTTCGCCTGACGCAACTCCCGCACCTCGCGTTCCAGCGCCTTGATCCGCTCCTGTTCCTCCGTCGTCGGACCGGGCCGCTTGCCCTGGTCACGCTCGGCCTGCCGGACCCAGTTCCGCAGCGTCTCGGGATTGCAGCCGATCTTCGCTGCGATCGAGCTGATTGCCGCCCACTGCGAGGCATGCTCGCCTTCGTGTTCGAACACCATCCGAACCGCGCGCGCGGACTTCAGGGGCGTATTTGGGGGATGCCTGCTTCGTCATAATGACCCCACTCTCTCAGAAGATGGGGCCTCCGGGAAACCCGGCGCGGTTCACCAGAGTTCGACCGTTTCCTCATGACAGCGGTTCGATATGGTAGCAGCCAGGCTTCCGCCCACGCTCGAATTGTGCCATTGCATCAGGAACGCCATGCCGGCTCCGCCAGCTTGCACAACCAAGTCTTGTTTTCCATCAAGGGCTTCTATCAGTTCCTGGACCAGCGGCAGAGTTCAGCGGTCTTCGCTGAAGCCGAACGCCACCGGGCCTACGATGCCTTGGACAGCTACCGGCCGTTCCTCCACCACATTTCCGGTCGCAAGGCGCAGCGCCGGTCGGAGCGCCGGGCCGACCGGACCGTCAAGGCTGCCGCCGCCAAACGGGCGGCCGATGCCCGGCTGCGGCCCGAACAGGTCTTGCGGATCATCGAAGCGGCCACCTTGGCCCGCGATGCCTTCCTGGTGGTTCTCCTGTACACGACCGGCATGCGGATCGGCGAGGCGCGCGGGCTCCACCACGAGGACATCCGGCTCGACGAGAACGTCATCTGGGTGACGCCACGGACCCTGGAAAACGGTGCCCGGGTCAGGAACGGCAAGCCCCGCCCCATCCCGGTTCCCGGCTTCATCCTGCGCCTGTACGAGGATTACCTGGCCAGCGACGAGTCCCTGCCGGTGTTCGAGACCGGCACCGACTACGTATTCTGCAACGTGCAGGGTGGACGGATCGGCCGCGGCCGCACCGAGGCCAACGCTTACGACATCCAGGACCGTCTGATCGGCAAGTCGGGTATCGCGTTCACTTGGCACATGTTCCGGCACTCGCACGCGAGCGAAGCCATCGCCCAGGGCTATAGCCTGCTCGACGTCGCCGATCGCCTCGGGCACGCCAGTCCGCAAACGACGAACGACATCTACAAGCACCTGTTCAACGTCGAGTATCGCAAGCATTATCTGCGCAGCCATGAGGAGTTGGCAGACAAGCTGGATCCCCTTCGGCGCCGAGCGCTGAGCGAAGGAGCAGTCAAATGGCTCTGACCGCCGTCCACGTCAATCCGCCGGCAGACGCCTACCTCGGCGGTTTGCGGGCTGTGATCGCTTCCATCTCCCCCGCTCTCCTCGACCGGGATCGCTGGGGGTTCCAGACACTAAAAGAGGTTTATGGCATTGACGAGACATCACACCTTTATAGTAGAAGCGACTCGGGGGCAAAGGGGATTTCCATCCGGCCGAGCGCAGATCAAATCTCATCCGACGTTTTTCTGCGTGGAATTGGTTATGATTTCACCATCCTTCCCGAACCCTTTCGGACTGAACTGAAGGCTTTCTTTGCTTGGCGACTAGCCCGGCCCCAGCATCGTTCCCGTGAGCCACACTGCCGTACGGTTCGGCTCATTGCCTTCTGCCATCAGCTTTCTGCCAATCCCACGGCCTTGCCCCGGCTGATTGACTACGGACATCCTATAGAGTTTGGAGCGGGAAATGGAAGCTCTCCGCTTCGGAATAGTATGGAACTTTGGTTGAACGAAGTTGGGTTGAGTACGACAATTGACACTCCGGAAATCATTACACGTGATGAAAGCGGTTCTCGCGTTATCACTCGACATAACCATCGCTGCCAAAGCAGCATGCCCGCCAACGAGCTGACCTTTATCTTGGTGCTGCTGCGGGAGCGGAATGAAGCTTCTGGAGCGGCGTGATCTTATTCTTATGCGGGATCTCTACCCCGAAGAGGAGATTGCCGAGGCCCCGCGAAGAGAATCCTACATTCATTTTTACGGATTCCGGTTGGATTGGCTACGCCATGCCGCTCGCCATTTCATTCTCAGCAAGATCAATCACCAAGAACTTCGCCCAACATCATTGCCGGGGTTCATTTCACGCCTTCAATTGCTTGAAACCTGCTTACGCGAAGAGCACGCCGATCCTCAAATCGAGCACGTTACCGAGTCCTTTATTAGGGAGCGCTTCCTGAATTGGGGGAATACCCGCAAGTGCGTCGGCAAGAACTGGTACGCCGACGTCTGCAATCTCGTTCGCTACGCCTCCTGTTACTTGGCCGACCGCGGTTGGCCAAACCTCATGCTGGACAAGCGCGATCTCCGCCGTGTCGAAGGCATGTGGCCTGGAGGACGTGGCTATCAGTTGAAGGTGACGGAGCGCACCATACCCGATGATATTATCGAGCAGATGTTCCAGAAGCTCGACAGTCTCGACCCCGTCCTGAAACGCCTTCTCATTCTTGGCCGCTACACCGGCATGCGGAGTGCAGATCTTCACGCCCTCGATTTCGACTGCCTGAAGGACGATCCTGACGATCCACGCTTTATGATTCTGACGTTCTACCAATCCAAGGTGCAACGCTGGAACACCAAGCCTCTTCTGAGGGAAGACGCCGCCCACGCGCTTGTAATCATGACCATTCGCGAGCAGCAGACCGAGGTGCACCAGCAATGGGAGCATGAGACAAAGTATTTGTTTCCGACACGAACCGGCGACGGCGAAACGACCCTGACCGGCAACTACACCCGGGACGCCATCAAGAAATGGATGCTTACGGAAGGCATCCGCACCAAGGATGGAGCTTTTTGGGAGTTCGGTTGGCATGGCTTGCGGCACTTTCATGGCACCGAACTGGCGCTGCAAGGCCATGACATTGCGCTGATCCAGATGGAGCTGGGCCATGGCTCCGCCGACATGACGATGGTTTACATCAACCGCCGCCTGCACCTGAAAAAGAAGGCCTTGTTGGAGAAGGGCGGCGGCCGATTCATCGACATCAAGGGCCAAGTGGACAACAAGATGGCGGCCCTTGCCGTGCGCCGGGATGCCACGCTGGCCGTGGATGTGCCTGGCGGCCTGTGCTCCCTACCTGGCCAACTGGGCGAATGGTGCGAGCACAACCGCGCCTGCATGACTTGCATCCATTTCCGCGCAGACGTCGATCAACTGGCTTTCTTCGACCAGGAGTACGCGGCCATTACCGACACCATCGCCCGTTTGAAGCAGGAGGTTGCCGAATACCGCCAGCAGAGACGGACTCGCATGGCGGAGATTGGCGAAAAGCGGCTGGCGCACAACCAAGCTCTGTTCATAAACCTCACCACCATCATCGCGACCATCAAGGCAGAAGGCAGCTACCGTGGCGACACCCACAAATACCAGCGGCCTACGGGCAGCAACGGAGGAGAAGCACATCCGCAAGCGCCGGGCCGTTGAGGCCGCCATCCAGGACATGCGGCACGCCGGCGAGGCGATCACCTTCAAGACCATCGCCGAGAAAGCCGGCGTCAGCCGCGAATACCTTTACCAGAACTTCAAGGCAGACATCGAGCAGCTGCGGACAGCGACGCATAGCCGGCGCATCGAGATGGAGGGCGAACCGGTGCCAATGCGCACCGCCCGCCGCTCGGCCACCATCGAGGCGGCGTTGTGCAACAAGATCACGCGCTTGGAAGAGGAGGCCACGGAACTCCGCAAGCAGAAGACTGCGCTGGAGCGCCGCTACGAAAGGGCCCTGGGCGAGGCCGAGGAATGGCGCCAACGGCATCAGCGCGCCTTGGCAGAACTGCTGGAATTGCGCGGACGGCTGATCCGGAACGACGGCTGATGAGCGCCGAGCCTGGGGCCGCCGTAGCGCACCCCAGGACAGTTTCAAGTTCGGCGGCGGCCATCGGCTCCCCAGCCTGTACCGCAATACGAGGCTAAACCAACTCCTGAAACCCGCTCAAGTACGGCGTTCAAATACCCTCTTTATTGCTAACCATCCTGCTAAGTGGACATGTCAACAGCGTGTTATACCCTGAATTTCAGCCACATCAGCGCACTTCTTACAGGTAAATGGAAAATAAGGATTTGCAACCGCCCAGAACGGAGGCGGCGCGAGCCACCCGATACTGCGTTACAGATATCTTGTAACGCAAACCCCGCTTGCCGCCGCCGTATCGCGTTACGCTTCCCCTGTAATGGAAAACCGTAGGACAGCATGGGACGGTCACGGATCGGAACCCCGGACGAGGCGGCGGCGCGCAAGCGCCGCCGCGGCGCGGCTCCGCCTCTTCGTCGAGCGGATCGAGCAGCTTGAAACCGAATTGGCCGGCACCCGGACCCGCAACCCCGCCCTGGCCGCCTGAGCCGACGAACGGCGGCAGATCCAGGCGGAGCTGAAATCCGTCTGGAAGGAGTTGGAAGGCACCGGCTTCTCGGCCGCCGTAACCCGGGAAATTCTCTGCCTGCGCAAAATGGGCGACGCCGACCGCCATGAATTCGAGACCCTCGTCGGCCTCTACAAGCAAGCACTCGGCATGAATTGACCGGCACCGCTCCGGAAAACAGACACCGGACGTTATGACGAGCCGGCCCTGCGGGATGTAGGACACAGAGTCTCACCGTGTGCGACCTCTACCACCTCAGGAACGCGAGCACCAACACAGCGGCTGCTCCCCAGAACACGCACTTGAGAACGGCCCGGACAAACCGCTCGCGGCGCAGTATCTCCTGGTACTTCCTGTTGCGATCTTGGAACTTGTGGATGAGTTCGTCGCACTCCTTTTCACTTTGCTCCACTCGCTTCAAGTCGGTCGTCACCATTGGTTCCAAAACGACGGCCGAGACCCCTTGGTATCCATGTATGGTGTAAGAGCCCGTCCGAGAAGAAGTTGAATCGGATGAATCAGTTGTGATTCAAAGGAGCCTCCAAGACGGAGGTGAGGATGTGGAGGCCGGAGAAGCGGGAGCGCCATAATCGTAGCATGCTGCGTTACCCGAGCGACCTGAGCGATGAGGAATGGCGGATCGTCGAGCCGCTGATCCCGCCGGCACGACGCGGTGGCCGGCACCGCAGCGTCGACGTCCGGGCGGTGCTGAACGGTGTGCTGTACGTCTTGGAGACGGGTTGCCAGTGGCGCCACCTTCCCAAGGACCTGCCGCCGCGCAGCACGGTACACGGCTATCTGCACCTGTGGGCCTGGGATGGCACGCTGGAGCGCATCCATCATGACCTCTACCAACAGGTCCGCGAACGGGAAGGCCGCGAGGCCAGCCCGACCGCCGCCGTCGTGGACAGCCAGAGCGTCCGCACGGCGGAAAAAGGGGGCCTGCGGCGGACCCGGTCGGCTATGACGCGGGCAAGAAGATCAAAGGCGTCAAGTACCACATCCTCGTCGATACGCTAGGCCTGCTCCTGAACGTCGCCGTCCACCCTGCCGACATCCAGGACCGCGACGGCACAGCCCTGGTCCTCGACAAGGCAACCCGCGCGCTGTTCCCCTTCATCCAGGTGATCTTCGCCGATGGCGGCTACCAAGGAGAGGTCGCGGCCACCAAGGTGAAGGAGGCCGGTAACTGGCAGTTGGAGATCGTCAAACGCTCCGATCAGGCCAAAGGCTTTGTCGTGCTCCCAAAGCGATGGCTGGTTGAGCGAACGCTGTCATGGCTCACCCGCTGCCGACGCCTCGTCCGACATTACGAGCAGTACCTCCGCACCTCCGTTGCTTTCATACGCATCGCTATGATCCGCCTGATGCTCCGGAGGCTTGCTCGGAAATAATCTTTCAGGACAGACTCTAACGGCAGTTGCCGCTGCTGGCAGTGCCCTTCACGTAGCGGGTGCCGAGCACGGCAGTGGCACCCAGGCTGTGTGCCAAGTCGGCAAGCGCAGCACGGGCTTCGTCGGGGGACGCCTTCCCACCAACCTCAACGGCATCCGCTTCGACCAGCACCCTCCCCCTCTTCAGGCTGGTCTCCTTGAGGAACAGAAAGCGGTCAGGACGAACCCAGTAAAGTGCTTGGTCGCGTGCCACACGTACTTGGCGGGCCTCCACGCCTTTCGGCGTCGGAACTGGATCAAAGGTGACCAGCGCCCCTTCGGCGATCCGCTCTGGATCAACGCGCTCCGCAAAGCCGTTGACATGGACAAAATAGCTTTTTCCATCCGAACCGTCGATGAAGCCGAACCGCTTCGCAGCCACGAACGACCATATGGCCCCCTCTAATAGAGCCATCTCGTCCTTCATTCCGCCAGATACGCACTGCATCTTCGGGTAGCACAAGACGAACATCCGCTCGAGACTTCCACAGAACGAAACGGTGATTTCCATCAGCGGGAGAACATTCTATGTCGGAACACCACGGCATGGAACGCGACCGAACTGGACCGAGGGCTTGACCGGGCACAACCGGGCAGCGACCAGCGATTATGAAAATATACTGATCGTCATGCGATGTCGCATAGCTTATCAGTGTTTCGACGGGACATGGGCGGGCTTCGTTGCCGATCTGGTCGACGGGGCGCCGTACCTGTTCTGGATCCGTGGCAGGGACGCGCCACCGGTTTCAAGCGCGACCCGTACGCACGTGAACTGGGCACTCACCCGCCATTCCCGAATTGTCCCTGTCTGGTCCGCGGGAGCGCCGGCTATCCATGGCACGATGAAGGATGGCGATCGCCGGCCTTCCGCGACCTTGTCATCTACCAGCTGCACATCGGCGTGTTCTGGGCCGCCGATTTCCAGGGCCGCGACCGCCGGACAGGCTACGGCCGTTTCCTCGATGTGGTCGAGAAAATCCCCTACCTGCGCGACCTGGGCATCAACGCAATCCAGCCGCTGCCGATCCAGGAGTATGATGGCGAGATCGGATTGGGGTACAGCGGCCTCGACTACTTCTCGCCCGAGATGGCCTACGTGGTCGAGGATAGGGCTGAACTGGAACAGCATCTGGCGACCGTGAACCGGATGCTCGCCTCGACAGGGAAGCCTGCCGTGTCGGCGGCGAATATCGCGTCCGGGCCGAACCAACTCAGATGCCTTTCGGCGGCGCCCTGCGGCGCTCGGAGTTCGTCGCCCTCGACCGCTCCGACCTGGCCTTCCGCGACCGCGGCGTGACGGTGACGATCCGCCGCTCCAAGACCTACCAGCAGGGCACCGGCGTGGAGTTGGCGGTTTACGGCTCGCCGCGGCCGGCGTTCGACGTCGCCGCCGCCCTCACCATCTGGCCGGCGCTGCGCGGCGAGGTGCCGGGCCCGCTGTTCCTCCAGGCCGACGGCAGCGGCACCACCCATCCTGATCGCGGCCGGCTCGCCGGGCAGACGGTGGCACGCATCGTCAAGCGGCCGCCGACCGCGACGCCCAGTTCCACGACATCATGCGCCAGACCCGTCACAAAAGCGCCGACGTCGCCCGACGCTACATCCGTGACGCCAGCCTGTGGAAGCGCAACGTCAACGAACTGGTGTTCACCCCGGCGCCGGTAGAGCCGGAGCCGAGGTGAAGGCGTTGAGCAGGCAGAAATTACGCGAACAGAGAGAATCCACAACGAACGACAAAATAGGGTTCGAACGCTCGTTGTCTTACTCACCGTATGTTGTCACTCCTCAGGCGGTTTGCGCATCACCTGGAACCTTGAGGCCAGTTCGGTCGCCACTCCCGCCCATGGGTAGGGCTTGGACTGTCTGTGGCATTCGATTTGCTGCTGCGCATGTGATCCTTATGGGTGTGCTTTTCATCACGTTCTCCACCTCCACCGGAAACTTGGCTGACGGGTGGATTGGTGGAGGCACCATCCGGACGTGGATCCGCGCTTTCGGGAATTGGTCTTGTCCGATCCTCGTGGCTGGCGCCAGGGCCTCCCCAGCGGATCGTGTTAGGGTGCTTCTTTGGCATGAACGTTGTCCTTTACAGGAGAGCAACTGCGCCCACAAAGCCATGCGCTGGTATTACAAACCGGTTCACCCGCCCAGGGGCAGTGCTCACATGTTGTCGCGGATCGCGTCCTTGGCGCCGCCGATGGAGTTTTCGACCTTACCCTTTGCCTTGTCGGCTGCTCCCTCAGCCTTCATCTTCTCGTTGCCGGTGACGTTGCCGACACCCTCCTTGATACTGCCCTTGGTCTTGTCCATGGTGCCTTCGATACGATCCTTATCCATTATGTTCTCCTGATATGGGGAACGGCCGGGGGCTCCCGACCTTCATGACAAGCAACTTCCCCGGCCACCCACTTGTCGCCGCCGCCCAACGACAAAGTGCGCCGGCAGCACGGATGAAAAACCGTCCGCCATCCGCCCGGCGGATTTCGAGGGTCTAGCAGGGCGCGGAAAAACGAACATATTCGGGCCTTTTTCCCCCGCTGCGGCTTGAGAATGGGAGTTCTGACGCCCGTTTTCATCAGAATAGAGCGCCTTTTCGCGCTCTGCGGCTCCCGGAACCGCCATTCAGGCGGATTCCGGGCGTGATTATGCCGCCGCCAGCAGCTTGGGCAATCGGATCAGGTTGTAGGCGGTAGCGGTCAGGGTGAACATCCAACCGACGCGGGCCGTGCCGCGATGACGCGTCTTGCGCAAGCCGGCTCCCTTGATCCAGCCGAACACCTCCTCGATCCGTTTGCGGACTCTCAGGCTGACGGCGTAGCCGGGGTGGCGGGTGGTCCGGCCGTCGATCGCCGAGCGGCGGTTGCTCGTGTTCTGCGCAACATGCGCAGCGGCGCCCAAGCTGCGCATGTTCGCCACGAAATCCTTGGTGTCGTAAGCCTTGTCGGCGCCGACTGTGATGCGGTGGCGGCCGGGGATGGCCTCAATCATGGACACCGCCGCTTCGCGTTCAGCCAGACCGGTGGCCGCGGTGAGCCGGACATTCACCACCAGGGCGTGACGGTTCTCCATCAACGCATGGCCCATGAAGGCCAGCTTCGCCGGCTGCCCGTTGCCCTTGCGGTACAACCGCGCCTCGGGATCGCTGGTCGAGGCATGGGTCTCGTTGGACCGCTTCTCGCCATGAAAGTCGCGGTCGCCGTTGCGCCCCGGCCCCGGCGGCTCGCCGCTGCCGTCCTTGGGCCGAAAGCTCTTCACGCTGGCCCAGGCTTCGATCAGCGTGCCGTCCACCGAGAAGTGCTCGTCCGACAGCAGCGCCTTGACCTTCGGCTGACCCAGCACGGTGGCCAGGAACGTGGCCGCCACATCCCCGGCCAGCAGACGCTCACGGTTCTTGGTGAACACCGTAACGTCCCATACCGGGGCGTCCATCGACAGGCCGACGAACCAGCGGAACAGCAGGTTGTAATCGAGCTGTTCCATCAGCTGGCGTTCCGAGCGCACCGAGTAGAAGGCCTGGAGCAGCAGAGCCCGCAGCAGCTTCTCCGGCGGGATCGACGGCCGCCCGATCTTCGAGTACAGGCCTTCGAAGGCGGGCGACATCACCTCCAGCGCTTCATCCACGATGGCCCGGATCGGCCGCAGCGGGTGATTGGCCGGAACCCGCGCCTCACAGCTCACGTAGCTGAAAAGACCCTCGCTGCGTTCGTCCGATCCGCGCATCATCCCCTCTCCGACCGCACCCTGTGCCAGCAGAGAGAATCACGAGAGCCCGCCGCAGCACAGCCTTTTTCCGCATCCTGCTAGAGACCGGTGTCGGCCTGACCGGCGCACTGTGCGTCGACAGCGCCGTGCTGCGTCAGGCGAGCCTGCATTCGGCCGGGCGTGTTTCCCCCGATCAAATCTCCTTCAGCTTTCTGGTGGATACGGCCAAGGCCTTGTTTCCGGATGGCTTTTCCCGGCTTCCCCGCAGGGCCGACAACCTGTCTTGACCTGGATGTCTCGAGCACCGGGCACGCTCGCCGCCGCGGTTGTGCGGGTCTGACGAACGCCGTCATCGAAGTTTCCAGGAACCGGACCTCATCACGTTCAGTTTATCCGGCAGCAGAGCAACGACAGCTCTTCTAGTCGATCAATCAGAATGTGGAGGCTCCGCATGCCTATTCTTCTCTGGCTCCTGGGCGTTCCGGGACTCATCGTGATCCTGCTCTGGGTGACGGGCATCATCGGCTTCTGATCCCAGCCCGATCCAGCAGTTTCCACAGCATGAAGGCCTCTCCCGGCACCGTCGGGAGAGGCCTTCCATTGTCACCGGCAGCGATGGGAGGAGCCGCTTACCGGACGCCTGTGCCGTCGCCGGAGTGCTGCCGGTTCAGGGAGGTCATGCCGTCCTCATACTTGAACTCGGGCAGGTTCCGCACATCGCCTTCGGACAGGGTGGAGACGTGCAGCTTGTCGTCGTCAGGCCGGCTCTGCACCTGGGCGAAATCGATGGCGATCTTCTTTTCGTTGATGCCGAGCAGACCGCCGCGCGACAGCACCAGCTGCTGCGCCTGACCGTTGCCGTCGAGAATGACGTCCTCGACCTCGCCCAGCTTGTCGCCATCCTTGCCGACGACGTCCTTGCCCATCAGCTTGTCGACGCTGGCCACACTGGTGGATGCGACGCCGGCCGTGTCCGCTGCCGTTTCGTCCGCTGCCGCTCTGGCCGGGGTCTGGCCGACGGTGGCATCAGGCCGGGCCTGCGTCGTCCCGGCGGCGTTCTGACCCGCGGGTGCTTGCGCCCAGGCGGTTCCCACCATCAGCGCGACGGCGGAAATTGCTCCAAAGATCGGTTTGTTCATGTGCTTCCTCCTTCCGTACTGCTGAAGGACTGCCGTAGAGCCCTCTTCCCACGAACCAACGAACGGCAAATGTTGTTGCCGACCGTAGGGCAACTGTGGCGAGGCAATGGTCCTCCACATCATGACGCGGCACTCCGCCGGCGTCGCCGCGACGGCAGGTCCACTCTCCACCGCAAAGTTTCTTTTCCCGACCCCGCAGAAATTTCAGCAACAGGATGAACGGGTCGGAGTTTCTTGGGGCATGGACCGGCGACGCCTCTTCGGATGCGGCCGACATTCTGTCCATCCAATGCAAATCGCCACCAAACCAGATCAGAGGAGAAGCCTCATGAAACGCCACGACCTGGCTCTGTTCTCGGCCGCCCTGTTGATCGGCAGTGCGTCGATCGCCTTCGCCCAACAGCCCTCCGGCACGGCAACCTCGCCGTCGATGTCGTCGGGGTCCCAGTCCTCGGGCCCGGCCACGTCGGGGGCCACCGGCACCACCACCCAGTACAACCGCCAGAGCTCCGACCAGCAGCCCAGCCCGTCCCATAACGGCACCTCTGGCATGAACACCGGCAATTCGGGCAGCAGCGGCTCCTCGGCACTCGGCTCGGGCCAGAGTGGCACGTCGGGCGGCACGGCTGGCGCCACCTCCGGCAACTCGGCCGGCGGCACCGGCGGTTCGGGCGCGTCGAACGACATGTCCGGGTCCGGCACGTCCGCGACCCCTGGCGCGACCTCCGGTCAGGGAAGCTCGTCCACCGGGATGAGCGGCACCACCGGTAGCACGATCAACAACAGCACCGGCAGCGCCGGTTCGGCCGGCAGCATGCAGTCCGCCTCCGGCGAGGTCGACAAGATCGACAATGACAAGAAGACGCTGACCCTGAAGGACGGCCACAGCTACAAGCTGGATGACAGCGCCAGCCTTCAGAACATCAAGAAGGGCGACCGGGTGTCGGTGACGTACCGTCAGGACGGCGGCGACCGCCGTGCGGTGTCGGTCACCGAAGGCAGCCAGAGCGGCTCCTCGGCCACCGGCACCACCGGCACCGGCAGCTCGACCGGCGATTCCACCATGGGCGGGGCTTCGGGCACCAAGACCAAGTAACCCTTCACAGCGTCCCGAACCGGCAGGATCGGCGGGCATGGGCAGCCGCGGCAACCGCGGCGGGCGTCCATGCCCGCCTTTCGATTCCGCCCGTCGTTTCCGGGAACATTGGGCGGCCCTGGTCTTTATTCTTGAAGACCCTCAACGCCCAACGACCGTGCCGATTTCGCCATGAACGCCGCCCCGCACATCCTGATCGTCGACGACCATGCGGAAATCCGCGACCTGCTCGGCCGCTTCCTGCGCCAGCATGGCTTCCGCGCCACCTGCGTTCCGGATGGACAGGCGATGCGGGATAGCCTGACGTCGGCACAGGTCGATCTTCTGGTGCTCGACGTGATGCTGCCGGGCGAGAGCGGGCTGGATCTGTGCCGCGATGTCCGCCGCCACTCCACCACCCCCATCATCATGCTGACCGCCATGGGCGAGGAGACCGACCGTATCGTCGGGCTGGAGGTCGGGGCCGATGATTATGTGCCGAAGCCCTTCAACGCCCGCGAACTGCTGGCCCGCATCAGGGCGGTGCTGCGGCGGACGGTCATGCCGGCCGACGCGCCCGGCCCGCGCAGCAGCACGTTGAGCTTCGCCGGCTGGAGGCTGGATCTGGTACGGCGCGACCTGCTGTCGCCGGATGGCGTCGCCGTCGACCTGACCTCCGGCGAGTACGACCTGCTGCTCGCCTTCGCCGAGAACCCGCAGACGGTGCTGAGCCGCGAACGGCTGCTGGAGCTGTCGCACAACAAGGTCTTCACCGCCTACGACCGCAGCATCGACGTCCAGGTCAGCCGGCTGCGCCGCAAGCTGGAGGACGAGACCCATGCCGATCCGCTGATCAAGACGGTCCGCGGGATCGGCTATCTGCTGACGGTGCC
Organism: Azospirillum sp. INR13; assembly: GCF_015390205.1. NCBI lineage: Bacteria > Pseudomonadati > Pseudomonadota > Alphaproteobacteria > Rhodospirillales > Azospirillaceae > Azospirillum > Azospirillum sp. INR13. The sequence goes on from NZ_VUOI01000011.1 coordinate 115,277, forward strand.
GGTCACCCGGCCGTGAGGCGCCCGGTGCGGAAAGGCCTCGTGCCGGACAGCCTCGTCGGCCGCACCGTCGCCGCCCTCTTCCTGACGCTCCTGGTCGCCCAGGTCATCAGTTCGCTGGTCTATGAAGCCACCATGCCGGACCAGCCCGTTGGCAGGGGATCGGGATTGGCCGAGCGGATCGCGGTGATCCGCCGCACCATCGCCAAGGAGACACCCGACCAGCGGCTGGGAGTCGCCGCCTCGCTGTCGGGCCGTATGGTCCGTGTCCAGTGGAGCATCACGCCCTTCGTCGCGGCGTCCTCCGTTGAGGACGAGACGCTGACCGACTTCGAGGAGCGGCTGCGCGGCTTTCAGCCGGAGCTTGCCGGCGGAAGCCTGCATGCGGCCTATGCCGGGGCGAAGGAAACCCCGCCGGACGATCCGCTCGACCATGTCGTTCTGGTATCATCACGCCTCGACGACGGCAGCTGGGTCAATTTCGTCGTCGTCCCGCTGGAGCCGCCCCAAGGCTACAGCCGGCGCTTCGTCATCGCCGTCCTGGTGATGAGCGGCGCGACGCTGGCGGTGTCGATCCTGCTGGCGCGCGCCCTGACCGCTCCCTTCCGCAAGCTGGAGCGGGCGAGCCTGCGGCTGGGCGTCGATCCGACCGCCCCGGCGCTACTCGAAACCGGGCCGCGCGAGATCCGCAACACCACCCGCGCCTTCAACGAGATGCAGGCGCGCATCCGCCGCCTGATCGCCGACCGCACCAACATGCTGGCGGCGATCAGCCACGACCTGCGCAATCCCATCACCACCCTGCGGCTGCGCGCCGAATTCGTCGAGGACGACACTCTGCGCGACAAGGTCATGGCCGACCTGGACGAGATGGAGGCGATGGTGGCGGCGACCCTCGCCTTCCTGCGCGAGGACGGGCGGGAGGAGGAAAGCCGCATCGCCGACGTCTCCGCCATCCTGGGGTCGATCTGCGACACGCTGGCCGACATGGGGCAGGACGTGCGGTGCGGCGGCAGTGCCCATGCCCCGCTGCGCTGCCGGCCGCTGTCGCTGAAGCGGGCGTTGCGCAACCTCGTCGAGAACGCGATCAAATATGGTGGGCGCGCGGAGGTGCTTCTGCGGGACGACGGGGATGTCTACCGCATCACCATCCGCGACGATGGTCCGGGCCTGCCGGAGGGGGAGTTGGAAGCGGTCTTCGCCCCGTTCTACCGCCGCGACCGGGCGCGCAGCCGCGACACCGGCGGGTTCGGCCTGGGGCTGACGGTCGCCCGCTCCGTCCTGCGCTCCCATGGCGGCGACGTCACCCTGTCCAATCCGCCGGAGGGCGGGTTGGTGGGGACCGTGATCCTGCCGAAGGTCCGGGAAGGCTGAGGCCGGCGAAGCCGTCCGCCGCCATCCATCGCCATTCTTGTCCCGATTGTTACGAGTTGTTTCTGACGCCGCCGGACCCGCGATGATGGGCCTGGGGACCGGTTGGCATTCGGGAACGCCGCCGCACACCGATGCCGAATGAGCCGGTGGAAAGTCCGCCGCCGATCGGACAGCCGGGCGGCACCCGGCGCACTGGAGCCCCCCGATGACACCGACACCCGATACCGGCTTCGACCGGACCCTGATCGCCTGCATGGCCGATCTCCGCCGCTTCGCCTTGCACCTGACCAAGGACCCGGCACAGGCGGACGATCTGCTGCAGGACTGCCTGGAGCGGGCCCTGCGCTACCGCGACCGCTTCGAACCGGGCACGAACCTGAAGGCGTGGCTGTGCACCATCCTGAAGAACCTGCATTTCTCCGCCTGCAAGCGGGTGCGCCGCCATGCCGAAACCGAGATTGCCGAGGACGCGATGGAGTCTGCCCCGGAGCAGGACTGGAAGGTTCTGCTGCGGGAAACCGGGGACGCAATCCGCATGCTGGCACCCGAGCACCGCGAGGTGATCCGGCTGGTCGGCATCGAAGGCGCCAGCTACGAGGAGGCGGCCGAGACGCTCGGCGTGGCCATGGGCACCCTCCGGTCGCGGCTGTGCCGGGCCCGGCGCTGCCTGCGGGCCGTCGAGGAGGCCGAGGGCGCTGGTTGGCCCGAGTGGGCGGGGCATTCCTCGCCTCAACCGGCTTTGCCGACCCACCCGGCTTCGCAGAAGGAGGATGACGCCCCCCTGCAGCGTCAGGACCGCACGGACGATGTCCGGGGCGAGCAGGTCGAACCGCCGGCCCCGATGGAGACGTCCGGTGCTGACCATCCCAAGCCCGGCAGCGGAAGTGACCGTCCTGCCGCCGCTTCGGCCTTCGGCTGGCACCGGCTCGGCGACGTGCATGGCCGGGGACTGGACTGGAAATTGGTGCACCGCCTTCCAACCACAGGCGCGCAGGAGCGCCGGATGCGGGACGGAGCATGGAAGGCCCTGGCTCCGCGACGGTCGCTATCAGGCGTCCGGTTGCCGGAAGCGCACGCCCCACCGGCGGATCCATCGGCTGCCACCCCTTTGTCCGTCACATTTTGGAGCACGATGACATGTTGAAAATTCTCGGCTGGGCCATCCTGATCATCTTCATCATCGGCCTGCTGGTGGTCACCGGCATCCTGAAGCTGATCTTCTGATCCCGGCAGGAGCGGCAGCATGGAACGGAAGGGTCCCCACCCCAACTCCAGTCCCTGACCCCATTGCGCGGCATCGCCGCGCTGTGGGTGGTGCTGTACCATTACAGCTTCACCCACTTTCCCAACCTGCATCCGGAGCATTCCACGCGCCTGGTGGAGAAGGGATATCTGGCGGTCGACCTGTTCTTCATGCTGAGCGGTTTCGTGTTGACCCACGTCTACCATGGCAGCTTCGGCCGGCCGCGGACCAGCAGTTCGGCGGCAGATACTCGGATTTCCTGAAGGCGCGGATCGCCCGGCTCTATCCGTTGCACATCACGGTGCTTCTGCTGTTCGTGGTGACGGCGCTCGCGGCGCAGGTCCTGGACTATGCCGCCCCCGGCACCTTCGAGGCGATTCCGCTGGAGGGCGCACGGTCGCTCGGCGCGCTGGTCGCCAACCTGTTCATGCTGAGGGGTTGCAGGCGAGCGAACTCAGCTGGAACTATCCCGCATGGTCGATCAGCCTGGAATTCATGGCCTATCTGGTCTTCCCGCCGGCTTTGGCCCTGGGTTTGGCGATCGGGGGCAGTGGCGAAGGTCCTGCTGGCCGTCGGTGCCATGACGGCGCTGGGCGGATTGGCGTGGCTGACCCGGGACAATTTCGACCAGTGGGACGGACCGCAAACCCTGCTGCGCTGCCTGCCGGAGTTCCTGCCGGGAACCCTGCTCTACAGCGCCTACCGCAGGCACTCCTGAGAATGCTGGCTTTAAAATCTTGGAAGTATTT
>NZ_VUOI01000012.1:0-104749 GCF_015390205.1 Azospirillum sp. INR13
TGACGTCGGCGGACGAAGATAGAAGGGTTCGGCCGGCAGGCCGGTTGGACGGGCGGCCCCCAGCGCCGCCACCACCGCGGCATCCGGCAACCCGTCGCCCGCCGCCACCTCCAGCCCGGACCGACCGGCCAGCAGCGGGACCAGCGCCGCCGCCGCGTCGCCGGCCAGCAGCAACGGTCCGGACGGGCACAGCGCATCGAGCCAGCCGGGGATCGCCGCCGGGTCCGGCATCGCCGGCTTCCCCACCGGCGCCAGCGTGGCGTCATAGAGCTGCAGGAAGGGCTCGGCCCGCCGGCTGTCGACGGCGACCAGCAAGGGGCGCCCGGCGCGCTCGGCCTCCGGCACGCCATGGGCGATGGCGTCGAAGCTGGTGATGCCGACCACCGGAAGATCGCGTGCGACGGCGATCCCGCGGGCGGCGGCCAGCGCGATGCGCAGCCCGGTGAAGGCCCCCGGCCCGACGGTGACGGCGATGCGGTCGAGGTCGTCGAACGCGGCGCCGGCATCCGCCAGCACCTCCTGCGCCAGCGGCACCAGCACCTCCGCCTGCCCGCGCGCCATCGGGGCACTGCGCCGCACGGTCACGCGTGGCGCGCCACTCGGGCACCCGCCAAGCCGACAGTTCCCTCCCACAGCGCGGCCCGAACAGCCGGACGTCGCCGTATCCAGACCCAGAACCTTCATCGCCCCACCTTCCTTAACCGCCGCCGTATCGGGTTTGCCGCCACGCCGGTCCGTCTTCATACGTGCCTGCCTTCACCATGGATTGCCGGCCCGGCACAATCCCGCATGGGCCCGCACAACCCGCCGGCCCGGGCATGGCAGACCCGCGACCATGGCAGGCGGCGCCGGCGCCATGCTAGAGGTCGTGCCTCTTCCCAATACGCCGACGATTGCCCTGTCCATGCTGACCGAAATCGCGCCTCCGGCCTTCGACATCGACCTGGAGCTTCTCTACGCCACCGCCGACAACCTGTCGGGCGCGCCGATCTACCGGTCGGCGGTGTGCCTGCTGCACCCCGACGCGGCCCGCCGGCTAACCGATGCCATCCGGCTGGCGCGCGGCATCGGCTGCCGGTTGCGGGTGTACGATGCCTTCCGCCCGGCAGAGGCGCAATGGCGGCTTTGGCACGCCTTTTCCGATCCGACCTACATCGCCGACCCCCGGCTGGGCTCCAACCACACCCGCGGCGTGGCGATCGACCTGACGCTCGCCGATGCCGCCGGCGTGCCGCTGGACATGGGCACCGGGTTCGACGCGATGACGGAACGGTCGCACCATGGCCGCAGCGACCTGACCGCGGAGCAGCAGCGGAACCGCGCCATGCTGCTGGGGGTGATGGTCGCCGCGGGCTGGGAGCACTACCCGTCCGAATGGTGGCATTACCAGCTGCCGGATGCGGAGCGCTACCCCCTGTTGACCGACGCCGCCGCCGGCGGGCGGCTGATGTAGGAGCGGCCGACACAGGCCGGGCAGCATCCCGACGCCGTCCGTATCAGGGCGTGTGCTACGGATCAGGCATTCCATTGTTGCACGCGCGCACCGCATCGCTGCCCTCAGCGGGAAAGTGGCGGTCGGCGCTTGTTCGCATGACGGAGACTATGGCACACCCTTTGCGTCGGGGCGGAGGTCGTCCCGGCCAGCCTATTCCGCAGGGCGCCATGCCGTTCCGTCGTGCCGTCAAGGTTCTCGCTGCCGCCGCGCTGTCCGTCTGGACTGCGCTCGTGCCGGCGTCGCGGCCTGCCATGGCCGACTCCGCTTCTCCGCCGGGCGCCAGCGCGGTCGTCTTCGCCTATGACCGCTTCGGCGAGGACCAGAACCCCTCGATCAGCATCCGCATCGACCAGTTCGAAGCCCATCTGGACGAGCTGACGGACGGCGACTACCGCGTCCTGCCGCTGCCGAGGATCCTGGATGCCCTGCGCACCGGGAAGCCGCTGCCCGACCGCACGGTCGCCATCACCATCGACGAAGCCAGCCGCTCCGCCTTCACCGAGGCCTGGCCGCGGCTGAAGGCGGCCAATCTGCCCTTCACGCTGTTCGTCGCGACCGACGCGGTCGACCGCGGCTCTCCCAGCCACATGACCTGGGGCGAAATCCGGCAGCTGGCGGCGGCCGGCGTCACCATCGGCGCGCTCGGCACCTCGACACAGTCGATGCTGACGCGCAGCCCGGACCAATTGGCCGCCGACCTGCGCCGGATGTCCGACCGCTTCCAGACGGAGCTGGGACGGCGGCCGACGATCTTCTCCTACCCGCAAGGGGAATATTCGCTGGCGGTGCGGCAGCTGGTGATGGACCAGGGCTTCGCCGCCGCCTTCGGCCAGCAGTCGGGCGTGCTGCACGCCCAGGCCGATCCCTGGAGCCTGCCGCGCTTCGTCATGAACGAGACCTACGGCAATGTCGACCGGTTCGAACTGGCGGCCAATGCCCTGCCGCTGCCCGTGTCCGACCTGACGCCCGACGACCCGCTGGTGACCGTCAATCCGCCCCCGCTGGGCTTCACCATCGCCGACGGGGTGGGGGACAGTTCGAAGCTGGCCTGCTTCGCCACCGGCCAGGGCCGCACCGCGCTGGAACGCATCGCGGAGGACCGGGTGGAGGTCCGCATCAAGGACCCCTTCCCGCCGGGCCGCGCCCGCGTCAACTGCACCCTGCCGACCGCCGATGGCCGCTGGCGCTGGCTGGGCGTGCAGTTCCTGATCCCGGAATGACGGTCTGAGGCGTTTCCCCGGGGATTTCCCCAAAGCCCAAGGGCTCCGATAGGGCATTGGCGGCACGGCCCGTGGCGCCTATGGTGCCGGCCCTGGCGCGCCGTTGCGGCGTGCGCGGCAAACCCGGGAGGGAGCGATGGCGCAAGGCCCCCAGATGCAGAACGGACAAGTGACGAATGGACCGGGATCCGACATCGGCTGGGCCGATACGGTGCGGTTCCGCCTTCCGCCGGGCTGGGCGGTCGATGTGGAAGAGCATGAGGGCCAGCCCATCGGCACCTTCCGGCCGCCGCCTCCGGCCGCCGGCGTGCTGCGGCTGGTGACCGACCGGGTGACGCCGCGGCCGGAGTCCGGCGGCGTGGCCGGCACCTTGCGGGAGATGGCCCTTCGCTTCGTCAGGCCGCAGGATCCGCGGGCCGGCGACCGGACGGTGGAAAGCCGTGCCGACGGCGCTGTGATCGCCCAGGCGATGATGCGGACGGAAGAAGACGGCCGGGCCGAGACCCATTACCTGTGGCTGGTCGGCGCGGAACGCGCGGAAGCGGCAGGGACCATTGGGGGAGCAGTGGCCGCGGTCGCGATGTTCAGCTTCGCGCTGCCCGCCCTGATGGATGGCGACGACTCCTGCGCCGAAATGCTGGGCCGGATCGACGACGCCATCCGCAATGCGGAGATACTGTAGATCCTGACGGCTGCCGCGCTCGAAACGCCGGTATGCCTAAAGCGGGGATACCGGTCAGCAGTGGCCGGCGCCGGTGGCCATCAGCGCCTTCAGGCGGACCGACTTCGGATCGTGGGCGACCGCCGCCTCTTCCGCGGCCAGGGCGGCGAGGCTGATGAAGCGCGCGAGGTCGTCCAGATCGCAACGCGTCGCGTCGCTCATCAGGCTGTCCAGGCAGGACTTGATGGCCAGGGCCACATCGCGTCGTTCGTCCATCATCGCGCTTCCCTTTCACACCTGTGTGACCAGCTTTGCATGGAACCGCTGCTGTGGTGGCTGCGACGCAGACGCCGCCGGCCCGACCCTTTGCGGTCATACCCTATAGCGCAAAGGAGATAGCATATTTCTTTTGTGGTTTCACTAATAGATTTGCCGTTCCATGAATAAACACAGCAACCGCGAATTGATTTGAAGCAGCTTAGCACGCCGTTGCTTGTTAATGAAAGGTTAACCTCAGAAGACGGTTCATAGCCGAACTATTATTCACTTGTAACACTTGTGACGAGTTGAATCAGATGCGGTGAATATCGGGATATTCGCCTCCGCGGATTTGAATACACCGGTATTCTACTGCCGCGGGACGCGGATCGGCAACGCATGCGGGAAGGACGAGACTGCAGCGTTTTTTCCCCGCTTTTGCAGACCGAAAGGCGCGCCACCCTGTTGCAGCCCGAAACGGCTCCGCCTATATCTCCGCCAGCACGGGCCGGACCCGGGGGCCTTGCTCTCAAGCATCGCTCCCCCGCGGACCGGACCCCCAAGCGCTCCACCGACGTTTCACCGACCCAATGGGGATCGCGGCGGTGCCGGACCAGACGGGCCGCCACGCATCTGCCGAACGAAAGAGGCTGAACATGAGCAAAGTGATTGGTATCGACCTCGGCACCACGAACTCGTGCGTCGCCGTGATGGAAGGCGGCAGCGCCAAGGTGATCGAGAACGCCGAGGGCGCGCGGACCACGCCGTCCATGGTCGCCTTCAGCCAGGGCGGCGAGCGGCTGATCGGCCAGCCCGCCAAGCGCCAGGCGGTCACCAATCCGGAAAACACCCTCTTCGCCATCAAGCGTCTGATCGGCCGCCGTTTCGACGATCCGCTGACGAAGAAGGACCAGGGCCTGGTTCCCTACCGCATCATCTCCGGCGACAACGGCGACGCCTGGGTCGAGGCGCACGGCAAGAAGTACAGCCCCAGCCAGATCAGCGCCTTCATCCTCACCAAGATGAAGGAAACCGCCGAGAACTATCTGGGCGAGAAGGTCACGCAGGCGGTCATCACCGTCCCGGCCTACTTCAACGACAGCCAGCGCCAGGCCACCAAGGACGCCGGCAAGATCGCCGGCCTCGACGTGCTGCGCATCATCAACGAGCCGACGGCCGCCGCGCTGGCCTACGGCATGGAGAAGAAGGGCACCGGCACCGTCGCGGTCTATGACCTGGGCGGCGGCACCTTCGACATCTCCGTGCTGGAGATCGGCGACGGCGTGTTCGAGGTGAAGTCGACCAACGGCGACACCTTCCTGGGCGGCGAGGACTTCGACAGCCGGGTCATCGAGTATCTGGCCGACGAATTCAACAAGGAGCAGGGCATCGACCTGCGCAAGGACAAGCTCGCGCTGCAGCGCCTGAAGGAAGCTGCGGAAAAGGCGAAGATCGAGCTGTCGTCCACCACGCAGACCGAAGTCAACCTGCCCTTCATCACCGCCGACCAGACCGGTCCGAAGCACCTGAACATCAAGCTGACCCGCGCCAAGCTGGAAGCCCTGGTGGACGAGCTGGTACAGCGCACGATCGAGCCCTGCAAGGCGGCCCTGAAGGATGCCGGCCTGAAGGCCAGCGAGATCGACGAGGTGATCCTGGTCGGCGGCATGACCCGCATGCCCAAGGTCATCGACGCGGTGAAGCAGTTCTTCGGCCGTGAGCCGCACCGCGGCGTCAACCCGGACGAGGTGGTCGCCATCGGCGCCGCCATCCAGGGCGGCGTGCTGAAGGGCGAGGTCAAGGACGTCCTGCTGCTCGACGTCACCCCGCTGAGCCTGGGCATCGAGACGCTGGGCGGCGTCTTCACCCGTCTGATCGACCGCAACACCACGGTCCCGACGAAGAAGAGCCAGACCTTCTCGACCGCCGAGGACAACCAGAACGCCGTCACCATCCGCGTCTTCCAGGGCGAGCGCGAGATGGCTGCCGACAACAAGATGCTGGGCCAGTTCGATCTGGTCGGCATCCCGCCGGCCCCGCGCGGCGTGCCGCAGATCGAGGTGACCTTCGACATCGACGCCAACGGCATCGTCAGCGTCACGGCGAAGGACAAGGCGACCGGCAAGGAGCAGCAGATCCGCATCCAGGCCTCGGGCGGCCTGTCGGACGCCGACATCCAGAAGATGGTGAAGGACGCGGAGGCTCATTCGGCCGACGACAAGAAGCGCCGCGAGCTGGTCGACGCCCGCAACCATGCCGACGCCCTGATCCACACCACCGAGCGGACCATCAAGGAGAACGGCGACAAGATCCCGGCCTCCGACAAGACCGCCGCGGAGGCTGCCGTCGCCGAGCTGAAGTCGGTGCTGGACAGCGAGGATCTCGACGGCATCAAGGCCAAGACCGACGCGCTGGCCCAGGTTTCGATGAAGCTGGGCGAGGCGATGTACAAGGCCGGCCAGGGCGAGGCCCCGGCGGCGGGCGGCGAGGCACCGGGCGCCCAGCCGAACGAGCCGGGCGTCGTCGACGCCGACTTCGAAGAGGTCCAGGACGACAAGAAGAAGTCGGCCTGATCTTAGGCCAGCTTCTTTTTGATACGGATCTGACGCGAGCATCGATGGCCCGCCGCCTTTCCCCGGCGGCGGGCCTTCGGTATGCTGGGCTCAGGTTCCGGCGCGACGCGGACAGTTTGGACCAGAACGACTCAAAGGCGGTCGGCCCCCATGGCGAAACAGGATTATTACGAGCTGCTCGGTGTGGCGAAGAACGCCAGCGCGGATGAGCTGAAAAAGGCTTATCGCAAGATGGCGATGCAGTACCACCCGGACCGCAACCAGGGTGACAAGGACGCCGAGCAGAAGTTCAAGGAAATCAGCGAAGCGTATGACGTCCTGAAGGACGATCAGAAGCGCGCGGCCTACGACCGGTTCGGCCACGCGGCCTTCGAGAATGGCCGTGGTCCGGGCGCGGGCGCCGGGGCCGGCGGCTTCAACTTCGACTTCGGCGGCGGCGGCGGCTTCGCCGACATCTTCGACGAGATGTTCGGCGAGTTCATGGGCGGCCGTCGCGGCGGCGGCGGTGCGTCCGGCCGCGGTCAGGACCTGCGCTACAATCTGGAGATCGGGCTGGAGGAAGCCTTCAAGGGCACCCAGACCACCATCCGCGTGCCCACCACCGTGCAGTGCGACGGCTGCAACGGCTCCGGTGCGGCGGCGGGGACCCAGCCGATCACCTGCCCGACCTGCCAGGGCCACGGCAAGGTGCGGGCGCAGCAGGGCTTCTTCACCATCGAGCGGACCTGCCCCGGCTGCCATGGCGCCGGCAAGGTCATCAAGGACGCCTGCAAGAGCTGCGGCGGCTCCGGCCGGCTGCGCAAGGAAAAGACCCTGCAGGTCAACATCCCCGCCGGCGTCGAGGACGGCACCCGCATCCGTCTGGCGGGCGAGGGGGAGGCGGGCTTGCGCGGGGCGCCGGCCGGCGACCTCTACATCTTCCTGGCGATCGGGCCGCACCCGATCTTCCAGCGCGACGGCGCCAACATCCACTGCCGGGTGCCGATCCCGATGACCACGGCGGCGCTCGGCGGTTCGGTGGAGGTTCCGACCATCGACGGCACCCGCACCAAGGTGACGGTGCCGCCGGGCACCCAGTCCGGCCACCAGTTCCGCATCAAGGCCAAGGGCATGTCGGTGCTGCGCAGCGCCCAGCGCGGCGACATGTACATCCAGGCGGTGGTGGAGACCCCGGTGAACCTGACCAAGCGCCAGCAGGAACTGCTGCGCGAGTTCGAGGGCGCCGCCAAGGAAGGGTCGAATCCACAGTCGGAAGGCTTCTTCGCCAAGGTGAAGGAGCTGTGGGAAGACCTGAAGGACTGAACCGAGGCGGCTTTCCGCTCTCCGGGACGGGCGTTGTGAACGGGCGGCGTGTCGGTGACGCGCCGCCCGTTACTTTTTGTCGCATGGCCGGAACTTTCCGTGCTTTCCGAAGGCTGAAAGGCCCTTTCCACGCAAAAGCCGTTGAAGGGATGGTCATGCGCGTGTAATCACCCATCATGGCTAACTCTTCGGCGAAATGCCCGGCTCAAGCCGGGGGCAGGCGGCTGCATGCGGGTTGACAGGCTCCTCGCTGCCCTGTTCGACGCCTTTGTCCGGGGCGACGAACTGCCCACGCTGATCCATCCGACCAACCACACCCCCATCCTGCAGCGGCGACGCGCCGCGATGATCCAGTCGCGCGTGCGGATGGTGGCGCTAATCTTCGGCATCCTGACACCGCTGTGGATCGCCATCGACGTGACGGTCTTCGAATGGTCGCTCGCGATCTGGCTGATCATCCTGCGCCTGACCGCCAGCGCCGCCTTCCTGGCGCTCGCCTTCGACCGCCGGTCGTGCGACGACATGACCTGCGCCTGGTGGCGGCTGACGGCGCTGCTGGCGATCCCGACGCTGTTCTTCGCCATCTCGCACCCGCTGCTCTACAACCAGGGCGTCGACGATCTGCGCATCGCCGTCAGCGCCGGCTATGGTTATCTGCCCTTCGTGATGGTGGCGGGTCTCAGCGTCTTTCCGCTGACCGCGCTGGAAGGCGCCCTGTTCGCCGCTCCGATGCTGGGCGCCCATCTGGCCGCCGGCTTCTATGGGTCGCTGGTGATGCCGTTCCCCTCCTACATCAGCGCGCTCTGGCTGCTGGCGCTGATCGCGGTGGTGGCGACGCTGGCGGCGATCAGCCAGCTGCATTTCATGATCGCCCTGCTGGAGCAGGCGGCGCACGACGCGCTGACCGGCGCCTTTTCCCGCCGCATCGGCGAGGAGTTGCTGAAACTCCAGGTCGCCCATGCCGAGCGGACATCGCAGCCGCTGACGGCGATCTTCGTCGACCTGGACGATTTCAAGGCGGTCAACGACCGCTATGGACATGAAGAGGGTGATCGGGTCCTGCGCCATGCCGCCAACACCATCCGCAGCCTGCTGCGCCAGTCCGATGCGCTGGTCCGCTGGGGCGGGGAGGAATTCCTGATCGTCATGCCCGACACCCCGCTGGACGGTGCGATGATCGCGGTGGAGCGGATGCGCCGCGCCGGGTTCGGCAAGCGGCCGGACGGCAGCCTGCAGACCGCCAGCATCGGCATCGCCGAGCAGACCACCGACCGCCCCGCCGATTGGGAATCCCTGGTGGAACTGGCCGACCAGCGCATGTACCGCGCCAAGCAGGACGGCAAGGATCGGGTGATCGGACCGGACTCCGACATCCAGCCCTGGGATGAAATCCTCGCCTAAGCGGCGTCGAGCGGATATTCCCGCAAGGCCTCATACACCGCGCCGCCGTTGCCGAGATGGCTGCGGTAGAGCGTGACATGCTCCACCGGCATCGGGCCGGCGCGGAACAGGCCGCGGTCGGACAGGAAGCGGCCGATGCGGTCGGCGGGCGCGTCCTTCAGCCGGGCCAGCGTGACGTGGGGTGAGAATTTCCGCTCCTCCGCCGGCAGGCCGCAGCGGACGAGAGCGGATTCGACCTTTGCCTGCAGATGGGCCAGCGCCTCGCTGCGCTCCACCCCCGCCCATAGAACCCGCGCCCGGCGCGCGCTGCCGTACACGCCGACCCCGTCGAGGGTAAGCGGGAAGGCTGGTGCGCGAATCTCGGCCAGCGCGGCGTCGATGTCCATCGCCTGATCCTCCGGCACCTCGCCGATGAAGCGCAGGGTGAGGTGCAGGTTTTCCGGCTCGGTCCAGCGCGCACCGGGCACCCCGCCGGCCAGCCCCGCCAGCCGCTGGCGTACCTCCTCCGTCAGGTCGATGGCGACGAACAGGCGGAGCATGGGACACCTCAATTTATCCGCGGAGTTAGACCCCCACCTAACCTCCCCCACTGGGTGGGGAGGGACTGCCGCTGAACGCCGAAAACGGTCCATTTCCCTCCCCTGCGATCGGACCGGCCTTCGGTCGGCCGAGAGCGGGGGAGGGTCAGGGGGGGGACAACCGCAGCCGGCGCTTTACGGACACGGATCCGGCATGCGGTTGTGCACGGCGTCGATCTCCGCCATCACCTCCGGCGACAGGGTCAGGTCGCTGGAGTCGATGTTGGAGATCAGCGTCTCCATCGTCGTCGCCCCGATCAGCGACGAGGTGACGAAGGGTTGCTGCACCGTAAAGGCGATGGCCATCTGGTTGGGCGCCAGACCATGGCGGCGGGCGATGTCCAGATAGGCCTCCGTCGCCGCATCCGCGTTGACGGTGGCGTAGCGCGACGGCCGATGGTCGAGCGCGCGGCGGCTGCCCGGCGGGACGGTGCCATTCAGATACTTGCCGGTCAGCGTTCCGGCGGCCAGCGGCGAATAGGCAAGCAGCCCGACATCCTCGCGCAGGGACACCTCCGACAGCCCGTTCTCGAAGGTCCGGTTCAGCAGGTTGTAGGCGTTCTGGATCGAGGCGACGCGCGGCAGGCCCGCGACCTCGGCAGCGCGCAGCCAGCGCATCACGCCCCACGGGCTCTCGTTCGACAGACCGATATGGCGGATCTTGCCGGCCTGCACCAGTTCGGCCAGCGCCGCCAGCGTCTCCTCGATCGGCACGCCGTCCTGCTGCGGCTTGTGCTGGTAGGTGCGGACGCCGAAGCGGTTGGTGACGCGGTCGGGCCAGTGGATCTGGTAGAGGTCGATGTGGTCGGTCTTCAGCCGCGACAGGCTGGCCTCCACCGCCGCGAAGAGGTTGGCGCGGTCCAGCCGCGACTTGCCCTCGCGCACCCAGCCGAAGCCGCCGGCCGGCGCGCCGATGATCTTGCTGGCGAGGATCACCTTGTCGCGCTTGCCGCGCGACCGGAACCAGCTGCCGATCACCTCCTCCGTCTTGCCGTAGGTGTCGGCGGTGGGCGGGATCGCGTACATCTCCGCCGTGTCCCAGAAATTGATGCCGCGGTCGAGTGCCGCGTCCATCTGGGCATGGCCTTCGGCCTCGGTGTTCTGGCGGCCCCAGGTCATGGTGCCCAGGCCGATGGCGCTGACCGACAGGCCGGTTCGGCCGAGCGGACGATACTGCATCCGGAACGTTCCTTATTCGAAATGATCTTTACAGAAAGAGCGTCAACACGCCGGTGTAGCCATAGAGCCGGTTGTGCGACACTTCGCCCGACGCGAAGAAACCCGTCAGCGGGATGTCGCCGAAGGTCTCGCGGATCATCGACAGCTCGGCGTCGGCGGTGCCGAACAGGCTGGGACCGCGGGCGATGCAGCTGACATACACCGCCCCCTTCGGCGTCGCCTTCACCCGTTTCCTGAGGTTGTCCAGCATCCGGCGCATGTCGGCGGCGGCGGTATCATGATCGCGGCGGGTGAACATCACCGGCTGGCCGGTCGTCACCCGTTCGGCGATGGAAATCCAGCCGGCGCGCGGGTCGATGGCGATCAGGTCGCGGACCAGATAGTCCTGGGTGTCGGATCCGACGATGGGCAGCCCGGCGCAGATCAGCCCGGACACCTGCCGCAGGTCGGCGGCAAGCTCCGGACCGATGTCCTCCTTGAAGACGTCCAGCGCCGGGCGGCCGTCGATCTCCAGGATCACGTTGTCGTCGCTGGCGGTGACGGTGCGGTTAGGCCCGATGGGGCGGCAGCCCTGGGTCAGGGCGGTGGCGACCGGCAGATTGGGCGCGAACAGCACACCCGACACGCCGCCGTCGGTGACCGGATCGGCATCCTCGGCCCCGGCTGCGATCTGCGGGAACTCCCCGCGCGAAGCGGTCAGGCCGCCGACCAGGAAGACGCCGGCCTCCTCCGACAGGCGGGACACCAGCCCGGCCATGTCGGCATGGTGCGGATCGACATGGACCAGCGCCAGCGCCGCGCCATGCTTGTCCAGCCAGCCGCCGGCACTGCCGCGCATCGGCTCCAGCCCATCGGTCAGGGTGGGGAACAGGCGGAAGCTGTCCTCCGGCAGGCGGGCGGCCATGATCGCCAGCCCCGGCTCGTCGAACAGGGCCTCACCGTTCGCCATCACGCCGATGCCCACGGTGCCGACCCAATGGCGGATGCCGGTAACGCCGCGCAGCAGGGTGACGATGCTGGTCGCATGCTCCGCCAGCCCGTCGGTCAGGTAGAGGAAGCCGAGGTTGCAGCCGGCGACCGGCCCCAGCTTGTCCAGGCAGGCCTTGACCGTCGGTCCCCACTCCGCCCCGGCGGCGCAGGCGGCGTGAAAGCGGGTGTCGCTGTCCAGGGTAACGGTCATGATGGGTCAGCCTCCGGGTTTTTCGGTAGTCTTCTGGATTTGCGGCAGACTGTCGAGCAGGGCCGTGACGGAAGGCAGGATGCGCTCCACGATCGTCGCCACACCCTGGGCATTGGGATGCAGCCCATCCTGCTGGATCAGCGACCGTTCGAGCGCCACCCCGTCTAGGAAGAAGGGGTAGAGCGGCAGATCATAAGTCTTCGCAAGGTCGGGATAGATGGCGTTGAACTTGTCGGTATAGGGCTTTCCCAGGCTGGGAGAGGCGTACATGCCGGCCAGCAGCGTCGGAATCCTGCGATCCTTCAGCGTCTTCAGGATGACGTCGAGGTTGTCCTTCGCCTGTGCGGGATCGAGCCCGCGCAGCATGTCGTTGGCGCCCAGCTCGACGATGGCGGCGTCGGGCTTGTCGGCCAGCGCCCAGTCCAGCCGCGCCCGGCCGCCGGCTGTGGTGTCGCCCGACACGCCGGCATTGACGACGGTGACGCTGTATCCCTTGTCGGCCAGCGCCTTTTCCAGCTGGCGGGTGAAGCCCTGCGGTTCCGGCAGGCCGTAGCCGGCGGTCAGGCTGTCGCCCAGCGCCAGCAGCTTCACCGGCTGCGCCGCCTCTGCGCGGGTCGGAACGGTCATCGATACCCCTGACGCAAAAACGAAGGCGAGCGCGGCGCCGATGGCACCCATGTTGAAAGCCCGGCGGGTCGAGCCATATGGCGATGGTCCGTTCCGCTTGTGCGAGAGTCGCATGTCCAAAGTCCAATCCTCTGCAACGTCGTCCAATTCCATCGCCCGACCCCACCATGATTCCATCGTGGAACTCGACGACGTCCACTTGAGATTGGACAGCGGTGCCGGGCCCGTCAACATCCTGCGGGGCGTGAATCTTCAGGTGGCCGCCGGGGAGCGGGTCGGCGTCGTCGGCCCCAGCGGCTCCGGCAAGTCGACCATGATGATGGTGATGGCCGGCCTGGAACGCCCCAGCGGCGGCACCGTCCGCGTCGCCGGGCAGGAGCTGAACCGGCTGGACGAGGACGGCTTGGCGCGCTTCCGCCGCCAGCATGTGGGGATCGTCTTCCAGGCTTTCCATCTGGTGCCGACCATGACGGCGCTGGAGAATGTCGCCATCCCGCTGGAATTCGCCGGGATCGCCGACGCCTTCGACCGCGCCCGCATCGGGTTGGAGCAGGTGGGGCTGGGTCACCGCATCCACCATTATCCCGGCCAGCTTTCGGGTGGCGAGCAGCAGCGCACGGCGCTCGCCCGCGCCTTCGTGACCGAGCCGTCGCTGCTTCTGGCCGACGAGCCGACCGGCAACCTCGACATCGACACCGGCGCCACCATCGTGAAGCTTCTGTTCGATCTGGCCGAGCGGCGCGGCACGACGCTGGTGCTGATCACCCACGACCCGAGCCTCGCCGCGCGCTGCGACCGGACGGTCCGGCTGGCCGACGGCCGCATCGCCGACGACGGGCAGGCGGCGCGGCGCGCAAGGCTGCAGGCGGCGGGGGAGTGAGGGGGATGTTCGCAACTCTCGGGACCGTTTCCACCTCTCCCCCCCGCTCACGCGCAAACTTCGTTTGCGCTGACGCGACAGGCGGACCAAAGGTCCGCCGAACGCGGGGAGAGGGTCGGGGTGAGGGGGACGCAGTGCGTGGCGTTGCTCGACGCGCAACGTGCTTTTCATCACCATACTTCTCGCCATGCATCCCCCTCACCCTAACCCTCTCCCCAGGGGGGAGAGGGGACAGTCGCAGGGGGAGGGTCACGCAATGACCAACCTCACCCTCGCCCTCCGCCTTGCCCGGCGGGAGCTGCGCACCGGCCTGAAGGGCTTCTGGGTCTTCCTCGCCTGCCTGGCGCTGGGCGTCGCCGCCATCGCCGCGGTGCAGTCGGTGTCGAGCGGGCTGCTCGACGGGCTGGCCAATGACGGACGTTCGATCCTGGGCGGCGACGTCGCGTTGCGGCAACTCTACAGCCCGCCGGCCGACGAGCAGATGGCGGCGTTGACCGCCGGCGGCCGGGTGTCGACCTCCGCCGAGATGCGGGCGATGGCGCGCGCCGACGACGACGTCCGCTCTTCGCTGGTCGAGTTGAAGGCGGTCGACGACGTCTACCCGCTCTACGGGACCGTCACCCTGGTGGGCGGCGGCGACCTGCGGGACGCGCTGGCGCAAAAGAACGGCCGCTGGGGAGCGGTGATCGAAGCGAGTCTCGTCGACCGGCTGGGCGTGAAGACCGGCGACACCATCCATGTCGGCGAGGGTGCCTATCGCGTCGCCGCCGTGCTGGACCGCGAGCCGGACCGCGCCTCCTCCAACGCCTTCTCGCTGGGGCCGCGCCTGATGGTGGCGCTGCCGTCGCTGCAGGGCACCGGGTTGCTGCAACCCGGCAGTCTCACCTGGTGGAGCGCCAAGGTCGCGCTGCCGCCGGAAACCGACCTGAAGGCGTGGCAGGAGGATTTGCGCACCCGCTTCCCCGACGCGCCCTGGCGGATGCGCGACTACACCAACGCCTCGCCGCAGATCGAGCGCTTCATCGACCGCATGACGCTGTTCCTGACGCTGGTCGGGCTGACCGCGCTGCTGGTCGGCGGCGTCGGGGTGGGCAATGCGGTGCGCAGCCATCTGGATTCGCGCGCCCGCACCATCGCCATGATGAAGTGCATCGGCGCGCCGGGTGCCCTGGTGTTTCAGCTCTATCTGGCGCAGATCCTGGCGCTTGCCCTGCTGGGCATCGCCATCGGGCTGGCGCTGGGTGCCGTTGCGCCGCTGGCGCTGGGCCGTCTGCTCGACGGCGTGCTGCCGGTGTCGGCCCAGATCGGCGTCTATCCGGGGGCGCTGGCTCTGGCCGCGCTCTATGGCGTGCTGACGGCGCTGACCTTCTCGCTCTGGCCGCTCGGCCGGGCGCGGGAGGTGCCGGCCGGCGCCCTGTTCCGCGACGTGATCGCCCCGGCCGCCGGTCGGCCGCGCATGCCCTATACGGTGGCGACGATCGCGTCGGCGGTTGCGCTGGCCGGACTGGCGGTGCTGACCGCCCATAACAAGCTCTTCGCCCTGTGGTTCGTCGGCGGCTCCATCGCCACCTTCATCGCCTTCCGCGCTGCGGCTGACCTGGTGACCTGGGGCGCGAAACGCGTGGGCCGTGTCCGTCGTCCGGGATTGCGGCTGGCGCTCGCCAACCTGCACCGGCCGGGCAACCCGACGGCGGCAGTGGTGCTGTCGCTCGGGCTCGGCCTGACGGTGCTGGTCGCCATCGCGCTGATCCAGGGCAACTTCTCCCGCCGGGTGTCGGAGACGATCCCGCAGGACGCTCCCAGCTTCTTCTTCGTCGACATCCAGCGCGACCAGTTCGACCCCTTGCGCGATCTCGTCACCGCCATCCCCGGTACCAGCGCTTTCGAGGCGGTGCCGAGCTTGCGCGGCCGGATCGAGCGGGTGAACGGACAGGAGGCCGAAAAGGCGCTGGTGAACCCCGAGCAGGCCTGGATCCTGGCCGGCGACCGCGGCATCACCTATTCGGCGACGCTGCCGAAGCATTCCACCGTCACCGCCGGCAGTTGGTGGGCGGCCGACTATGCCGGCCCGCCGCTGATCTCCATCCACCAGAGCGTCGCCGAGGCTTTCGGCATCGGCCCTGGCGCCACGCTGTCGATCAACATCCTGGGCCGCGGCATCGAGGCCACGGTCGCCAACGTCCGCGCCGCCGATTTCAGCAGCATGGCGATCAATTTCACCATGGTCTTCGCCCCGGGCACGCTGGAAGGCGCCCCGCAGACCTGGGTCGCCACGGTCCGCGCCACGCCGGATGCCGAAACGCAGGTGCAGCGCGCCGTGCTGCAGCGCTTCCCCAACATCACCATGGTGCGGATCAAGGACGCGCTGGACACGGTGTCGGAGATGCTGGGCCATATCGGCACCGCGGTGCGCATCGTCGCCGGCCTCACGCTGGCCGCCGGCACGCTGGTGCTGGCCGGCGCGGTCGCCGCCGGCCACCGCCGCCGGGTCTACGACGCGGTGGTCCTGAAGGTGCTGGGGGCGACGCGCGGCGACGTGCTGCGCGCCTTCCTGCTGGAGTACGGGTTGCTGGGCCTGCTGACCGCGGTCATCGCCGGCGGCATCGGCACGCTGACCGCCTGGGCGGTGCTGCGCTTCCTGATGCATTGGGAGTGGAGCTTCCTGCCGTCGGCGGTGGTCACCACGGCCTTGCTCAGCACGGCGATCACTCTCGCTTTCGGGTTCTATGGTACTTGGCGGGCACTGGGCCAGCCGTCCGCGCCTTTGCTTCGCAACGAGTGATTCCCGCGGCGGAAAGCGGTAGCAAAAACGAAACGTGAAAGCTTTTTCATCTTGGAGAACCGCTGCCGATTCCTATTGAACCGATTTGCGGACTCGCCAATATGTCATCCCGACGGGATCACCCTATTCCACCGAGGAAACCAACATGGCAGACCCGACCTATAACCGCTTCGCGACCGCAGGCCGCGCGACAGATCGGGGATACTTCGACGAAGGCCTGCGGCAGCACATGCTGCGCGTGTACAACTACATGGGCGCCGGCCTGATTCTGACGGGCCTGGTCGCCGCGCTCGTGTCGTCCAGCCCGGCCATGATGGCGGCAATCTTCGGCACTCCGCTGAAGTGGGTGGTGATGCTGGCCCCGCTGGCGTTCGTCATGGTGCTGTCCTTCGGCATCCAGCGCCTGTCCTTCGCATCCGCCCAGCTCGTCTTCTGGGCCTATTGCGGCGCGATGGGCCTGTCGATGTCGGCGATCTTCCTGGTCTTCACCGGCGCCTCCATCGCGCTGACCTTCTTCGTCACCGCCGCGACCTTCCTGGCGATGAGCCTGTACGGCTACACCACGAAGGCCGACCTGTCGAAGATGGGCTCGTTCCTGATGATGGGCGTCATCGGCCTGGTCATCGCCGGGCTGGCGAACATCTTCTTCCAGTCGCCGGCCCTGCACTTCGCGATCTCCGCCATCGGCGTGCTGATCTTCACCGGCCTGACCGCCTACGACACCCAGTCGATCAAGGAAAGCTACGCCGAGGGCTACGATCACGAGAGCACCGGCAAGCTCGCCCTGATGGGCGCCCTGACGCTGTACCTGGACTTCATCAACCTGTTCCAGTTCCTGCTGCAGTTCCTGGGTCAGCGCAACAACGACTGAGCCTGAAAGACGCCTGATCGGACAAGCATCGGGTCAAGCAGCAACCGCCCGGAAGCACCCGCTTCCGGGCGGTTTTCTTTTGCCCGGAGTTTTTCAGACTTCTACGGTCACCGCATCGCCGACCTTGAGACCAAGCGCATGGTCCGCCCGTCCGCGGTTCACGGCGATCTCGGCAAGCCCGTTGGAGTTCCCGTACCACAGCGGCTCCCCCGGTCCGACGGCACCGAAGGTGCGGGCACGGGTGATGCGGGTGCCGGCGGCGGTCAACACGGCATCGGCGGGAAGGGTGGATGCCCGCATGCCGGTCATGGCGTTGCCGTAGACATCGACATAGACGATGCGCGGCAACTCGTCCGGCCAGTCGGGGCGGTCGATGGCGGCGAGGGGGAGGGGGCTGCGCTGCACCGGCCGGCCGGTCGCCAAATCGGCGGCGACAGGGGCGAACAGGTCGCGGCCATGGAAGCTGGCGGACAGCCGCTCCGGAATCCAGTCGATGGTCCAGGCGTTTAGCGACGTTGCGCGGCGGGCGATCAGGGCGAACAGGCCGTTGTCGGGGCCGACGAACCACCGCCCGTCCGCCTCCACCATCACCGGCCGCCGGTCGGTGCCGACGCCGGGATCGACGACGCAGAGGAAAACGCTGCCGGCGGGGAAGGCCGGGGCGTAGGCCGCCAGCAGATAGGCGGAGAGCTGCGGGTCGAAGGCGGGAGCGTCGGCGAACAGGTCGATGACCGGAACGGCGGGCGCCCGTTGCACCAGCACCGCCTTCATCTGGCCGGTGTAGGGGCCGGATTGGCCGAAGTCGGTGAAGAGCAGGATCATGGGGCAATCTCACCAGTGCCGCTGCAGACTTACCCCCACCCTAACCCTCCCCCGCTGGGCGGAGGAGGGGACAAGTGCTGATGCGGGAGAGTGGCGGCAGTCCCTCCCCCGCCCAGCGGGGGAGGTTAGGCGGGGGCAATCGAAGCCAGCATCCTCACACCGACTTCGTATCCAGCGCATACCCCGCCGACCGTACGGTGCGGATCAGATCCAGCTCGTCCTCTTCGTTCATCGCCTTGCGCAGGCGGCGGATGTGTACGTCGACCGTACGCGGCTCGACGTACACGTCGTGGCCCCACACCAGATCGAGCAGCTGTTCGCGAGAGAAGACGCGGCCGGGATGCTGCATGAAATGGCGCAGCAGGCGGAATTCCGTCGGGCCCAGATGTACGTCCCGGCCGTTGCGGCGTACGCGGTGGGCGGCCAGATCCATCGTCACGTCGGCGAAGGTCAGAACCTCGTCCGTCATGCCGGGCGAGGCGCGGCGCAGCACCGCGCGCATGCGGGCCACCAGCTCGGTCGGGGAGAAGGGCTTGGTGATGTAGTCGTCGGCGCCGGAATTCAGGCCGCGCACCCGGTCGCCCTCCTCGCCGCGGGCGGTCAGCATGATGATCGGGATGTCGCGGGTCTTGGCATTGCGGCGCAGCTGGCGACAGACCTCCAGCCCGCTCATCAGCGGCAGCATCCAGTCGAGCAGCACGATGTGCGGCGTCTGTTCGCCGGCGGCCAGCAGAGCCTCCTCGCCGTCGCTGGCGGTGGCTACGCGGAAGCCTTCCTTTTCCAGGTTGTACTTCAACAGCGTCAGGATGTCGGCCTCGTCCTCGACGACCAGGACGAGCGGCTTCAGGGCCGCGTTCATGGAGGCTCCGTTCACAGCGCGCGTCTCGACGTTAACCGGCATGGGACAGCCTTTTCAACAAAGGAGGGAAGGGGCGCAGGCATAAGGCAGGACTTTTAGGGACAGGGCTCAGCCGTAGCGGCCGGTGATGTAGCCCTGGGTGCGCTCGTCGCGCGGGTTGGTGAAGATCTCCTCGGTGTCGTCGCACTCCACCATCTCGCCCAGATGGAAGAAGGCGGTGCGCTGCGACACGCGGGCGGCCTGCTGCATGTTGTGGGTGACGATGACGATGGTGTAGTTGGCCCGCAGCTCGTCGATCAGCTCCTCGATGTGGGCGGTCGCGATGGGGTCGAGCGCCGAGCAGGGCTCGTCCATCAGGATCACCTCGGGGCTGACGGCGATGGCGCGGGCGATGCACAGCCGCTGCTGCTGGCCGCCGGACAGGCTGGTGCCGGGTTCGCGCAGGCGGTCCTTCACCTCGGCCCACAGGCCGGCGCGCTTCAGCGAGGTCTGCACCACATCGTCCAGCTCGTCCCGGCCGGAAGCCAGTCCATGGATGCGCGGGCCATAGGCGATGTTGTCGTAGATCGACTTCGGGAAGGGGTTCGGCTTCTGGAACACCATGCCGACGCGGGCGCGCAGCTGCACCGCATCCACGGTCCTGCCGTAGACGTCCTCGCCGTCCAGCGCGATCCGCCCCTCGACCCGGCAGCCCTCGACGGTGTCGTTCATCCGGTTCAGGCAACGCAGGAAGGTGGACTTGCCGCAGCCGGACGGGCCGATCAGCGCCAGCACCCGGTTCTCGTGGATGTCGAGGTCGATGCCCTTCAGCGCCTGCTTGGCGCCGTAGAACACCTTGACCCCGCGCGCGGTCATCTTGGCCGGGAAGTCCGCTGCGGAACGCGGCTCCGCCCGTCCATCGCCGCGGGGACGAAGCTTCAGCTGGCCCGGAATGCCGCTCGGGATGCCGCTTGCAATGCTCATGGGGCGCTCACCACCGTCTCTCGAAAATCTTGCGCAGGATCACGGCCGTCCCGTTCAGCAGGATCAGGACGCCGAGCAGGATCAGGATCGCCGCCGAGGTGCGTTCGGTGAAGGCACGCTCCGGGCTGTCGGCCCACATGTAGATCTGAACGGGCAGCACCGTGGCGCTGTCGGTCAGCCCATGGGGCACGTCGACGATGAAGGCGACCATGCCGATCATCAGCAGCGGTGCCGTCTCGCCCAGCGCGCGGGCCATGCCGATGATGGTGCCGGTCAGGATGCCGGGCATCGCCAGCGGCAGCACATGATGCAGCACCGTCTGCAGGGGCGAGGCGCCGATGCCCAGCGCCGCCTCGCGGATCGACGGCGGCACCGCCTTCAGCGCGACGCGGGCCGAGATGATGATCACCGGCAGCGTCATCAGCGCCATCACCAGCCCGCCGACCAGCGGCGCCGAGCGCGGCATGCCGAAGAAACCGAGGAACACGGCGAGACCCAACAGGCCGAAGATGATCGACGGCACCGCGGCGAGGTTGTTGATGTTCACCTCGATCAGGTCGGTCCAGCGGTTCTTCGGCGCGAACTCCTCCAGATAGACCGCTGCGGAGATGCCCACCGGCACCGACAGCGCCATGGTCACCAGGAGCGTCAGCAGCGAACCGACGATGGCGCCGCCGATGCCGGCCTGCTCCGGTTCCCGGCTGTCGCCGGCGGTGAACAGGGTGGTGTTGAAGCCCTGCGCCAGCGCGCCGGACGCCAGCAGCGCGTCGGCCGCGGCGATCTTGGCGTCGCTGAGCCCGCGCTCGCTCTCCGGCAGGTCGCGGCGGTAGCGTCCCTTCACCAGCTGGTCGATCTCGTCGTCGGCACGCACCCAGACGGTCAGAGTGGTGCCGACCAGCGCCGGGTTCTTGGCGACCATCGCCTCCAGCTCGTACGGCGCGCCCGACGACAGCAGGTCGTTCAGCACGCGGCGGCCGGCGCGGTCGGTCACCTGCGGGAATTGGGCATGGAGCGCCCGGCGCAGCAGGGGCATGTAGTTGCGCTCGGCGACCTCGGCCGGATCCAGCATCACCTCCAGCCGGATCCGTGCTTCCCAGAAGGCGGTGCCGCCCTTGGCGACGATCGAGCCCAGCAGAACCACCAGCATCAACGCCGCCAGCGCCACCGCCGCCGCACCGGCCAGCCGGAAGCGGCGCTCCGCGGCATGGCGGGCGCGCAGACGGCGGGCGAAGGCCTCGCTCCTGACGCGCGACTTCGCCGGACTGTTGGAGCCGGAGGAGGAGGCAGGGGAGGGCGTCACGGCCGACACGTCCTGCTCGACGAGGTCAGTCATATTTTTCCCGATAGGTCCGGACCACCCGCAGGGCGACCATGTTGAGGCAGAGCGTGACGAGGAAAAGCACGAGGCCCAGGCCGAAGGCCGACAGCGTCTTCGGGCTGTCGAACTCCTGGTCGCCGACCAGCAGCGTGGCGATCTGGGTGGTGACGGTGGTCACCGCCTGCAGCGGATTGGCGGTCATATTGGCGGTCAGGCCCGACGCCATGGTGACGATCATCGTTTCGCCGATGGCGCGGCTGACCGCCAGCATCACCGCGGCGACGATTCCCGGCAGCGCCGCCGGCAGGACCACCTGCTTGATCGTCTCCGACTTGGTGGCGCCCAGGCCGTAGGAGCCGTCGCGCAAGCTCTGCGGCACCGCGTTGATGACGTCGTCGGACAGCGAACTGACGAAGGGGATGATCATCACCCCCATGACGATGCCGGCGGCCAGCGCCGATTCCGAACTGACGTCCAGCCCCAGCGCCTCGCCCACCGACCGCACGAAGGGCGCCATGGTCAGCGCGGCGAAGAAGCCGTAGACCACGGTCGGAATGCCGGCCAGGATCTCCAGCGCCGGCTTCAGCCAGGTGCGCATACCGCGCCCGGCATATTCGGACATGTAGATCGCCGCCATCAGCCCGACCGGCACCGCGACCAGCATGGCGATGACGGTTATCAGCAGCGTGCCGGCGAACAGCGGGATCGCCCCGAAGGAGCCGCTGGAGCCCACCTGATCGGCCCGCATCGCCATCTGCGGGCTCCAATGGGTGCCGAACAGAAAGTCGAGCGGCGAGACGACGGTGAAGAAGCGCAGCGCCTCGAACAGCAGCGACAGGACGATGCCGACCGTGGTCAGGATGGCGACCATCGAGCAGACGATCAGCGCCACCCGCACCACCCGCTCCACCACCGGGCGGGCGCGCAGGTCCGGCCCGATGCGGTGGCGGCCCCAGGCGAGGCCGGCGACCGCCAGGCTGGCGCCGACGGCCAGCAGGCTCCAGTCGGCAAGGTCGCGCAAGCCCGCATAGCGGCGGGCGGCATCCTGCACCAGGGGATCGGGCTCACGCCCGGTGGCAATGCCGCGGGCGAGGTTGAGGATGTCTGCCTTCAGCAGGGCGACCGACTGGCCGTCGCCGGTCGTCAACCGCTCCGGCAGGGAGGACAGGACCAGCTGCATGGCAAGCCAGCCTTCCGACGCCGTCCAGGCCACGAACAGCAGCAGCGCAGGCAGCCCGGCCCATAGCGCCACATAGACGCCGTGGTAGGACGGCACCGAATGCAGTTCCGCCACCCGCCCGCCGACGGACGCCGCCGCCCGCGACCGGCCGGTCATGAAACCGATTACGGTGAGCAGGGCCAGGATGAGGGCGAGAAGGGTCAGCTGCATACGAAATGCCCGGAGGGAGAATGGGTGGTCAGAACTGCAGCGGCGTCAGGCCGACCGCCTGGGTGGCGGGCGGCGTCGCGCAGGGCCTTCGGCTCCGGGATCAGGCCCTTGTCGACCAGATAGCCGTCCTCGCCCACCGCGCGTTCGGAGGTGTATTCGCCGATGAACTCGCGGATGCCCGGAATGACGCCGGCATGGGCGGTCTTGACGTAGATGTAGAGCGGACGCGCCAGCTCGTACTTGCCGGCTGCCACGGTCTCCGCCGTCAGCTCCACCCCGTCCATCGGCGCCGCGCGCAGCGTGTCACGGTTCTGGTCGAGATAGCTGTAGCCGAAGACGCCGAAGGCGTTGGGGTTGGCGGTCAGCTTCTGGACGATCAGGTTGTCGTTCTCGCCGGCTTCGACATAGGCGCCGTCCTCGCGGATGGTCATGCAGGCACGCTCGCGCGCTTTTTCGGCGGGCACCGCCTTGGCGACCTCGGCCACCTTCTTGCAGCCCTCCAGCATCGCCAGCTCGTTGAAGGTGTCGCGGGTACCGGAGGTCGGGGGCGGGCCCAGCACCTCGATCGCAGCCTTGGGCAGCGACGGGTCGATGTCCGACCACTGCTTGTACGGGTTGGCGACCAGGGCGCCGTTCACCGGCACCTCCTTCGCCAGCGCCTTCCACAGCACGACGGTCGACAGCGACACCGGCACCGCCTTCTTGGACGAGGCCAGCGCGATGCCGTCATAGCCGATCTTCAGCTCGGTGATCGTGGTGACGCCGTTGGCGGCGCACTGGTCGACCTCCGACTTCTTGATGCGGCGCGACGCGTTGGCGATGTCGGGATGGGCCGGGCCGACGCCGGCGCAGAACAGCTTCAACCCGCCGCCGGTGCCGGTGGACTCGATCACCGGCGTCTTGAACTTGCCGGTCTTGCCGAAAGCCTCCGCCACCGCGGTGGTGAAGGGGAAGACGGTAGAGGAGCCGACCGCGCGGATCTGGTCGCGCGACTGCGCCGAAGCGGGGGTGGCGGCGAAGCTCAGGGCCAGGGCAAAGGCGCTCGCGGCGATGACAGGCGTCCGGGTGGTCACGGGTGCCCCTCCTTGAGGAAACGGAGACTGCTCCATTGTAATGGCGCGGACCATAGACCCGGAGGGCGACCGATTGATTGCGTTTTTATGACACTTTCATGACACGGTCACAGGGCACCCACCCCTCTCACCCACCTCCAAATCCCCTCTCCCCCAGGGGAGAGGGTTAGGGTTAGGGTGAGGGGGACGCGCGGCGGGAGTTTTGGGAACGATACTTAGTGTTTCCCCCTCACCCCGTCCCTCTCCCCGGGGGGGAGAGGGAGAAGCAACCTCTCCCACCACGGGCAGATAGACCGTGAAGGCGCTGCCCACCCCCACCTCGCTTTCGATGGTCAGGCGGCCGCGGTGACGGTTCAGGATGTGCTTTGACGATGGCGAGCCCCAGCCCGGTACCGCCCATGGCACGGGACCGCGCTGCATCGACACGGTAGAAGCGTTCCGTCAGGCGCGGCAGGTGGGTGCGGGCGATTCCGTCGCCACGGTCGCGCACCGACACCGACACCATGGCGGTGCCGCTGCGCACCACGCGCTTGTCCTTCGCCGTGGCACCGGTGGGTGTAGGAAGCCCCGCAAAGCCCACCGCCGCGCCGTCGGCCAGCGCCACGGTGACGGTCACGTCCGTGTCCTCGCGCGTGTATTTGATCGCGTTGCTGACCAGATTCTGGAAGACCTGGGTCAGCTGGTCCTCGTCGCCGATGACATAGGGCAGGGATTCCGGCGCTTCCAGCCGCAGGCGGATGCGGCGCTGGGCGGCCTTCAGCTCCAGCGCGGCGATGACGTTCTCCAGCTCCTCCACCACATCGACCCGGCCGTTGGGCGGCATATGCTCGTCCAGTTTCGATGGCGGGAGAGCGAGAGCAGGTCGTTGACCAGCCGGGTCATGCGGCTGGCCTGGTCGTGCATGATCGACAGGAAGCGGTCCTGCGCCTCCGGATCGTCGCGCGCCGGACCGCGCAACGTCTCGATGAAGCCCAGCAGCGAGGACAGCGGCGTGCGCAGCTCGTGGCTGGCGTTGGCGATGAAGTCGGCGCGCATCTGCTCCGACCGGCGGGCGGCGGTGACGTCGTGCAGGGTCAGGATCGCCATGCGGGCAACGGTGGGCGGACGCGGCGCCGGATCCCTCCTCGATCTCTCCGTCCAGCAGGGAGGGGTCGGGTTCCGGCACCAGCCGCTGGAAGGGCTTGACCTGCGCCTCGAAGCTGCGCTCCACCGGCACCGGCAGCGTGAATTCGATGATGCGCGACGCACCCCGCGCAGGACCGAATCCACCGCCTCCAGCACCGTCGGCGTGCGCAGGGAGGAGGCAAGGTCGCGGTCCACCACCTTGTCGCCGAACAGCTCCCGCGCGGTCCGGTTGGCCCGCACCACCTGCCGCTCCGCATCCATCAGCAGCAGCGGGGCGGGCAGGGCGTCGATCACCGCTTCATCCGCGTCCAGCTGCATCCGCACGCTTTCCGCCCGGCGCAGGCCGACCCGGTGCAGCCGGCCGATGGTCGCGGTCAACGCCTTCAGGGCGGGGGGCGTTCCGATAGGGGCCAGCGGCTCGTCGGCCTCCGCCAGCCCGGGCGGCATAGTCGGTCATCGCATCGGCATCGCGCCGGTAGGTGCGCAGGACCAGCACCGCGCCTGCCAGCGCCAGCGCAGCCGCGACCAGCGCCAGCCCGCCATGCAGCGCCCCGACATGAACCGCCCAGGCCAGCACGCCCAGCAGGGGCACCAGCATCAACAGGATCGCGGTCAGCAGCGGGGTGGGAGGCGACGCCTTCAGGCGCATGGGAACGGCACCGGATAAGGGGGTGGAAGGGCAGACAGCGTGACGATCAGCCCTTCTACACCATCGTCGCGCATGCCGCGCGGCGGTCATAAAAGATTCATGTGCAGTACTGTGCGGTCCTTCGTTGACTCCAATATCATGGAACTTCATTCTATCATCATGGAGAACGCCACAACAGACATCGACAGACGCCTTGCCGTTCGCCTGCGTGCCCTCAGGGCGGACCGCGGCCTGACCCTCGACGGCTTGGCTGAACGGTCGGGCGTCAGCCGTTCCATGATCTCGCTGGTCGAACGGGGCAGAGCAGCCCGACCGCGTCCGTCCTCGACCGGCTCGCCGCCGGGCTGGGCGTGACGCTGGCCGCCCTGTTCGCGGAGGCGGAGCGGCAGGATGCCTCTCCGGTCGCCCGCCGCGCCGATCAGGTCGCCTGGACGGACCCCGCCACCGGCTACCGCCGCCGCAACCTGTCGCCGCCGGGCTTCCCGTCGCCCATCGAGCTGGTGGAGGTGGAGCTGCCGCCGGGCGCCCGCGTCTCTTACGACAGCGGGAACCGCGCCGCGGCGGTGGAGCAGCAGGTCTACCTTCTGGACGGCACCATCGACCTGACGGTGGGGGAGGTGACGCACCGCCTGTCCACCGGCGACTGCCTCGCCATGCGGCTCGATCGGCCGACCGGCTTCCACAACCCGACGGACCGAACGGCCCGCTACATCGTGGCGCTGACCACCGATGGGCGCCCAGCCCTAAACGCCGTTAAACGCTGAAGGAGCTTGCCATGGACAGCGCTTGCCTGGACTCCGGACGAGTGAGTGACGGAAGCGGGGCCGCCGCCGTGACGGTGCGCGTGCTGTCGGGTCCGCAAGCCCACGCCGCCGTGCCGGGGTTGACGGACGTGCTGCTGGATTGCGTGGCGGGCGGTGCCTCGGTCAGCTTCATGGCGCCGCTCGACCGCACCACCGCCGAAGACTTCTGGCGGAACGTGGCGTTGGAGGCGGAGCAAGGCGACCGCATCCTGCTGGTGGCTGAGGACGGGGAGGGCGTGCTGGGCACCGTCCAGTTGGTGGTCGGCCAGCCGCCGAACCAGCCCCACCGCGCCGACCTCTCCAAGATGCTGGTCCACCGCCGCACCCGCCGCCGTGGCGTCGGCGCCGCCCTGATGCAGGCCGCCGAGGATGCCGCACGCGCCGCCGGCAAGACCCTGCTGGTGCTGGACACCGCCTCGCCCGATGCCGAACGCCTGTACATCCGCGCCGGCTGGGTGAAAGGTCGGCGTCATCCCGCACTACGCCCTGTGGCCGGAAGGCGGGTTCTGTGACACGACATACTTCTACAAGACGTTGGGGTGATGGATGACTCTCCTTCTCCCCCTGGGGAGAAGGTCGGGATGAGGGGTTCGGGCGTAGCCGAAGACACTCCGGCCTATGCGTCCCCCTCACCCAAACCCTCTCCCCAGGGGGGAGAGGGGATTTTTAGAAAGAGCGTCTCAACTCACCACGGCAGCGAGTCATGCGCCGCCAGGGCCGCGGCGGTGACGATGTCGTTGACCGAGGCGCCCATGCTGACGATCTGCGCCGGCTTGTCCAAACCGATCAGCAGCGGGCCGATCATCTGGCCGCCGGCCATCTTGTTCAGCAGCTTGGCCGAGATGTTGGCCGAATGCAGGCCGGGCATGATCAGCACATTGGCCGGACCGGACAGCCGCGAGAACGGGTAGACCCGCTTCATCAGCTGGTAATCCAGCGCCACGTCGGCCGACATCTCGCCGTCATACTCGAAATCGACCCGGCGGCTGTCGAGGATCGACAGGGCTTCCCGCAGCGGATCGGTGTTCGGGTGCGGCGTTTGGCCGAAGTTGGAGAAGGACAGCATCGCGATCCGCGGTTCGTGCCCCATCTGACGGGCCTTGGCCGCGGCACCGATCGCGATATCGGCCAGCGTCTTGCCGTCGGGACGGACATGGACGGTGGTGTCGGCGATGAAGACGGTGCGGTTGCGGGTGATGAACAGGTGCAGGCCGAACACCGGCTCGCTTGCCTTCGGGTCGATGACGCGACGGAGTTCCTCATAGGCGACGCCGAAGCTGCGGGTGAGGCCGGTCACCATGGCATGGGCATCGCCCTGCGCCACCATGCAGGCGGCGAAGACGTTGCGGTCCTGGTTAACCATCCGCTGGCAGTCGCGCAGCAGGGCGCCCTTGCGCTGCAGGCGGCGGTAGAGATGGTCGGCATAGCGGCGGTTGGCATCCGACAGGCGGGCGTTGTGGATTTCGAACTGGACGTTGGGCTGGCCCATCGCCACCAGCTGTTCCCTGATCACCTCCTCGCGGCCGATCAGCACCGGGATCCATAGCCATGGGCACGGAAGGCCATGGCGGCGCGGATCGTCCGCTCCTCCTCGCCTTCGGCGAAGACGACGCGGCGCGGGTTTGGTCCGCACCTTCTCCAGGATCAGCTCCAGGCTGTCCGCCGTCGGGTCCAGGCGGGTGCGCAGGCTGTGCTTGTAGCTGGTCAGGTCGAGGATCGGCTTGCGCGCCACGCCGCTTTCCATCGCCGCCTGGGCGACGGCGGCCGGAACGGTGACGATCAGGCGCGGATCGAAGGGCACCGGGATGATGTAGTCCGGACCATAGCGCAGCCGGCGCCCGGAATAGGCGGCATCGACCTCGTCCGGCACATCCTCGCGCGCCAGCGCCGCCAGCGCCCTGGCGGCGGCGACCTTCATCGCCTCGTTGATGGTGGTGGCGCGGACATCCAGCGCGCCGCGGAACAGGTAGGGGAAGCCCAGGACGTTGTTGACCTGGTTCGGGTAGTCGGAGCGGCCGGTCGCGACGATGGCATCGCTGCGCACCGCCCTTGACCTCCTCCGGAGTGATCTCCGGATCGGGGTTGGCGAGAGCGAAGATGATCGGCTTGGCCGCCATCGATTTCACCATCTCCGGCGTCATCGCACCCTTGGCCGACAGGCCTACGAAGACGTCCGAGCCCGCCACCGCCTCTTCCAGCGTGCGCTTGTCGGTGTCGACGGCGAAGGACGACTTCCATTGGTTCATGCCGCTGGTGCGGCCGCGATAGACCACGCCCTTGGTGTCGCACAGGATGATGTTTTCACGTGAAACACCCATCGTGCCAGAACAGCTCGGCGCAGGCGATGCCCGCCGCACCGGCGCCATTCACCCACCATCTTCACGTCTTCGATTCGGCGGCCGGTGATGTCGCAGGCGTTGATCAGGCCGGCGGCGGCGATGATCGCGGTGCCGTGCTGGTCGTCATGGAAGACCGGGATGTCCAGCAGCTCGCGCAGCCGCTCCTCGATGATGAAGCAGTCCCGGCGCCTTGATGTCTTCCAGGTTGATGCCGCCGAAGCTGGGGCCGAGGAAGCGCACGCAGTTGACGAACTCGTCCACGTCGCGGGTGTCGACCTCCAGGTCGATGCCGTCGACGTCGGCGAAGCGCTTGAACAGCACCGCCTTGCCTTCCATCACCGGCTTGCCGGCCAGCGCGCCCAGGTCGCCCAGCCCCAGCACCGCCGTGCCGTTGGAGATGATGGCGACGATGTTGCCCTTGGCCGTGTAGTCGTAGGCGAGCGACGGATCCCTCGGCGATGCGCAGGCAGGGGACCGCCACGCCGGGCGAATAGGCCAGCGCCAGATCGCGCTGGGTGGTGAGCGGCTTGGTCGGGGTGATTTCCAGCTTGCCGGGCCGGCCGCTGGAATGCAGCAGCAGGGCCTCTTCGTCGGTGACGCGCTTGGTGTCGGACATGGATGTCGTGTTCCTCAACGGAGTGTGCAGCCCGTCGGTCGTCGTTGATGCCTTTTTGTGCGGTGCGCTGCCGACGGTGGGGCAGCGATGGTATACGCCGAACGCGCAACTCGCCAAGCCTGGATCGGCACCATTTTGTACGAATCATGCATTTTTCTGCCGATTAACGACACATCCAGTTTGTTCGCCATCCCATCCAATTCGTCTCCGCCCTGTCCGCGGCCGCGCCCGCATGTCGGCACCGGAGGGCAGGCGGGACGCCATGCTGGACTGGGACGGGCGGAGTCGTTAGCTTGCCGCCCCATTGCAACCGACCTTCGGAATGATGCCCATGCGCCCCTCCGGCCGCGCCTTCGACCAACTGCGCACCGTCTCCCTCGAACCCGGCTTCAGCCGCTATGCCGAGGGCTCCTGCATGGTGCGCTTCGGCAACACGCATGTGCTGTGCACGGCCAGCGTCGACGAGACGGTGCCGCGCTTCCTGAAGAACACCGGCCTCGGCTGGGTCACCGCCGAATACGGCATGCTGCCGCGCTCCACCCACAGCCGCACCGACCGCGAGGCGGCGAAGGGCAAGCAGTCCGGCCGCACTCAGGAGATCCAGCGCCTGATCGGCCGCGCTCTGCGCGCCGTCACCGACCGTTCGGCGATGGGCGAGAAGCAGATCAAGATCGACTGCGACGTCATCCAGGCCGACGGCGGCACCCGCACCGCCGCCATCACCGGCAGCTATGTCGCCCTGCATCTGGCCTTCCAGCACCTGATGCAGATCGGCGCGCTGAAGACCATGCCGCTGACCGATCAGGTCGCCCGCCGTGTCCTGCGGCCTCTTCCAGGGCAACGCCGTGCTCGACCTCGACTATGACGAGGATTCCAAGGCCCAGGCCGATGCCAACTTCGTCCTGACCGGCAAGGCCGGCATCGTCGAAATCCAGGGCACTGCCGAGGAAACCCCCTTCTCCGAGCCGCAGTTCATGGAGCTGCTGGCGCTCGCCCGCAAGGGCGTGACCGAGCTGGTGACGTTGCAGAAGCAGGTCCTCGGCATCAAGTAAGGCCGTATCAGCCAGAGGTTCATGACCCAGGGGTTCACTACCATGTCCGCTCCCCGCCGCTTCACCGGCGACACCCTCGTCATCGCCAGCCACAACAAGGGCAAGGTGCGCGAGATCGCCGACCTGCTCGGCCCCTATGTCGCCACCTTCACCTCGGCCGGGGAGCTGGGCCTGCCCGAACCGGAAGAGACCGGTACCACCTTCATCGCCAATGCGGAGCTGAAGGCCAAGGCCGCCGCCGCCGCCGGCCATGTCGCGCTCGCCGACGACAGCGGGCTGGTGGTGCCGGCGCTGAACGGCGATCCCGGCATCTACTCCGCCCGCTGGGCCGGCCCGGCCAAGGACTTCGCCATGGCGATGCGGAAGGTGGAGGACGGTCTTGCTGGACAGAGCGACCGCAGCGCCTATTTCGTCTGCGCCCTGTCGCTGGCTTGGCCGGACGGCCATGTCGAGACGGTGGAGGGCCGCTGCTACGGCACGCTGGTCTGGCCGCCGCGCGGGCCGCATGGCTTCGGCTATGACCCGATGTTCCTGCCGGACGGTCACGGCCTGACCTTCGGCGAGATGGATCCGGCCAAGAAGCACGAGATGAGCCACCGCGCCGATGCCTTCCGCCAGCTGGTGGAGCGGTGTTTCCGGTGAGTGCATCCGATCCCGGGTTTGCCGTCTACGTCCATTGGCCCTTCTGCAAGTCGAAGTGCCCGTACTGCGATTTCAACAGCCATGTCCGCGAGCGTGTCGACCATGACCGCTGGCGGGCCGGGCTGCTGCGCGAGTTGGACCATTACGCCGACCTGACCGCCGGGCGCACCGTCACCTCGATCTTCTTCGGCGGCGGCACCCCGTCGCTGATGGAGCCGGCAACGGTGGGCGCCATCATCGACCGCGTCGCCCAACGCTGGCCGGCCGCCGAGCGGCTGGAGGTGACGCTGGGAGGCCAACCCGACCTCCGTCGAAGCCGACAAGTTCCGCGCCTTCCGCACCGCCGGGATCAACCGCGTTTCACTCGGCATCCAGGCACTGGACGATGCCAGCCTGAAGTTCCTCGGCCGTCAGCACAACGCAGCGGAGGCCACCGGCGCCATCGAACTGGCGGCGCGGACCTTCGACCGCTTTTCCTTCGACCTCATCTATGCCCGCCCCGGCCAGACGGTGGCGGCCTGGCAGGCGGAGCTGGCGCGGGCGCTGGATTACGCCGTCGGCCATCTCTCGGTCTATCAGTTGACGATCGAGGAGGGGACGGCCTTCTACCCGATGCATGCCCGCGGCGATCTGGTGCTGCCCGACGAGGATCTCGCCGGCGACCTCTACGAGGCGACGCAGAGCCAGCTGACCGCGGCGGGGCTGCCGGCCTACGAGATCTCCAACCACGCCCGTCCGGGCGAGGAAAGCCGCCACAACCTGACCTATTGGCGCTATGGCGACTATGTCGGCATCGGCCCCGGTGCCCATGGACGGCTGACGCTGGACGGCGAGAAGTATGCGACCCGGGCGCACCGTGCCCCGGAAATCTGGCTGGAGCGGGTGGAACGCGACGGCCATGGCGCCTCCACTCCCAACCCGATCGACCGCGATGCCCGTGGCACCGAGCTGCTGATGATGGGGCTGCGCCTGAATGAAGGGGTGCGGCTTGCCCGTCTGGAGGAGGAATCCGGCCGAACGCTGGACGATTTCGTGGAACCGGCAGCGTTGTCCCGCCTGATCGAAGGCGGCTTCCTCATCCGCGATAGGGATCGCCTGTCTGCGACATCGGAGGGGCTACAGCGACTGAACGCGGTGCTCGGCGCAATTTTGGCGTAAGATCTGCCCGTTCCGAACCACGAAAGGGCAGGGGATGCGCATCAGTCTGATTGTGGCCGCTGCGATGAACGACGTGATCGGTCGCGACGGCCGATTGCCCTGGACTCTTCCCGGCGATCTGCGCCGGTTCAAGCAGCTGACCATGGGCAAGCCGGTGCTGATGGGCCGCAAAACCTGGGAGTCGCTGCCGCTGCGCCCGCTTCCCGGCCGCGACAACCTCGTCATCAGCCATCAGGCCGTGGTCGGGGAGCATGACGGCGCCCGCTGGTTCTCCGGCTTGGGAGCCGCGATTGCCTGGGCTCAGGAATCCGGCGCGGCGGAACTCTGTGTCATCGGCGGCGCCGCGCTGTTCCGCGAGACTCTGCCCATCGCCGATTGCCTGCACCTGACCCGCGTGGAGAGCGCGATGGAGGGCGACACGCTGATGCCGCCCATCGGTGCCGAATGGGTTGAAGTCTGGTCGAGTGCGCCCATGGAAGAGAACGGGCTGTTCTACCGCTACATCGACCTGGAGAAGGCGCAGGGATAGGGAAAGTGCCTTTCCCCTCCCTGACCCTCCCCCGCGTTCCGCGGGAGAGGGAACTCCGCTGTTCTGGCCCTCAACTCCCTCTCCCGCGGAGCGGGGGAGGGTTGGGGAGGGGGAAAAACCTTTACGAACCTCCCCTTACTCCTCTCCGCCCAGACGGTGCAGCACGTCGTCCAACTGGTCGAGCGTCTGGTAGTGGATGGTGATCGTCCCGCGCTGTCCCTGGGGATTGATTGCGACCTTCAGCCCGATGCGGGCGGAGATCTCCTCCTCCAGATTGATCAGGTCGACGTCCTTCATCGCCGGGGCGGTGCCGGATCCGTCATTCGCGGCCTTGCCCTTCTTCACCTTGGGCTGGTCGCCACGCATCAGGTCTTCGGTCTGACGGACGTTCAGGCCACGGCTAACCACCTCGCGGGCGGCTGCGGCCGGATCCGGGGCGGTCAGCAGGGCGCGGGCATGGCCGGCGGTCAGCGCGCCGTCCTGTACCATTGACTTGACCGGCTCCGGCAAAGCCAGCAGGCGCATCATGTTGGCGACATGGCTGCGGCTCTTGCCGACGGCGCGGGCCAGATCCTCCTGCGTGTGCTCGAACTCCTCCATCAGGCGGCGGTAACCCTCCGCCTCTTCCAGAGGGGTCAGATCCTGACGCTGGATGTTCTCGATCAGCGCGATTTCCAGCGCCTCGCGGTCGCTGAGATCGCGGATGATGACCGGCACCTCGTGCAGGCCGGCGATCTGCGCCGCGCGCCAGCGGCGCTCGCCGGCGATCAGCTCGTAGGAATTGGCGTCCTCGACGTCGCGGCGGACCAGCAGCGGCTGAAGGATGCCCTTGTCGCGGATGGACTCGACCAGGCCGCTGATCGCCTCTTCGTCGAACTTCCGCCGCGGCTGGTATTTGCCGGGGTGGACGAACTCGATCGGCACCTGCTTGGACTGCCGCACCTTGTCGAGTGCCGAATAATCCTCGGTCGCCTCGCCGAACAGGGCGGAAAGGCCGCGGCCCAGGCTGGCGCGGCGGGCGCCACCTTGCTTGGTGTCGTCGATCATGCGGTCAGTCTCTTCTCACGGCGCAGCACCTCGCCCGCCAGATGGATGTAGGCCTGGGATCCGGGGCAGCGCATGTCGTAGATCAGCACCGGCTTGCCGTGCGACGGCGCCTCGGAGACCTTGACGTTGCGCGGGATCACGGTGTCGTACACCTTCTCCCCGAAGAAGCCGCGAACGTCCGCCGCCACCATGTCCGACAGGTTGTTGCGCTTGTCGAACATGGTCAGCACGACGCCGTGGATGTCGAGGTTCGGGTTGAAGGCGCGCTTCACCCGCTCGATGGTGCGGACCAGATGGCTGAGACCCTCCAGCGCGTAGAATTCGCACTGCAGGGGGACCATCACGGCATGCGAGGCGACCAGCGCGTTCAGCGTCAGCAGACCCAGCGCCGGCGGGCAGTCGATCAGGACATAGTCGTATTCGAGCGCGCTGTTGGCGACCGCTTCACGCAGGCGGAACTCGCGCCGCTCGGCACCGACCAGCTCGATTTCCGCACCCGACAGATCGACCGACGAGGTGATGATCGACAGGTTCGGGCACGGAGGACGGGGTGGCGGCATCCTCCAGCGACACGTCGTCGAACAGCACGTCATAGATGCCGATGCGGCGGTCGGAGCGCGGAATGCCGAGGCCGGTGGATGCGTTGCCCTGCGGGTCGAGATCGATCACCAGCACCCGCTTGCCGATGACGGCGAGCGCAGTGGCGAGGTTGATCGTCGTCGTGGTCTTGCCCACGCCGCCCTTCTGGTTGGCAATCGCAACCACGCGGGCAAGGGGACGGGTGACGGCAGACATGGCAGCCTCTCGGGAGTCCGGTTGGCGGGAGGAGGGCGGGGGAACAACAGTGTCAGGCACGGTCTTCACACACGCTCAAGGTGACTCACACGCAGGATGGTTCCGCTGGGATCGGTGCGGCTGTCAAATCGACCGGATTCCAGTGTCCAATATTGCGTGGTGGCGGTCAATTCGTCGTCCAGCGCCGCACCTTCAGGAACAGGCACTTGCCGCGCGATCCGATGAAAGGATGGGCCCAGGCGAAGAGGTCGGCCAGCGGCGCCAACGCACGGGCGGTGACGACATCGGCCTCGATCCCGGTGACCGTCTCGATCCGCTTGGTGTGAACGGTGACCGGTGCTTCGCAGACGCGGGCGACCTCGCGGAGGAAGGCGCATTTGCGCACATCACTCTCGATCAGGTGCACCTGCGGCACACCGAGAATGGCGAGCACCAGCCCGGGGAAACCGGCACCGCTGCCGAGATCGACCAGCACCCGCGTGCCCTCCGGCAGCAGCGGATAGAGCTGCGCGGAATCGAGAAAGTGACGCTTCCAGGCATCGGGCAGGGTGGAGGGGCCGACCAGATTGATCTTCGGCTGCCACTTGCGCAGCAGCACCTCGTAGGCGATCAGGCGGTCGAGTGTTTCACGTGAAACACCGGTGGCTTCCTGAAATGCGACGGCATCGAACCCACTCATTCCGCAGCCACCCCGGAGGAAATCGCTTCGCGACGTTTCACATGACGGAGCAGGGCGACCAGAGCGGCCGGGGTCATGCCGGGTATGCGGGCCGCCGCACCCAGCGTAGCCGGACGCGACAGACGCAGCTTCTGCCGGATTTCGGCGGACAGACTGCCGATCCCGTCGACATCCAGATCGTCTGGCAGGGCGAGGGACTCGTCCTTGCGGAAGGCGCGGATGTCGGCCTCCTGCCGGCCGAGATAGCCGGCGTATTTGCCGTCGATCTCCAACTGCTCGGCGATCTCCGGTGCGATCTCGCCCAACTCAGGCCATAGGCGGGCGAGGGCGGCGAGGTCGATGTCCGGATAGCGCAGCAGGTCGGCGGCACTGCGGCGCACGCCATCCTGGTTCACCGCGACCCCTTGGCGAGCGAGTTCGGCCGGTGTCGCCTGCAGCGAGGCGACCAGCGCGCGACCAGCCGACAGTGCGGCACTCTTGGCGGCAAAGACGTCACGGCGCTCGGAGCCGACGCAGCCGATGGCAACGCCCTTGCCGGTCAGACGCTGGTCGGCATTGTCGGCGCGCAGCAGTAGCCGATATTCGGCGCGCGAGGTGAACATACGGTAGGGCTCGTTGGTGCCCCGGCCGATCAGGTCGTCGATCAGCACGCCGATATAGGCGTCGGCGCGGTCGAGCACGAAGCCATCGCGGTTGCCGCTTGCCGCCAGAGCAGCGTTGATCCCGGCCATCAGCCCCTGGGCCGCCGCCTCTTCATAGCCGGTGGTACCGTTGATCTGGCCGGCCAGGAACAGCCGCGCCGCCCGGCGGGTCTCCAGCGTCGGCTTCAGCTCGCGCGGATCGACGTAGTCGTATTCGATGGCATAGCCGGGGCGGATCATCACCACCTTCTCCAGCCCCGGCATGCTGGCGAGGATGCCGAGCTGCACGTCGCGGGGCAGGGAGGTGGAGATGCCGTTCGGATAGACGGTCGGATCGTCCAGCCCTTCCGGCTCAAGGAAGATCTGGTGCTTCTCCTTCTCGGCGAAGCGGACGACCTTGTCCTCGATGGACGGGCAATAGCGCGGACCGGTGCCGGTGATCTGGCCGGAATACATCGGCGCGCGATGCAGGTTGGCGCGGATCAGCGCATGGGCCTCCGGCGTCGTCCAGGTGATCGCGCAGTCGATCTGCGGCGTGTCGATCCGTTCCGTCATATAGGAGAAGGGCGGGGGCGGGGTGTCGCCCGGTTGTTTCTCCAGCGCGTCCCAGTCGATGGTGCGGCCGTCGAGGCGCGGCGGCGTGCCGGTCTTCAGGCGGCCGAGCGGGAAGCCGAGACGGGCCAGCGTGTCGGACAAACCGATGGACGGCGCCTCTCCGACGCGGCCGGCGGGAGTGCGTTCCTCGCCGATGTGGATCAGGCCGCGCAGGAAGGTTCCGGTGGTCAGCACCACCGCACCGGCGCGGATGGTCTCGCCGGCCCCGGTCACGACACCGGTGATCCGCTGCTCTGTATCGACGATCAGGTCTTCGGCACCGCCGGCTTCGATGAACAGGTTCTCCTGCTCGGCAAGCAGCGACTGCATCGCCTGGCGATAGAGCTTGCGGTCGGCCTGGGCGCGCGGGCCGCGAACGGCGGGACCCTTGCTGCGGTTCAGGATGCGGAACTGGATGCCACCCCGGTCGATGGCCTTCGCCATCACCCCGTCCAGCGCATCGATCTCCCGCACCAGATGGCCCTTGGCCAAGCCGCCGATGGCGGGGTTGCAGGACATCTCGCCGATGGTTTCGACCTTGTGGGTCAGCAGAAGCGTACGCGCACCCATGCGCGCTGCCGCCGCAGCCGCCTCACAGCCGGCGTGACCGCCGCCGACAACGATGACATCATAGCTTCGCATGTGCGGGACCATAACGGAATGGACGCGGGGATCCAAGAGGCGGGGCAGGAATATCGTGGGGTCGGGGGTGGTTGTCTGTCTTTCTCACCCCACCCGCTGTTTCACGTGAAACACGCCTTCACTTCCCGATGCAAAAGTCCCGGAAGATCACGTCCAGCAGGTCCTCCACATCCACCCGTCCGGTGATGCGTCCCAGCGCCCGGCTGGCGAGACGCACATCCTCCGCCGCCAGTTCGGGAAGCGGTGCATCCAGCGCACGCACTAGCGACTCACGGCACTCGGTCAGCGCCGCACGGTGACGGGCGCGGGTCAGGGAGGGCGCGCTGCCGATCGCAAGACGGTCGGCGCTGAACTCCGTCAGCTTCTCCTCCAGAGCCTTCAGCCCGGCGCCGGTCTGAGCAGAAACCAGAATCGGGGACAGGTCCGGTCGCCGGTCCGTAGCGATCGCGAGGTCGGACTTGTTGAACACCACCACCGTATCGCGGTCGATCAGGTCCAGCGTCGCCGGATCGAGATCGGGCAGGGTGGTGGCGTCGAACACCGCCACCTTCACGTCGGCGCGCGCCGCCCGGTCTCTGGCGCGGCGGATGCCTTCCTCCTCCACCTCGTCGGCGGCGGCCTCCCGCAAACCGGCGGTGTCGGCCAGCACGACCGGATAGCCGCCGAGGTCGAGATGCACCTCGATGATGTCGCGGGTGGTTCCGGCGCGGGCGGACACGATGGCGGCGTCGCGACGGGCGAGGGCATTCAGCAGGCTGGACTTGCCGGCGTTGGGCGCGCCGACGATGGCGATGTGCAGCCCTTCACGCAGACGCTCGCCGCGACCGCCGTCGTCGAGATGGGCGGCGATCTCGTCGGCCAGCCCGGCGATCACCGGACGGACGGCGTCGGCGACACCGCCCGGCAGATCATCCTCGGCGAAGTCGATGTCCGCCTCGATATGGGCCAACGCCCGGGTCAGCCGCTCGCGCCAGCCGTCATAGAGCCGGCCAAGCGCCCCCTCCATCTGCCGCAATGCCTGACGGCGCTGGGCGTTGGTCTCGGCATCGATCAGGTCGGCGACCGCCTCGGCCTCCGTCAGGTCGAGCTTGCCGTTTTCGAAGGCGCGGCGGGTGAACTCGCCGGGTTCTGCCAGCCGCAAGCCGGGCAGGCTGGCGAGCGCCTCGATCACCCCGGCGACGACGGCGCGGCCGCCATGCAGGTGCAACTCCACCACATCCTCGCCGGTGAAGCTGGCGGGACCGGTGAAGCGCAGAACAAGAGCGTCGTCGAGCATGTCGCCGGTCCGCGGATCGCGCAGCTTGGTCAGCACGGCACGGCGTGGCGCAGGCAGGGGACGGCCGGTCAATGCAGCGAGGGCGGATCCGGCCTCAGGTCCCGAAATGCGAACCACCGCCACACCGGATCGGCCGGGGGCGGTGGCGAGCGCGTAGATGGTGGTGAACATCGCTGTCAGATCAGCCGCGCTGCTCGGGTCGCAGCTCCCGCTGCTCCGTCGTCAGCATCAGCCGCTCGACGCGGCGGCCTTCGCCCAGATGGGTCTGCAGGATTTCGTCGACATCGCCGGTGCTGTGATAGGTGTACCAAACGCCTTCGGGATAAATCACCAGCGTCGGGCCCAGCTCACACCGGTCGAGGCAGCCGGCCGAGTTGATCCGCACCTTGCCGTCGAAGCCGAGTTCGCGGGCGCGGGCTTTCATATAGTCGCGCAGCTTCTCCGAGCCGTGGGCGGCGCAGGACCCGCGCTTGTGCCCATCGGGGCGGCGGTTGGTGCAGCAAAAGACGTGGGCTTCGAAATACGGCTTCGGATCGGTCACTTTCTTCCTTCCTGCCCCAGGGCGGACGCCATCTGGGACCAAAACATCTTCTGCATCTGCTCCATGCCCTGGATGCCGGCGGGAAGCCAGGTCTTCAGCATGGTCTCCGGGTCCATGGCCTGGAGGTTCGCACGCATCCGCTCCTGGATCTCGTGCATCATGGCATCCTGCATCGGCTTCACGTCGGGCAGGCCGAGGAAATGCCGGGCCTCGTCCGGGGTGCAGTCGATGTCGACGGTGATTTTCATGGGACCCCCTCCAGACCGGGAGCCGGGCACCGGATCCGGCACCGGTCCAGGCATTGGCCGTGTTGATTTTGGGGTTGAGCGCCGCGGCGGCTCATGCCCCACTATACAGATAGGATGCACTGGCGCAACGCCACCCCGGCGCCACCTATTGATTCACGACACACCAACAGATCGGACACCGCCATGCCCGCCACTCCGTTGGGCGCGAACCTGCTGGGCCGGGAGACGAGCCCCTATCTGCTGCAGCACAAGGACAACCCGGTGCATTGGATGCCCTGGGGACAGGATGCCTTCGCCCGTGCCAAGGCGGAGAACAAGCCGGTGCTGCTGTCTGTCGGCTATGCCGCCTGCCACTGGTGCCACGTGATGGCGCATGAGAGCTTCGAGAATCCCGAGATCGCCGGGTTGATGAACGAGTTGTTCGTCAACATCAAGGTGGACCGGGAGGAGCGGCCGGACCTCGACACCATTTATCAGTCGGCGCTTGCGCTGCTGGGACAGCAGGGCGGCTGGCCGCTGACCATGTTCCTGACCCCGGATGCCGAACCCTTCTGGGGCGGCACCTATTTCCCGCCGGCTCCGCGCTATGGCCGCGCCGGATTTCCCGACGTGTTGCGCGGCATCGCCGGCACCTATGCCAATGAGCAGGACAAGGTCGGCAAGAATGTCGACGCGCTGAAATCGGCGCTCGCCGGTATGGGAGAGAACCGGTCGGCCGGCGCCGTCGATGCCGGGGTGCTGGACCAGGTGGCGCAAAGGCTGCTGCGGGAGGTCGATCCGATCCATGGCGGCATCGGCACGGCGCCGAAGTTCCCGCAGGTGCCGTTGTTCGAACTGCTATGGCGGGCCTGGCAGCGCACCGGTCGCGAACCGTTCCGCGAGGCGGTGACCCACACGCTCGCCAACATGGCGCAGGGCGGCATCTACGATCATCTCGGCGGCGGCTTCGCCCG
Organism: Azospirillum sp. INR13; assembly: GCF_015390205.1. Lineage (NCBI taxonomy): Bacteria > Pseudomonadati > Pseudomonadota > Alphaproteobacteria > Rhodospirillales > Azospirillaceae > Azospirillum > Azospirillum sp. INR13. Next base: position 39,762 of record NZ_VUOI01000012.1, read on the forward strand.
CTATTCGGTCGATGAACGCTGGCTGGTCCCGCATTTCGAGAAGATGCTCTACGACAACGCGGAACTGCTCGACCTGATGACGCTGGTCTGGCAGGAGACGCGCGACCCGCGGCTGGAGACCCGCATCCGCGAGACGGTCGGCTGGCTGCTGCGCGAGATGATCGCCGACGGCGGCGGCTTCGCCGCGACGCTGGACGCCGACAGCGAAGGCGAAGAGGGACTCTTCTATATATGGAACGAGGAGGAGGTCGACCGGCTGCTGATCCCCGCCCTGGGCGCAGACGGGCTGGCGACGTTCAAGCGCGTTTACGAGGTGCTGCCCCAGGGCAATTGGGAAGGCGTCACCATCCTGAACCGGCTGGGCGGCCTGTCGCTGGCCGACGACGCCACCGAGGCGACGCTCGCCAAGGGCCGGGAGATTCTGCTGCGGGCACGGGCCAAGCGGGTGCGGCCGGGCTGGGACGACAAGGTGCTGGCCGACTGGAACGGCCTGATGATCGCGGCGCTGACCCACGCCGCCCTGGCGCTGGACGAGCCGGAGTGGCTGGACGCCGCCGGCCGTGCCTTCGCCTTCGTCCGCGACCGGATGGATACGAACGGGCGGCTCTGCCACAGCTGGCGGCACGGGCAGGGCAAGCACACGGGCATGCTGGACGACTATGCCCATATGGCGCGCGCCGCCCTGGCGCTGCATGAGGCGACCGGGGATCCGGCGGCGCTCGATCAGGCCAAGCTTTGGGTGGCGACGCTCGACGCCCATTTCTGGGACGGCGCCAACGGTGGCTATTTCTTCACCGCCGACGATGCGGAGGGGCTGATCGTCCGCACCAAGACCGCCTACGACAACGCCACCCCCAGCGGCAACGGCACCATGCTGGCCGTGTTGACCACCCTGTTCCAGCGCACCGGCGAGGATGCCTATCGCGAGCGGGCGGACGCGCTCGCCGCCGCCTTCTCCGGCGAGTTGACCCGCAACTTCTTCCCCCTGACCACCTTCCTGAACTCCGTGGAGTTGATGACGGCGCCGCTGCAGATCGTCGTCGTCGGCCCACCCAAGGCGGCGGAAACGGAGGCGCTGCGCCGCACCGTGCTCGACACTTCGCTGCCCAACCGTATCCTGACGGTGCTTCCACCGGGGGCGGATCTGCCCGCCAATCATCCGGCACAGGGGAAGGGGATGCGCGACGGGTCGGCCACCGCCTATGTCTGCCGCGGCATGACCTGTTCGGCTCCGGTGACGGCGCCGGCGGATCTGGCCGCTCTTCTGTCGACGAAGACCTGAACTTTGCGGGAGGACTTCATGGCGCATCTTTCCATCGACAGCCCGCTCGGCCCCCTGATGCTGACCGGGGACGGATCCGCGCTGACGTCCGTCGGCTGGGGCCGCTTCGACCATGACGAACCCGATGCGGTGCTGATCGAGACGGCGCGCCAGTTGGAGGCCTATTTCACCGGCCGGCTCCAGCGCTTCGACCTGCCGCTGAAGCCGGCCGGCACCCCGTTCCGGCAAAGCGTTTGGGACGCGATGCTGGCGATCCCCTATGGCGGCACCGCAACCTATGGCGGGATGGCGAAGATGCTCGGCAGCGCCCCGCGCGCGGTCGGCGGCGCCTGCGGCGCCAACCCGATCCCGATCGTCATCCCCTGTCACCGGGTGCTGGCCAGCGGCGGAGCGCCCGGCGGCTATTCCGGCCATGGCGGGCTCGACACCAAGGCGTGGCTGCTGGCGCTGGAGCGCCGGCATGCCGGGGTGGGGCAGGGCAATGGCGCCGCGGCGGAGCAATTCGCGCTGCTTTGAGACGCACAGGAACTCCAAACAAGAAGGGAAACCACACCACCATGGTTCACGCGATCCGCATCCATGAGCACGGCGGGCCGGAGGTTCTGCGCTGGGACGAGATCGAGGTGGGAGAGCCCGGTCCCGGTCAGGTGCGCATCCGCCAGACCGCGGTCGGGCTGAACTACATCGACACCTATCACCGTTCCGGCGCCTACAAGCTGCCGAATCTGCCGGCGGTGATCGGCATGGCCGGCACCGGCGTGGTCGAAGCGCTGGGTCCGAACGTCACCACGCTGAAGGTCGGCGACCGCGTCGGCTACGCCATGTCCATCGGCGCCTACGCCGAGAGCCGCCTGATCGCCGCCGACCGGCTGGTGCCGCTGCCGAGCTGGCTCGACGAACAGGCGACGGCGGCCACGTTGCTGCAGGGACTGACCGCGCAGTATCTGCTGCGCAGCACCTATGTGGTGCAGCCCGGCGACACCATCCTGGTGCAGGCCGCGGCCGGCGGGGTGGGACTGCTGCTGTGTTCCTGGGCGCGGCATCTCGGCGCCACGGTGATCGGCACAGTCGGGTCGGCGGAGAAGGCGGAACTGGCGAAGGCCCATGGCTGCCACCACACCATCGACTATACCCGCGAGAACTTCGTCACCCGGGTGAAGGACCTGACGGACGGGCAGGGCGTGCCGGTGGTCTATGACGGTGTCGGCAAGACGACCTTCCTGGACGGGCTGGACTGTCTGCGGCCACGCGGGCTGATGGTGCTGTTCGGTGCCGCGTCGGGCGCTCCCGCGCCGCTGGATCTGGGGCTGCTGGCGACCAAGGGGTCGCTGTATGTGACGCGGCCGACGCTGGCGACTTACACCGCCAAGCGGGAGGATTTGATGGCGTCCGCCGCGGATCTGTTCGACGCGGTGAAGAATGGCGGGGTGACGTTCACGGTCAATCAGCGCTTTGCGCTGAAGGACACCGCGGAGGCGCACCGGGCACTGGAGGCACGGGCGACGACCGGGTCGACGGTGCTGGTGCCGTAAGGGTGTGAAGGATGTTGGCTTACGATGCCCCCACCCCAACCCTCCCCCGCTGGGCGGGGGAGGGAGCAAGTACTTGTTCGGTAAAGCAGCGGCAGTCCCTCCCCCGCCCAGCTCTCGCACAAAGCTATGCTTTGTGCTGACGCGACAGGCGGACCATAGGTCCGCTGAGAGCGGGGGAGGTTAGGTGGGGGTATAACGTCGCCCCCTATTCCACCGCCCAGAGCGGATTCTTCATCTTCTTCAGCATCTCGGCATGCGCTGCGGCTTCCTCCTCGCTGACGGCGAAGACGCGAGCCTCGCGGAAGGGGCGGTCGATGCGGACCGGGCCGGCAGATCCGCCCTTCGATGCCGGACCGCCGGCGAAGGACAGGCCGGTCTGCCGCCCGCCCAGCAGTTCCAGATAGACCTCGGCCAGCAGCTGGGCATCGAGAAGCGCGCCGTGCAGCGTGCGGTTGGAGTTGTCGACGCCGAAGCGCTTGCACAGCGCGTCCAGCGTGGCAGGCGAGCCGGGGAACTTCTGCCGGGCCATCAGCAGCGTGTCGATGGCACGGTCCTTCGGCATCACCGGATAGCCGGCGATCTTCAGCTCCCAGTTCAGGAAGTGCATGTCGAAGGCGGCGTTGTGAATCACCAGGGGTGAATCGCCGATGAAGGCGACGAAGTCGGCGGCGACGTCGTTGAACAGCGGTTTGTCCGCCAGGAACTCGGTGCTCAGCCCGTGAACGGCGAAGGCCTCCGGCGGCATGTCGCGTTCGGGGTTGAGATAGACGTGGAAGCGTTCGCCGGTGGCCAAGTGGTTGACCAGCTCGATGCAGCCGATCTCGACCAGCCGATGGCCCTCCTCCGGCTTGAAGCCCGTGGTTTCGGTGTCGAGAACGATTTCACGCATGATGGATTTGCCCTGGTTGATAGCCGCGCGGCGGCCAATGCCTGCCCGGCCGCCGCATCACGTTCCGCACAATGCCCTGAAGTGCCCGCCGCGTCACCAGCCGACCGGCGCCGGTCGGCACGACATGGTCGGCACGCCGCCGCTTCTCGGCATCCGGCATCTGGCGGGCAAGGATGCCGGCGAACTTCTCCGCCGTCATGCCCGGCCGCGCCAGCACGCGGGCGCGCTGGACGGCGAAAGGTGCGGAGACCACGACGGTGGCATCGACCCGTCGCTCGCCATGGGTCTCGAACAGCAGCGGGATGTCCAGCACGGCGATCTTCGCCCCGCGACGGGCGGCACGGGCGAGGAAGTCGCGCTGCGCCGCCTGGACCATGGGATGCAGGATGGATTCCAGCCGCTTCAGCGCATCCGGATCACGGAACACCGCCGCTCCCAGCGCCGGCCGGCTGACCGCCCCGTCGACCACCACGCCGGGGAAGGCGGCGTCGATGACCGGCACCGCCCGGCCGCCGCGGCGGAGCAGCCCGTGCACCACCGCGTCGGAATCGCAGACCGGGGCGCCCATGGCTTGCAGCATGCGGGCGGCGGTGCTCTTGCCCATGCCGATGGAACCGGTCAGGCCCAACACGATCATGGCCGGTCCTCAGCCTTCCAGAACGAATCGGGTCAGTTCCGCCGTCACCTGCGGCTCAATGCCGAACCAAGCCTTGAAGCCGGGACGCGCTTGGTGCAGCAGCATGCCGACACCACCGGCCACAGGGTTGCCGCGCGTCCTGGCCTCGGCCAGCAGCGGGGTTTCCAGCGGCACATAGACGATGTCGTTGACGACCGCCGAGACGGGCAGGGCGCGCAGGGACAGGTCCAGCGCCGGCTGACCCGCCATGCCCTGGGTGGTGGTGTTGACCAGCAGCGCGGCACCATCGAGCGCCGTTTCACGTGAAACCCAATCGACCACCATCACACCGCCATTCAGCCCGACCGCGGCCAGATCCGCCGCCAGCTCTTCGGCGCGGGCACGGGTGCGGTTGACCAGACGGACTTCCGGCACGCCGGCGTCGAGCAGGGCGACCACCACGGCACGGGCCGCCCCGCCGGCGCCGATCACCACGGCCGGACCGTGTTCCGCGGCCCAATCCGGTTGTTCGGCGCGCAAGTTCTCGATGAAGCCGAAGCCGTCGGTGTTGCCACCCTCCAGTGAGCCGTCCTCAGCCACCACGATGGTGTTGACCGCACCCATGCGCCGGGCGGTCTCGTCCAGACGGTCGACGGTGCGATAGGCGATCTCCTTCAGCGGGACGGTGACGTTGCAGCCGCGGAAGCCCAGCGCGGGCAGGGCGCGGATCGCCTGCTCGGCGCGCTCCGGCGCCACCGCCAGAGGGACATAGGCGCCGTCGATCCCATACTGCCGCAGCCAGAATCCATGCAGCCGGGGAGACCGCGAATGACCGATCGGCCACCCCATCACGCCGGCGACCTTTGCCTTGCCGCTGATTGAATCGACCGTCGTCATTCCTTCCCAACCCCATGCACGCGCAGAAACCCGAGCAGCGGCAGCAGCGGCAGCCCGAGGATGGTGAAGAAATCACCCTCGACCCGCTGGAACAGCTGCGCTCCCAGCCCTTCCAGCTGATAGGCGCCGACGGAGTGCAGCACGTCCTCGCCAACGCGGTCCAGATAGTCGTCGAGGAAATCTTCGGTGAAGTTGCGCATCGTCAGGCGGGCACTGTCGATCTTGTGCCACAGCCGCTCACCGTTGCGCACCACAACCGCACAGCTGACCAGCCGGTGGGTCTTGCCGCGCAGGTCCAGAAGCTGCGCACGCGCCGCGGCCCGGTCGGGCGGCTTGTCGAACCAGCGCCCCTCGCATTCCAGCATCTGGTCGGCGCCGACCACCAGCGCGCCGGGATGGCGACGGGTGATGCGCTGGGCCTTCAGCTCGGCCAGGGCCTCGGCGACCGCATCGGCCGGGACGCCTTCCGCCCGGCCGGCGGCCTTAACCTCGTCCTCGTCGACAAGCGGCTTGTCGAGGATGGCGCTGACGCCGGCCTGCTCCAGCATCGCCGCCCGCGTGCGCGAGCCGGACGCCAGCACCAGAACGGACGCACTCACGTCTTCTTTCCTTCCGGGCTGAAATTGGCGCTCTGTCGCCGGGCCAGCAGCATCATGATTTCGGCGGCCGTCTCCTCGATGGAGCGGCGGGAGACGTCGATCACCGGCCAGCCGCGCCGGCTGAACAGGCGCCGCGCCTCCTGCACTTCGGAACGCACCAACTCCGGATCGGCGTAGCTGGAGCCCTCGCCCTGGTTGAGCAGCTTCAGCCGGTTGCGGCGGATCTGCACCAGCCGGTCGGGGTCCTTGGTCAGCCCGACGATCAGCGGCCGGGTCAGGAGATCGACCTCGGCCGGCAGCGGACTGCCGGGCACCAGCGGGATATTGGCCGCCTTGATGCCGCGATTGGCCAGATAGATGCAGGTCGGCGTCTTGGAACTGCGCGACACGCCGATCAGAACCACGTCGGCCTCGTGCAGGTCCCAGTTCGACTGGCCGTCGTCGTGCGACAGCGCGAAGTCGACCGCATCGATCCGGCTGAAATACTCGGCGTCCAGGACATGCTGGCGGCCGGGCTGGCGCTGCGATTCCACGCCCAGGAAGGCGGCGAGCGCGTTGATCAGCGGATCGAGCACGGGGATGCAGGGCACCTGCATCTCGCGGCAGAAATCCTGCAGGCGGCGGCGCAGCGTTTCGTCGACCAGCGTGAACATCACAAGCCCGTGATTGTCCCGGATCCCCTCCAGGACAAGGTCGAGCTGGCGGTCGGTCCGCACCAGATTCCAGAAATGCTCGATGGGACGCACGTCGTCGAACTGGATGACGCAGGCGCGCGCCACGCTGTTGATGGTCTCGCCCGTCGCATCGGACACGAGATGTAGGTGGAACTCTTTCATCCGTCCCCAACATTCTGTGGAGAACCCGGCCCAGATCTGTGGACAACCGGATCCGCCTGCGTTTCATCCCGACCGGGGGACTCCTCCTCCCCGATACGGCCAAGGGGAGGACAACTCCGCCGACCGCTTCGGAAGCTGGGAAGATCCGGCCCCGCCCGCGCTGTTATCCACGGGACTCCCATTCGTCCAGCTATAGCATTTCAGCCGTTTCCGGCGGTAGTGCTCCGAATCGTCCACAGATCCGCGCACATGTCCGCACAAGCCCCCGGATCTGTGGATAGATTCATGCGCCTCGGGGATCACCGTTATCCACAGCCATCCACCTCATCCTCTTCCTTTCTCCCTTTAAAAAATATAGTGAAGAAGAGGGGATAAGCCCGTCCGAGATTCCGCGTCCGATTCCGTGTTGGAATCGCGGAATCGAGATTCGCATTCAGGGGAACGCACCGCCTTGTCCGATTCCAGCTCCGCCGTCCAGAATCCGAAGTCCCCGCTGAAGCCGATGCTCGCCGCCCTGGCGGGAGAGGTGCGGACGCGTCCGCCCTTCTGGCTGATGCGTCAGGCCGGGCGCTACCTGCCGGAGTACCGGGAACTGCGGGCGAAGGCGGGCAGCTTCCTCGACCTCTGCTACAATCCCGACTTCGCGGTCGAGGTGACCTTGCAGCCGCTGCGCCGCTACGGCATGGACGCGGCGATTCTGTTCTCCGACATCCTGGTGGTGCCGCACGCCCTGGGCCAGCCTCTCGCCTATCTGGAAGGGGAGGGGCCGAAGCTGGATCCGGTCCGCAACGTCGAGGACCTCAAGCGCCTGTCGCGCGACCGCTTCCACGAGACGCTGGCGCCGGTCTACGAGACGGTGCGCCGGCTCTCCACCGCGATCCCCGAGGGCACGACGCTGATCGGCTTTGCCGGGGCTCCCTGGACCATCGCCTGCTACATGGTCGAAGGGGCGGGGTCGAAGGAGTATGCGCATGTCAAGCGCTGGGCCTACGGCGACCCGGTGGGATTCGGTCAGCTGATCGATCTGATCGTGGATGTCACCGCCGACTATCTCTGCCGCCAGATAGAGGCGGGGGTGGAAACGGTGCAGCTGTTCGACAGCTGGGCCGGCGTCCTGCCGGTCGGCGAGTTCCGCCGCTGGGTGATCGAGCCGACGCGGCGGATCGTCGCACTGGTGAAGGCCAAGCACCCGAACACGCCGATCATCGGCTTCCCGCGCGGGGCCGGCCACGCCTATGAGGATTACGTCGCCGATGCCGGCGTCGATGCCGTCGGGCTCGACACCACCGTCTCGCCGGTGTGGGCCGCCCGTACGCTGCAGCCCCGCCTGCCGGTGCAGGGAAACCTCGACCCGATCATGCTGGCCACCGGCGGCAAGGCGCTGGAGACGGCAACCCTCGGCATCCTGGAGGCGTTGGCCGACCGGCCCTTCGTGTTCAACCTGGGCCATGGCGTGATTCAGTCCACCCCGCCCGATCATGTGGCGGCGCTGACCCGGATCCTGCGCGAGTGGCCGAACCGCGGCTGACGGCTTTTCCGGCGGCAGGTCCTGACGGGCTGAAAAAGCGACGGCGGGGGTCTGGACACAAGCACGGCGACGCTCCAGTTTAGCGGGCACCATGATCCAGCAACCTCCCCAGACATCCGCCTCGCACTCCGTCCCCGGCGGCCGGCCGCGCCGCGTGGCCGTCGTGCTGTTCAACCTCGGCGGTCCCGACGCGCCGGAATCCGTACGGCCCTTCCTGTTCAACCTGTTCGCGGATCCGGCCATCATCCGGCTGCCGAACCCGTTCCGCTTCCTGATCGCCAGCCTGATCAGCGGGCGGCGGGCGAAGCCGGCGGCGGAGATCTACGCGCAGCTCGGCGGCAAGTCGCCGCTGCTGGAGAACACGGAGGCCCAGGCCGCGGCTCTGGAGGCGGCGCTCGGGGCGGATTTGGCGGCGGATCTGGGGGCTGATCCGGCGGCTGATTGGGCGGAGAGCAAGGTCTTCATCGCCATGCGCTACTGGCACCCGATGAGTGCCGAGACGGCGGCGCGGGTGAAGGAATACGATCCGGATCTGGTCGTTCTGCTGCCGCTCTATCCGCAATTCTCCACCACCACCACGGCATCCAGCGCCAAGGTCTGGCATGAGTCGGCGAAGACCGTCGGGTTGACGGCGCCGACCAGGCTGCTGTGCTGCTACCCGACCCAGGCCGGCTTCATCGACGCGTCGGCCGACCTGATCCGTCCGCTGTACGAGGCCGCCAAGGCGCACGGTACGCCGCGCGTCCTGTTCTCCGCCCACGGCCTGCCGAAGAAGGTGGTGACCTCCGGCGATCCCTATCAGTGGCAGTGCGAGCGTACGGCCGAATCCATCGCCGCGGCGCTGGGCATCGAGCATCTGGATTGGGTGAACTGCTACCAGAGCCGCGTCGGCCCGATGGAGTGGATCGGCCCCAGCACCGACGCCGAGATCCGCCGCGCCGGCCAGGACGGCGTGCCGATCCTGGTGGTGCCGATGGCCTTCGTGTCGGAGCATTCCGAGACGCTGGTGGAGATCGAGATCGAATACCGCCATCTGGCCAAGGAGGCAGGGGTTCCGCACTTCACCCGCGTTCCGACGGTGGGGGTGCATCCCGGCTTCATCGACGGGCTGGCCCGGCTGGTGAGGCAGATGGTTGCGGGAAAGGCGACGGTCTGCGCCCAGAACGGCGACCGGATCTGCCCGTCCAACTTCCCCGGCTGCCCGCAGGCGCGGCGCTGAGCCGCAACGGTCGAACCGCAAAGAAAGAGGGAACACGCCCGGTGCTGTACGAATGGATCAAGGCGCTGCACGTCATCAGCATCATCGCCTGGATGGCGGGGCTGCTCTATTTGCCGCGCCTGTTCGTCTACCACTGCGAGGTGCCGGCCGGGTCCGACACGTCGGAACGCTTCAAGGTGATGGAACGCCGCCTGCTGCGCGCCATCATGAACCCGGCGATGATCGCGGCGTACGTGTTCGGCATCGCCATGATCGTGCTGACGCCGGAATGGATGAAGCAGGGCTGGCTGCACGCCAAGCTGCTGTTCGTCCTGCTGCTGACCGCCAGCCACATGATGATGGCCAAGTGGCGCCGGGAGTTCGCCGAGGACCGCAACACGCGGCCGCAGCGCTTCTACCGCATCGCCAACGAGGTGCCGACGCTGCTGATGATCGGCATCGTCATCTTCGTGATCGTCAAGCCCTTCTGACCGGCGGTACGTGATCGAACGGTCTTCCACACCCCGGAAAAAAGCGGAATCCGCGACCGGCGCGGGTTTCGCTTTCGTTTGACTTGCGTCCGCCGATCCGATAACCATGTCAGGACCACGGGGTTTTCGCCCCGCGGCCTCCCACGCCCACATCTGCCGATCCGACGCTCTGTTCTTGAGCCGGGCCTGGTGGCTGGCGACCCGCTCCCGTGCGACCATTTTCCGGACGCCCTGGCGCGCGATCGTCAAAGCGCCACCCGCTGCCCACCCGACGCGACCGCGTTGCGGCTCCCGCCGCCTCCAACCGCCGTCCGCCGGGGTTCCAGGCACTTCCCATCCCCTTAGGGTCACCTCCCCCGCATGACGATTTCACAGGCAATCCGATGCATCTCCAAGAGCTGAAGTGCAAAAGCCCCGCCGAACTGCTGGCGTTCGCGGAGGAGCTGCAGATCGAGAACGCGAGCACGCTGCGCAAGCAGGACATGATGTTCGCGATCCTGAAGCAGCTGGCCGAGAACGACATTCCGATCTTCGGCGACGGCGTTTTGGAGGTGCTGCAGGACGGGTTCGGTTTCCTGCGCTCGCCGGAAGCCAACTATCTGCCGGGTCCCGACGACATCTACGTCAGTCCCAGCCAGGTGCGCCGCTTCGGCCTGCGCACCGGCGACACGGTGGAAGGGCAGATCCGCTCGCCCAAGGACGGTGAGCGCTACTTCGCCCTGCTGAAGGTCAACACCATCAATTTCGACGCGCCCGACAAGGTCCGTCACCGCATCAACTTCGACAACCTGACACCGCTCTATCCGGAAGAACGCATCCGGATGGAGGTCGAGGACCCCACCAAGAAGAACCTCACCGGCCGCATCGTCGACCTGGTGGCGCCGCTCGGCAAGGGGCAGCGCGGGCTGATCGTGGCGCCGCCGCGCACCGGCAAGACGGTGATGCTGCAGAACATCGCCCACTCGGTCGCCACCAACCACCCGAAGCCTACCTGATCGTCCTGTTGATCGACGAGCGTCCGGAAGAAGTGACGGACATGGCCCGCTCGGTCCGCGGCGAGGTCATCAGCTCCACCTTCGACGAGCCGGCCACCCGCCACGTCCAGGTCGCCGAAATGGTGATCGAGAAGGCCAAGCGGCTGGTCGAGCACAAGCGCGACGTGGTGATCCTGCTGGACAGCATCACCCGTCTGGCCCGCGCCTACAACACCGTGGTGCCGTCGTCCGGCAAGGTGCTGACCGGCGGTGTCGACGCCAACGCCCTGCAGCGGCCCAAGCGCTTCTTCGGCGCCGCCCGCAACGTGGAAGAGGGCGGCTCGCTCACCATCATCGCCACCGCGCTGATCGACACCGGCAGCCGCATGGACGAGGTGATCTTCGAAGAGTTCAAGGGCACCGGCAACTCGGAAATCGTGCTGGATCGCAAGCTCTCCGACAAGCGCACCTTCCCGGCCATCGACATCTCCAAGTCGGGCACCCGCAAGGAGGAGCTGCTGGTCGACAAGGGCACCATGTCGAAGATGTGGATCCTGCGCCGCATCCTGATGCCGATGGGCGTGACCGACGCGGTCGACTTCCTGGTCGACAAGCTGAAGCACACCAAGTCGAACAACGAGTTCTTCGAGAGTATGAACCAGTAAGGTGCCATGCCGGATCCGGGTCCGGCTCTCCCCGCCCGCCGCCTGTACCTCGGGAAGCGTCATCCCTGCGAAGGCGGGGATCCAGGCTTCCCGAAGTGGCTGCTTCCGGCAGCACTGGATTCCCGCCTTCGCGGGAATGACGGCCGAAAGAGGTGTCGGGTGGTTTGAAGAAGAGCATGAAAAAGGGCGGGTGCCTTTCGGCCACCCGCCCTTTTCTTTCGGTTCCTTCCGATCCGATTTGGGATCAGAACGGGGGCTGCTGCGGCTGCTCGGCCTGCTCGGCCGACTGGCGGTGGTACAGCTCGGCGAAGTCGATCGGGTTGATCATCAGCGGCGGGAAGCCGCCTTCGCGGGTCGCGCTGGAGACGATGGCGCGGGCGAACGGGAAGATCATCCGGGCGCCCTCGATCATCAGGACCGGGCGGTGATGCTCTTCCGGCAGGCCGGGGAACTGGAACAGGGCGCCATAGGACAGCTCGACCAGGAAGGCCACGGCCTCACCCTGGCGGGCTTCGCAGCGCAGGTTCAGCGTCAGCTCGTAGATGTCTTCGCCGACCTTCTGGCCCTGGACGTCGACGCCGATGTTCACCTGCGGCTGCGGCTGGTTGGGCAGCAGGCTCTGCGGGGCGTTGGGGTTCTCGAACGAGAGGTCCTTCACATACTGCGCGAGGACATGCATCGGCAGCGAGGACGCCTGCTGCTGCTCGGCGCCGTTGCTCATCTGATCGGACATAACGGACTCCTAATCGCCGGCCTTCCTCCCGGCCCGGGTCCCGGCTTGGAACAGGGCAGGGGCGGCGGGCCGACCCGGATGTGAGGTGACAGGGTTTGGTTCGCGACGGTTGTGCCTTCGCCCAGTGGGCTGGCTATCACGGATCGGCCGTCCTGCCAACGGAAACCGCCGGCCGGACGCTGGCTCAGCGCCGCTCATCCGGGCGGTGCTTCCCCCATTGGGAATCGGTCAGCCGCGGCGCGTCGGCGTCGTCCTTCCCATCGCCCGTTCCGCCTTCGCCGGGCGTGACGTCGCGGTAATCCACGTCGATCACGCCGGGTGTGGGGCGGAAGGGATCGTCGGGGCGGCGGGCATTGCCGGACCCGAAGTCCGGCTCGCCGAAACCACGATCCGTTGCGCCGCCGAAACCGCCGCTTCCGAAGCCGGGCCGCCCGCCGGCGGCGGTCCCGCCCATGGTGAAGACCGGCATGCCGGCGCCGATGCGGCCGAGCAACCAGCGGCCGATGCCCCGGCGCAGCGGGCCGATCAGCAGGACCAGCCCCAGAATGTCGGTCAGGAAGCCGGGAATGATCAGCAGAATGCCGGCCAGCACGGCGCAGAAGCCGTCCAGCACCGTGCCGATCGGCGCCTCGCCGCGGGCCGCCGCGGCCTGCGCGCGGGTCAGCGACGACAGGCCACGGTGGCGGACCAGCAGCACGCCCACCACCGCCGACAGGGCGAGCAACCCGATGGTCGGCCCGGCGCCGATCCAGTCGCCGACCTGGATGAATCCGACGATCTCCAGGATCGGCAGAAGAAGGATCAACAGCAGGGGATTCATGGTGTCCTTGCTCTTCGGGCTCGCTGCCCCTATCTAGGTTTGGATAGGTCGTCCGGTCGAAAGTCCGGCGGCTCCATCCGGGATGGCGGTTTCTGACGGGCAAGCAACACGTAATGCCGCCCGTCCGCAAGGTCCAGGGGTGGGGCAGGCGGTGACGCCGCGGCCGCAACCGGATCTTTCATCGGATCCGCCGTGGATCTGCCGTATCAAGGCCGCTTCCGCAGGTCAAATCGCTCAAGTCGTTGGCTCAAGTCGTTGGAAGGAACAGATGATGGGAGATGGGTTCGTGTTCATCGAGATCGTGATCTTCGCGATGATCGCGGCCTTCCTCGTTTATCGGCTGCGCAGCGTCTTGGGCCGCCGGACGGGGGAGGAGCGTCAGCGCCCCAATCCTTTCACCGCCGCCCCCAGCACTGCGAAGCCCGATAACGTCGTGCCTCTGCCGGAGCGCAATCGGCCGCGTCCTGATGTCGCAGTCTCTCCGGACGAGCCGCTGTCGCTGGCCGCCTCCATCGAACAGATCCGCGCCGCCGACCCGACCTTCGATGAAAAGCACTTCCTGGAAGGCTCCAAGGCCGCTTTCGCCATGATCGTCGACGCCTTCGCCCGCGGCGACACCGCGACGCTTCGCCCGCTGCTGGCCGACGATGTGTACGAGAGCTTCGCCCGCGTCATCCGCGACCGTCAGACCGCCGGCGAGCAGCACGAGGCCCGCATCGAGTTCGTGCGCGAGGCCGAGGTGGTGGAAGCGAGGCTGGATGCCGGCCGCACCGCCTTCGTCACCGTCCGTCTGGTCACCGATCAGGTCAATGTGGTGCGCGACCGCGACGGCACCGTCATCGACGGCGATCCCAAGGATCTGGTGGAGAACGTCGACGTCTGGACCTTTGCCCGCAACATCCGCTCGCGCGACCCGAACTGGTCTCTGGTCGAGGTGCGGCAGGTTCAGTGATCGGACGACCGCCGGTAATGAACACCCGTCATCGGACCGGTTTCAACGCCATCGCCCTCTTCGGGGCGGTGGCGTTGCTGTTTTCGGCCTGCACGCCGAAGGACGAAGCGAAGCGGGAAGAGGCCAAGCCGCCGCCCGATGCCCTGACCCTGGCGCCGCTGACCTTCGCCGAGCTTCCGGGCTGGCGGACCGATCCGGTCGCCCAGGCGATCCCGGCGCTCGCCCGCTCCTGCGCCCGCTTCAGGACACAGCCGGCGGACCGCCCGGTCGGGCCGAACGGGGTGGCCGGCACCGTCGGCGACTGGCAGGGCCCTTGCGCCCAATTGACGGATCTGCCGCCCGGCGACGAGGCCGCCCGCGCCTTCTTCGAAGCCATTTTCACCCCCTATGCCGCCGGTAACAACGGCACGCGTGAAGGGCTGTTCACCGGCTATTACGAGCCCGAGCTGGAGGGCAGCCGCCGGCCGGATCCAGCCTATCCCGTGCCGCTCCATCGCCAGCCTTCGGACTTGGTGATGGTGGATCTCGGCGACTTCTCAGATCGCTGGAAGGGGGAACGCACCGCCGGCCGGGTGGTGAACGGCCGGCTGAAGCCCTATGAGGACCGCGCTGCCATCGCCGCCGGCGCCCTTGGGGGCAAGGGGCTGGAACTGGTCTGGGTGAAGGACCCCATCGGCGCCTTCTTCCTGCAGATCCAAGGGTCGGGGCGGATCCGGCTGGCAGACGGTGGCGAGATGCGCGTCGGCTACGCCGCCCAGAACGGCCACAAATACGTCGCCATCGGCAAGGAGCTGATCGACCGCGGTGCGCTGAAGCGGGAGGAGGTCTCGCTCCAGACCATCCGCGCCTGGCTGCTCGCCAATCCCGACCAGGCGGCGGCGGTGATGAACCTCAACCCGTCCTACGTCTTCTTCCAACCGCTGACCGGCGACAGCCCCAACGGCGCCCAGGGCGTGGCGCTGACGCCAGGGCGCAGTCTGGCGGTGGACTCCAAGTTCATGCCCTACGGCGCGCCGGTCTGGCTGGATGCCGAGGATCCGCTCGACGGCCGGCAGCGTTTGCAGCGGCTGCTGATCGCCCAGGACACCGGTGGCGCCATCCGCGGCCCGGTGCGCGGCGACGTCTTCTGGGGCCATGGGGCGGAGGCGGAGCAGAAGGCCGGGGTGATGAAGAGCCGCGGCACCTACGCGCTGCTGCTGCCGAAGAGTGTGAAGCCGGCGGCAGGCGGGTAGGGGGAATGTTTCACGTGAAGCAGGAGGCGCCCGACACGAGCGCCCCCCACACCCTCACAGAATGAACTTCGACAGATCCGCGTTCTTCGCCAGTCCGCCGACACGCTCGCGCACCAGGGCGGCGTCGATGGTGATCGTCTCGCCGGCGCGGTCGCTGGCGGCGAAGCTGATCTCCTCCAGCAGGCGCTCCAGCACCGTGTGCAGGCGCCGCGCGCCGATGTTCTCGACGGAGCTGTTGATCTCCGCCGCCAGCCGGGCCAGCTCGTCGATGCTGTCGTCGGTGAAGACCAGATCGACCTCCTCCGTCTTCATCAGCGCCTTGTACTGACGGATCAGGCTGGCTTCCGGCTCGGTCAGGATGCGCTTGAAGTCGTCCTGGCTCAGCGCCTTCAGTTCGACGCGGATCGGCAGGCGGCCTTGCAGTTCGGGCAGCAGGTCCGACGGCTTGGCGATGTGGAAGGCGCCCGACGCGATGAAGAGGATGTGGTCGGTCTTCACCGGGCCGTGCTTGGTCGACACCGTCGTGCCCTCGATCAGCGGCAGCAGGTCGCGCTGAACGCCCTCGCGGCTGACGTCGGCGCCGCGCGCGTCCGATCGGGCGGAGATCTTGTCGATCTCGTCGAGGAAGACGATGCCGTTCTGCTCGACCGCGCGGATCGCCTCCGCCACCACCTTCTCCTGGTCCAGCAGCTTGTCGGACTCCTCGGCCATCAGCACGCCGTGGCTCTCGGCCACGCTCATGCGGCGGGTCTTGGTTCGCCCGCCCATCATCTTGCCGAACATGTCGTTCAGGTTCAGCATGCCCATCTGGGCGCCCGGCATGCCGGGGATGTCGAAGGTCGGCATGTTGCCGGCGCCGGTGTCGGCCACCTGGACTTCGATCTCCTTGTCGTTCAGCGTGCCTTCGCGCAACATCTTGCGGAACTTGGCGCGGGTATCGGCACTGGCGCTGTCGCCGCACAGCGCGTCGAGAACGCGTTCCTCGGCGCGCAGTTCGGCCTTGGCGGCGACCTCCTTGCGCAGCCGCTCGCGGGTCAGGCCGATGGCGGCCTCCACCAAGTCGCGGACGATCTGCTCGACGTCGCGGCCGACATAGCCGACCTCGGTGAACTTGGTTGCCTCCACCTTCAGGAAGGGCGCCTGGGCCAGCTTGGCGAGGCGGCGGGCGATTTCGGTCTTGCCGACGCCGGTCGGGCCGATCATCAGGATGTTCTTCGGCAGCACCTCTTCCCGCAGGCCTTCGGGCAGCTGCTGCCGGCGCCAGCGGTTGCGCAGCGCGATGGCGACCGCGCGCTTGGCGTCGTTCTGGCCGACGATGTAGCGGTCGAGCTCGGAGACGATCTCGCGCGGGCTGAAGGCGGCGGTGTCGGCGGACACGGAAGCGGTCTGAATCGTCATGGCGCTCACAGCTGTTCCAGGGTGACGTTTTCGTTGGTGTAGACGCAGATGCCGGCGGCGATCTTCATCGCCTTGCGCGCCACCGCCTCCGCATCCATCCCGTCGATGTCGATCAACGCGCGTGCCGCCGACAGGGCGTAGGACCCGCCGGAACCGATGCCGATCAGCCCGTCCTCCGGTTCCAGAACGTCGCCGTTGCCGGTCAGCACGAGGCTGACGGACTTGTCGGCCACCGCCATCATCGCTTCCAGCCGGCGCAGGTAGCGGTCGGTGCGCCAGTCCTTGGCCATCTCCACGCAGGCGCGGGTCAGCTGGCCGGGATACTGCTCCAACTTGCCTTCAAGCCGCTCGAACAGGGTCAGCGCGTCGGCGGTGGCGCCGGCGAAGCCGGCCATCACCGTGCCGCCGGCCAGCCAGCGGACCTTGCGCGCGTTGGCCTTCATCACCGTCTGGCCGACCGAGACCTGCCCGTCGCCGGCGATCACCACCTGACCGTTCTTGCGCACGGACAGGATGGTGGTGCCGTGCCATTGGATGGGATCGTGTGGATTGGACGCTGGGTAGGTCATGCGCAAACCATGCAGGAAAAGGGGAGCCGCCCGCCGCCCCGGGAAGGCGCACCAGAAGGTAGGGCGCAAACCCCCTTGAGCCGCGGCGGCAGGGCATCCGGTCTATGTGGGAGGGGCGCGGTCCCCGTCAAGAACATCGCGGTCAAGCTCGTCATCCTCCGCCCAGGGATCAGACGGAATGCCGCGGCCCGGCCGGTTTCGTTCCGTCGCGTAAGCCTGGTTGCGTCCAGTCCGATCCTGTTTCGGTGGTTGAGCGGACAGGCTCGGTCCAGCCGGATCCGCCCCCAGCCGGTCGAGCAGCGGTCCGATCGCCAGGAACTCGACCAGCCCGGCCGGGGTGGCGACAGAGCGGCGGCCGGTCGCCGCCACCCCGACCAGCATGCCGCCGCCATCCAGCAGTGGATCGCCGGCCTCCGTCACTGCCGTGAACAGGGCGGCGGAGCCCAGATCCGCCTGGATCAGCGTGGTACCGCGGTTCTCTCCGGATTGCAGGCTGCCGACGATCCCCTCGACCTCCTTGCCCGTCCGCCGGGGATCGCCCGCACCGCTTCGCTGACGCGCAAGATCCCGGTGCGGACGGGAAGGGCGGTCAGCCGCGCCGGCACCCTCACCAGCGCGAAGCCGCTCGCCGCATCGCGTCCAACCACCCAGCCGGTCAACTCCACCCCGCGCGCCGGCCGAACCGTCACCGTGGGGTCGGAGCCGGGGAGGGGAGCCAGCAGCACGGCCTGCACCTCGCCCGCCACATCGGTCTCTCCGATAACGAAGCCATGGGAAAGGCCCGATGAGCCGCCAACGGCCACCCGCGCCGACGCGACCCGGCCGGACCCGGATCCGGTCCGCAGCAGAAGCCGGCCTGCCAATGGGTAAGAGGATGCCGAACCCAGAGTAGCAACCGCCGGAGTCAGCGGGATCGGCCCGGATCCGGCCGGTGTTGCCGTCGAAACCATTGCTGCCGCCGTCGCCACCGGAGCGGGCAGGGTGCCGCCCGACAGCAGAGCGCGGAAGCCGGCATCGGCGGCGAGCGCCTCCACCGCGGCGGCGAACGCCTCCTCCATCAGCAGGGTGTCGCCCTGGGGTACGCCGCGCTCCTGCGTCGTGGCCCCGGTGGTGACGATGCGGTGGACGAGCCCGCCGCCGCGCGTGTCGTAGACCGTCCATTCCACCTTGACGCTGCCGCTGCCGGAACTGCCCTTGCTGCTGCCGGTCAGCCAGTTGACGCGGTGGCACAACTCCAACTGCACATCGCGCAGGTCGCCCTGCACCGTGAAACGGGCTCTGCTGCGGTTGCCGTCGGGGCTGTCGGGACCGCCGGGCCGTCCGACAACGTCGAAGCCGGCGGCGGTCATCACCTCACTGAACCGCTCCTCGAAGGTGGAGCCGCGGCGCATGTTGACGCCGCTGGTCCAATAGACGTCGTCATAGGGCGGGGCGCAGTCGATGCCCCAGACATAGCGGCCGATCTGCATCCCGCGCCGCATCGACCCGATCGCCAGTTCGCCGAAGCGGAAGGGGGTGGTGCTTCCCATGGCGACCGGCGGTGCCGCTTTTCCAGCCTGCTGCGGCGGGGACATGCCGCCGCAGCCGGCCGGCAGCAGGCCGAGAAGGAGAATCAGGACTGCGGCGAATGGGCGCGGGCGGGGCATCATAAGCGGATATGCACGTAGGAGATGTGGAGAACTCTACCCTGCACACTTTCGTAGGACAATCGTCGGAATGGACATGCCGCGCATCAATCGTGCCGGATGCTGGCGCGCAGGGATGCTTCCTGCTACAAAACCGCCATGGACCAGACCCCCATCAACGGCGGCCGCCGCGCCTCGATCGAGCGGAACACCACCGAGACCCGGATCCGGGTCGCGCTGAACCTTGACGGCACCGGCGTCTACGACGTCAAGACGGGGGTCGGCTTCCTCGACCACATGCTGGAACAGCTGTCGCGCCACAGCCTGATGGACCTGACGGTCCTGGCCGACGGCGACCTGCACATCGACTACCACCACACGACCGAGGACACCGGCATTGCCATCGGCATGGCGGTGGCGAAGGCGCTGGGCGACCGCAAGGGCATCCAGCGCTACGGCCATTCCTATGTCCCGATGGACGAGACGCTGACCCGGGTGGCGCTGGACTTCTCCAACCGGCCCTACCTGATCTGGAAGGTGAACTTCACCCGCGACAAGATCGGCGACTTCGACACCGAGTTGTTCCGTGAGTGGTTCCAGGCCTTCGCCATGGCCGCCGGCGTGACGCTGCACGTCGAGAACCTGTATGGCGAGAACAACCACCATATCGTGGAAAGCTGCTACAAGGCGCTTGCCCGCGCGCTGCGCGCCGGGGTGGAGATCGACCCGCGCAAGCGCGATGCGGTGCCCTCCACCAAGGGCACGCTCGGCGGATCGCTCTGACGGCGGGGACCTGAACTCCCCCTCCGCCGTCCTATCGGAAGGTTTGTCACGTTCATGGAAACGGTCGCGCTGATCGATTACGGCTCCGGCAACCTGCGCTCCGCCGCCAAGGCGATCGAGCGCGCCGCCGGCGAAGCCGAAGCCTCCTACACCGTCCTCGTCACCTCCGATGCCGACGCCGTCCGCCGGGCCGACCGCGTGGTTCTGCCGGGCGTCGGCGCCTTCGCCGACTGCAAGCGCGGCCTGTCGGAGGTCCCCGGCATGCTCGAGGCGCTGGAAGAGGTGGTGCACCGCCGCGGCCGGCCCTTCCTGGGCATCTGCGTCGGCATGCAGCTGATGGCCGAACGCGGGCGCGAATATGGCGTGACCGAGGGGCTGGGCTGGATCCGGGGCGAGGTGGTGAAGCTGGAGCCTGCGGATCCGGCCCTGAAAATCCCGCATATGGGCTGGAACGAGTTGAACATCCGCCATCCGCACCCGGTGCTGGCCGGTCTGCCGGAGGGCAGCCACGCCTATTTCGTCCATTCCTACCAGTTCAAGCTGGCCGATCCCGACACGCTGATCGCGTCGGCCGACTATGGCGGCCCCTTCGCCGCGGTGGTCGGACGCGATAATCTGGTCGGCACCCCAGTTCCATCCGGAGAAGAGCCAGGCGACCGGTCTGGCGCTGATCGCCAACTTCCTGCGCTGGAAGGTCTGACGCGATGGCCGAGATCGCCATCGACAAGGTCGATGCGCTGAAGACCGCCGACCTGCACGACCTCTGCGATGCCGCCGACGACGCCATCCGGGCCGGCGGCGGCTTCGGCTGGGTCGAGCCGCCGCCGCGCGACGTGATGGAGCGGTTCTGGAAAGGCGTGCTGGTGGTGCCGGAACGGGTGCTGTTCGTCGCCCGCCTCGACGGGGTGGTTGCCGGATCCGCCCAGCTGGTCAAGCCGCCGCGCAACAACGAGGCGCAGGCCCACGCCGCCCAGCTGACCACCAGCTTCGTCGCCCCCTGGGCGCGCGGCCACGGGCTTGCCCGCCGGCTGACCATGGCGGTGGTGGACGAAGCCTGCGCCGCCGGTTTCCAGGTGTTGAACCTGGACGTCCGCGTGACGCAGGAGGCAGCCATCACGCTCTATGAATCGCTCGGCTTCAGGCGTTGGGGAACCCATCCCTTCTATGCGCTGGTGCAGGGCAAGCCGCTCGCCGGCCATTTCTACTGCAAAGACCTCCAGCCTGCCCACCAGCCGCCAGCCCTTTAACAGCCAGCAACGCCATAGGAAGACGCCAGCGATGATCATCTACCCCGCCATCGACCTCAAGGACGGTGCCTGCGTCCGCCTGCTGCGCGGCGAGATGAGCCAGGCCACGGTCTTCAACACCGATCCCGGCGAACAGGCCCGCCTGTTCCAGAGCCAGGGTTTCCAATGGCTGCATCTGGTCGACCTCAACGGCGCCTTCGAAGGCAAGCCGGTGAACGGCGCCGCGGTCGAAAGCATCCTGAAATCGGTCACCATCCCGGTACAGCTCGGCGGCGGCATCCGCGATCTGAACACCATCGGCATGTGGCTGGAGAAGGGCGTCAGCCGCGTCATCCTGGGCACGGTGGCGCTGCGCGATCCGGAGCTGGTCAAGGCCGCCTGCCGTGAGTTTCCGGGTAGAATCGCGGTGGGAATCGATGCCCGCGAAGGCTATGTCGCGGTGGCCGGCTGGGCCGAGACCTCCGACATCAAGGCGCTGGATCTGGCGCTGAAGTTCGAGGATTGCGGCGTCTCCGCCATCATCTACACCGACATCAACCGCGACGGCGCCATGGGCGGCGTCAACGTGGAATCGACCTCCGACCTCGCCTACCATCTCACCACCCCGGTGATCGCGTCGGGCGGCGTGTCGTCGATCGACGACCTCAAGGCCCTGAAGATCGAAGAGGACGCCGGGATCGAGGGCGTGATCTGCGGCCGCGCGCTGTATGACGGCCGGATCGACCCCAAGGAGGCGCTGGCCTTGCTCTCCGCCCCCGCCGTCGAGGACGCCGACTGATGCTGAAGATGCGCGTCATCCCCTGCCTGGACGTCAAGGACGGCCGGGTGGTGAAGGGGGTCAACTTCGTCGATCTGGTCGATGCCGGCGATCCGGTGGAACAGGCCCGCGTCTACGACCGCGAAGGCGCCGACGAGCTGACCTTCCTCGACATTACCGCCAGCCACGAGAACCGCGACACCATCTTCGACGTGGTGCGGCGGACGGCGGAGCAGGTCTTCATGCCGCTGACCGTCGGCGGCGGCGTGCGCACGGTGGACGACATCCGCAAGCTTCTGCTGGCCGGCGCCGACAAGGTGTCGATCAACACCGCGGCGATCCACCGCCCCGACTTCGTGCGCGAGGGTGCGGAGAAGTTCGGGGCGCAATGCATCGTCGTCGCCATCGACGCCAAGAAGGTTGCGCCGGGCAAGTGGGAGGTCTTCACCCATGGCGGCCGCAACGCCACCGGCATCGACGCGGTGGAATGGGCCAAGCGGATGGAATCATTGGGGGCCGGCGAAATCCTGCTGACCTCGATGGACCGCGACGGCACCAAGAGCGGCTTCGACCTGGAGCTTACGCGCACGGTGGCGGACTCGATCCGCATCCCGGTGATCGCGTCGGGCGGCGTCGGCACGCTCGACCATCTGGTGGAGGGCATCCGCGAGGGCCATGCCACCGCGGTGCTCGCCGCCTCGATCTTCCATTTCGGCACCTACACCATCGGTCAGGCCAAGGCGGCCTTGAGCGCCGCCGGCATCCCGGTGCGCCCGGCCCGGGCGTCGAACGCGGCGGTGGAGACGGCACATGGGTGACAAGAAGTCTGCCGACAAGGCGCCGGCCCCGCTGGGCGCCGAGGTGCTCGACCGGCTGTTCGTCACCGTCCAGGCCCGCAAGGGCGCGGATCCGGAGACCTCCTACACCGCGAAGCTCTACAGCCGCGGCACCGCCAAGATCGCCCAGAAGGTGGGCGAAGAGGCGGTGGAGGCGATCCTGGAGGCAGTGCGCGGCGACAAGGCGGCGCTGGCGGCGGAATCCGCCGACCTGCTCTATCACCTGCTGGTGCTGTGGGCCGACCTGGGGCTGGATCCGGCGGAGGTCTGGACCAAACTCGCCCAGCGCGAGGGCACCAGCGGCATCGACGAGAAGAAATCCCGCAAAGCCTGAGCGGGATTCCCCACCAAGAGGACGCACGCGATGGCCAAGAGCTATGACGACAGCAACGTGTTCGCCCGCATCCTGCGCGGCGAAATCCCGTGCAAGAAGGTCCACGAGACCGAGCACGCGCTCGCTTTCCATGACATCGACCCGCAGACGCCGACCCATGTGCTGGTGATCCCGAAGGGCGCCTACATCGACATGGACGACTTCACCGCCAAGGCGTCGGAGGCCGAAATCGCCGGCCTGTTCCGTGCGGTGGGCGAGGTCGCCCGCATGGTCGGCGCCGACGGTCCCGGCTACCGCATCCTGTCCAACTGCGGCGAGGCCGCGCACCAGGAAGTGCCCCACCTGCACATCCACCTGTTCGCCGGGCGCGACCTGGGGCGGATGATCGGGAAGGCTTGAGGGGAGTTAACCCCCACCCTAACCCTCCCCCGCTCTCAGCGGACCTACGGTCCGCCTGCCGCGTCAGCACAAAGCATAGCTTTGTGCGAGAGCTGGGCGGGGGAGGGGACAAGGGCTTGTTCGGGAAGGCGGCGGCAGTCCCTCCCCTGCGAAGCGGGGGAGGTTAGGTGGGGGCATTCGAAGCCGACACTTCTCCACTACCTCCGCCGCACCCCCGCCCGCCGCCGTGCACCCTTCTTCGGCGGCACCGTGTCCAGGATCGCCAGGATCGTGTCGATCCGTTCCTCGTCCAGGTCGCCGATGCGTTCCGACAGAAGATTGGCAAGCTCCGTCGCTTTCGCGCTCAAGCCCGCGGTATCGACCGTCACGCGGGGATGGGACAGATCCGCCAGCCGTTCCAGTTCCTCCGCGTCGTCCCAGATGATGCCGAAATAGGCGCAGATCTGCCGGACCAGCTGGGGCGAGGGCTGGCCGCGCTTGCCGTGTTCCAGGGCCGACAGATAGGCGGACGAAATGGACAGGTCCGTCGCCATCTGCTTCAGCGTCACGCCCCTGGCGTCGCGCAGCGACCGGACCCGTTCGCCGAACGGGGTCATGGGTAGTCCCTGAGTGTTTGGGACTCAGTCCTTACGGTCGCGCCGCCGTTTGATCAAGACATACAGCGCGCCGTCGCCGCCATCCTTGGGCCGGGCCGGCTGGATCGCCAGCACCATCGGGCGCAGGGCCGGATCCGCCAGCCAGCGGGGGGTCGCCTGACGCAGCACGCCCAGCCCGCCGAAACTGCCCTTGCCGGTGATGACCAGGACGCAGCGCCGCCCCTCGTTCCAGGCGCGGTGGACGAAGGAGGCGAGCGCGGTATGCGCCTGCGCCTGGGTCATGCCATGCAGGTCGATGCGACCGTCGATCTCCAGCTCGCCGCGGCGGAAGCGGTCGCCTGTCCGGCGGTCGATGTTGGCGGTGGACCCCGGCGTCAACGGCGGATGGGGGGCGCGGACCGGCCGGGGCGGGGAGGGATGCTGCCTTGCGGTCGGCGGCGGGGCGAGGCTGGTCGCCACCGGTTCCTCCACCAGCTCCGCCATCGTCGCCAGGGGCTCCGGCTCGGTCTCGATCTGCCGGCCCGGCATCGGTTCGGCGTCGCGCATGGCGATCCGCCACAAGCGCCGCTCGTCGGGCGTGGGCAGTCGTCTGCGGGTCATCGGCGCGGAACCTTCTGCGGAAAGGAAAAAGGGGCTGCACCGTGGGATAAAGCCCGCCGACGCGCCCCTGTCAATGTGTGTTGCCGCAACGCGAAAGAAAAGGCGTCGGGAGAAATGGAAGGAGGCAGGCGGAAAGCCTCAGCCGCCCGCCTTCAACGCGTCCAAACGCCCCTTCAACAGGGTGTATTCCGGATCGCTCGGCTTGAACTGGGCGATCAGCTTGCCCCAATGGGCGGCGGCCTCGTCCTTGCGACCCGACATCATGGCGTCGAGGCCCAGCAGCCACAGCGCGTCCTTGTTCTCCGGCTCCGTCTTCAGCGCCAGACGCAGGGCGGAGGTCGCCTCCTCCGGCAGGGGCTTGGGCGTCTCGTTGCGCGGCTGGGTCTGCAGCACGGCGTTGGCGTAGACCACCTGCACGTCGGCGCGGTCCGGTGCCTGCTCGCGCGCCTTGCGGGCCGCTTCCAGCGCCTTGTCCGGTTCACCCAGCACACCGTAGGAGCGGGCGAGCTTCAGCCAGCCTTCGACGTCCGACGGGTCGGCGTCCAGCTTGGCGGCGAGGCTGGCGACCATGCCGCGGATCATCTCGTCCTGGCTCTGGCCCTCGGCCGCCTGCCCGTTCTGGCCGGGCTGGCCGCTCTGCCCCTGGCTTGCCACGGGACCGGCAGGCTTCTGCTCTGCGGGCAGCGGCTGCGGCGTCACCTTGGCGGGGTCCATGTCCAGCGCGATCGCGGCCTCGCGGATCTGATCGCGCAGGACCGGGACCCAGGGCGCGTCGGCCGGCGATTCCGCCATCAGCGAGGCCCAGCGGTTCAGCGCATCCTGGCGGTCGCCGGCCTGATAGCGCGCGAGCGCCGCGAAGAAACGGGCGCGCGGATCCTTCGGCTCCTTCGCCAGCACGGCGTCGAAAGCCTTCACCGCCTCTTCAGGAACCATGCCGTCGTTGGCCGACACCAGAGTCTCGCCGAACAGGCCCTGCAGCTCGACATCATCTCCGTTCAGGGCGACGGCGTGGCGCAGGGCATCCGCCGCGTCGGCGTTGCGGCCCATCTTGGCATAGGCCTGACCCAGGATCAGCCAGCCCTGCAGGTCGTTCGGATTCTCCGCCAGCTGCGCCTTCAGCTTGTCCATCGCCGCCAGCACGGTCTTGGCGGGCCGCCGCGTTCCTGCTCCAGGTTGCGCGACGCCAACGGCTGTGCCGGCAGATCCGGGCGGCCATACAGGCCATAGACGCTGAGCGCGCCCAGCGGCAGCATCAGCGCCAGCAGCACCGCCAGCACACGCGCGCTGCGCGGGGTTGCGGGGGTCGCGGCGGAACCGCTTTTCTCCTCGGTCGCCAGCATGCGCCGCGCGATCTCGGCCTTGGCGGCCTCGGCCTGGGCGTCGTTGATCAGGCCGCGCGCGCGGTCGCGCTCCAGCTCGTCCAGCTGGTCGCGGTAGACCTCGCGGTCGAAGGCGTCGCGGTCGGGGGCGGCGGCACCGGACCGCAGCAGCGGCGGCACGATGAACAGCAGCACGGCCGCGGTCAGGACGGCGGCGAGAATCCAGAACAGCATCAGTCGTCTTTCCGCAGCAGGGATCCAGCCGCCGCCGCTCATCCGCGCTCAGGGGAGCGGTGTCGACGCCGGCGGCGGCACCCCGCCGCCCGCGCAGGAACAGGAAGGTGCCGATAGCCCCCAGCAGCAGCACGGCGAAGGGGCCGATCCACAGCACCAGCGTGGTCGCCTTGAAGGGCGGGCGCAGCAGCACATAATCGCCGTAACGGTCGGTGACGTACTCCATCACCTTCGCGTCGCTGTCGCCGGCCTGCAGCCGGTCGCGTACCAGAACGCGCAGGTCGCGGGCCAGCGGCGCGTTGCTGTCGTCGATCGACTGGTTCTGACAGACCAGACAGCGCAGCTCCTGGCTGATGGCGCGGGCGCGGGATTCCAGCGCCGGATCCGGCAGGACCTCTTCGGGCTGGACGGCCAGGGCGGGGGTCAGCGCCGATAGGGTGAGCGACAGCGCCAGCAGGGCGGCGGGAAGGATGCGCGTCATCAGCCCTGCCTCAGATGCTTGACCATGGGGAGAAGCTGCTCCTCCACCACCTGCGGGGTCAGCGGGCCGACATGCTTGAAGCGGATCCGGCCCTGGCGGTCGATCAGGTAGCTTTCCGGCACGCCGTAGACGCCCCAGTCGATCGACACCCGGCCGTCCTGGTCGGCGCCGATGGCGGCATAGGGGTTGCCGTTGCGCGCCAGCCAGGTCAGCGCGTCTTCCGGCTTGTCCTTGTAGTTGATGCCGTAGACCGTCACCCCCTGCTCGCGCGACAGGCGGGTGATGACGGGATGCTCCGCCTTGCAGGGGATGCACCAGGAGGCGAAGACGTTCACCAGCGTCACGTCGCCGGTCAGCTTGGCCGAGGACAGGCCGCCCGTCGCCGGCTGGCCCGGAATGGCCGGCAGGTCGAAGGTCGGCGCCGGCTTGTCGATCAGGGCCGACGGGATGTCGCGCGGGTCGCGCTGGAACCCCAGGTAGAAGGCGACACCCACCCCGATGAACAGCAGGAAGGGCAGCAGGTACAGAAGGCGGCGCATGGTGTCTTGGTCCTCATTCGGCCGGAAGCGGAGCCGACTTGCCGGCCGTACGGCGGCGTTCCGGCGCGCCGATGCGGAACCGGCGGTCGGTCAGGCTCACCAGTCCGCCCAGCATCATCCCGCGCCGCCGATCCAGATCCATGGCACCAGCGGGTGGTGGTAGATGCGGACGATCCAGGCGGTGCCGTTCTGCGTCGGGTCGCCCAGCGCCACATACAGGTCGGAGAAGACCGTGGTGTGGATGGCCGATTCCGTCGTCGTCATCCGGGTGGTGGTGTAGCTGCGGCGTTCCGGCGTCAGGGTTGCGACGGGCCGGCCGTCCTCGGTGACGGTGAAGACGCCGCGCTCCGCCTTGAAGTTCGGGCCGTCGACCAGCCCGATGCTGTCGAAGCGGAACTCGTATCCTGCGACGGTGGTCTGGTCGCCCGGCTTCATCGCCGTGATCGATTCCGTCTGCCAGGCCGACGTGCCGGTCATGCCGAGGATCGACAGGCCGACGCAGGCGTGCGCGATGGTCATGCCCCAGGCGCTGCGGGGCAGATGCACGGCGCGGTGCCAGCTGTTGCGGAAGGAGGTGCGGAACAGGGCGATGCGGTCGGCGAACTCCACCAGCGAGCCGACGAAGGCCCAGGCGGCGAGTGCGATGCCCACCAGCGCCAGCAGCGGCCCGCCGCCCGCCTTGACATAGGCGGTGATGGCGACGGCGATCACCACGGCGACGCCGGCGATCCACAGCCGGCTCAGCGCCGCCCACAGATCCGCCCGCTTCCACGACAGGAAGGGGCCGACCACCATGGCGACGATCATCGGGATCGCGACCGGGATGAAGGTGGCGTTGAAGAAGGGGGCGCCGACCGAAACCTTGCCCAGCTCCAGGATGTCGAGGAACAGCGGATAGAGCGTGCCGATGAACACCGTCGCCGTCGCCGTGGACAGCAGCAGGTTGTTCATCACCAGCGCGCCCTCGCGGCTGATCGGCGCGAACAGGCCGCCGGCCTTCAGCGACGGCGCGCGCAGGCTGTAGAGCAGCAGCGAGCCGCCGGTGGCGATCGCCAGCAGCACCAGGATGAAGACGCCGCGCTTTGGATCGACCGCGAAGGCATGGACCGAGGTCAGGATGCCGGAGCGCACCAGGAAGGTGCCCATCAGCGACAGCGAGAAGGTGACGATGGACAGCAGGATGGTCCAGCTCTTCAGTGCGTCGCGCTTCTCCACCACGATGGCGGAGTGCAGCAGTGCGGTGCCGGCCAGCCAGGGCATGAAGGACGCGTTCTCGACCGGGTCCCAGTACCACCAGCCGCCCCAGCCCAGCTCGTAATAGGCCCACCAGGACCCCATGGCGATGCCCATGGTCAGGGTCGACCAGGCGGCCAGCGTCCAGGGCCGCACCCAGCGCGCCCAGGCGGGATCGACCCGCCCCTCGATCAGGGCGGCCACGGCGAAGGAGAAGGCCATGGAGAAGCCGACATAGCCGGCATAGAGGAAGGGCGGGTGAAAGGCGAGGCCGGGGTCCTGCAGCAGCGGGTTCAGGTCGTTGCCGTCGATCGGCGCCGGGACCACGCGGATGAAGGGTTGGACGTCGCCAGGATGAACAGCAGGAAGCCGATCCCGATCAGGCCCTGGACCGCCAGCACGCGTGCTTTCAAGGTCGGCGGCAGGTTGCGCCCGAACATGGCCACGGCGGCGCCGAAGACCGTCAGCATGACGATCCACAGCATCATCGAGCCCTCGTGGTTGCCCCAGACGCCCGACACCTTGTAGAGCATCGGCTTGGCCGAGTGGCTGTTCTGCACCACGTTCAGCACGCTGAAATCGGACACCACATGTGCCCAGGTCAGGGCGGCATAGGCAACCAGCACCAGCAGCATCTGGGTGATGGCCGCGGGCACCGCGACGTTCATCCAGGCACCGTTGCGGGTGGCGGCGCCGACCAGCGGCGGCACCGACTGCACCAGCGCGACGAACAGCGCCAGCACCAGCGCGTAATGGCCGAGTTCGGGGATCACGGTCCCGCTACTCCTTCTTCGCGGTCTTCGTCTCGGACTCCGCCGGGTTCTTGTAGACCCCGGCCTGCTTCAGCGCCTCCGACACCTCGGGCGGCATGTAGTTCTCGTCATGCTTGGCCAGCACCTCGCGCGCGACGAAGACGCCGCCGGTCAGCTTGCCCTCGGCCACCACGCCCTGGCCCTCCCGGAACAGGTCGGGCAGCTGGCCGCGATAGCGGACGTCGATGGTGTGGGCGGTGTCGGTGACGCGGAAGGAGGTGGTGAGACCGTCCGGCGTCTTCTGCACGCTGCCTTCCTCGACCAGCCCGCCCAGGCGGAAATTGCGGTCGCCGACCTGCTGCGTCTGCAGCTGGGTCGGGCTGTAGAAGAAGACGATGTTGTCCTGGAAGGCGGTCAGCGCCAGGGCGGTCGCCGAGCCCAGCCCCAGGAGGGCGAGGCCCAGCATGTAGAGGCGGCGTTTCTTGCGGGTCATCCTTCGCTCGCTTCCGCCGGTGTTCCGGCGTTCTGATCGGCCGGCTTGCGGCCGGCGTTGCGGGTGCGGCGGCGGGCCGGGCGGGCGCTTTCCAGCGCCTTCAGCGTCGCTTCGGCGTTGCGCAGCCCCTTCCAGGTGGCGACCAGCAGGCCAGCAGGACAAGGGTGGCGATGCCGTAGGCCGGCCAGACGTAGGCGGCGTACCCGCCCATGTGGAGAAATTCGTTCATCGTCTTTCCCTGCGTCCCTTATCCCTGCATTCCGTCCGTCACGGCGCCGTCGCCGGCAACCGAAAGCCTCAGCGTCTGTATCTTGCGCTGGGCGATCTCCGTGCGCACGCGCAGCAGGACCACCGACAGGAAATAGGCGGTGAAGGCACCGGCCATCACCAGAAGCGGCGTCAGCATGGTGGGGTCGATGCTGGGGCCGCCCATGCGCACGACGCTGGCGGGCTGGTGCAGCGTGTTCCACCAATCGACCGAGAACTTGATGATCGGCACGTTGACGATGCCGACCAGCAGCAGGACGTTGCCGGCCTTCATGCCGCGCTGAGGATCGTCGAAGGCGTTCACCAGGGCCATGTAGCCCAGATACAGGAAGAACAGGATCAGCACGCTGGTCAGCCGGGCGTCCCACACCCACCAGGTGCCCCACATCGGCGCACCCCATAGCGATCCGGTCACCAGGCACACGAAGGTGAAGCCGGCACCGATGGGGGCGGCGGCCTTGGCGAACAGGTCGGCCAGCGGGTGCTTCCACACCAGACCCGCCGCCGCGGCGACGGCCATGTTGGTGTAGACGAACAGGCTCATCCAGGCGGCGGGCACATGGATGTACATGATCCGCACCGTCTCGCCCTGCTGATAGTCCGGCGGCGAGCCGAACAGGCTGAGCCACAGCCCGAGGATCGTCAGGATCACGGTCGCCCCTGCGCACCACGGCAGAAGCACGGCCGACAGGCGCAGGAAACGGGCGGGATTGGCGAAGCGATGCATAGAACGATAGCCCCGGTACAGGTGACCTTGGTCAGGCTTGCGGACGATATAAGCGCATGTATGGCGGACTGCGAGGGGTTTCGCCTTGATCTCGGTCAGGAGGAACAGCCATTCGTTCGTACTCTGACACCAAGGTATGAGAGGTCCCAAGCCCCTGGGGGCACTCGCTTCATTGGCTGTATAGACGCCTGGGAAGGGGCTTTTCATCCCAGCCCGCCGCCGGATCTTTTTTCGGTCAGGCCCTCAACTCCTCCCGCATCCCCGCCAGTATGGCCGCCCGGCAGCAGGCCGAAACGGAAGGGTATGACCGAAATCCATCGCGGTCGGCTGCTGCAGGACGGTCATGCCGCGGGCATAATGACAAGGGGCGCTCCCCGATGGGAAGCGCCCCTCTTCACGGCAGGCTTCATCGGGCGGTTGCCCGGCGTACCCGAACCTTATCGACGGATCACTCCGCCTTTTTGGTCAGGTCTTCGCCGGTGGCCTGATCGACCTGCTTCATCGACAGCTTGACCTTGCCGCGGTCGTCGAAGCCGATGACCTTGACCTTCACCGAGTCACCCTGCGACACGACGTCCGACACCTTGCCGACGCGCTGCTGCGCCAGTTCGGAGATGTGGACGAGGCCGTCGCGCGAGCCCAGGAAGTTCACGAAGGCGCCGAAATCGACGACCTTCACGACCTTGCCGGTGTAGACGACGTTCATCTCCGGCTCGGCGACGATGCCCTTGATCCACTCGATGGCGGCGTCCGACTTCTTCTGGTCCACGGCCGAGACCTTGACGGTGCCGTCGTCGTCGATGTCGATCTTGGCGCCGGTCTGCTCGACGATCTCGCGGATCACCTTGCCGCCGGAGCCGATCACGTCGCGGATCTTCTCCTTCGGGATGTTGATCACGGTGATGCGCGGGGCGTTCTCGTTGACGCCTTCGCGGGCGCCGGTCAGCGCCTTCGACATCTCGCCCAGGATGTGCAGGCGGCCGTCCTTGGCTTGGCCCAGCGCGATCTTCATGATCTCCTCGGTGATCGAGGTGATCTTGATGTCCATCTGCAGGGCGGTGACGCCGACCTCGGTGCCGGCGACCTTGAAGTCCATGTCGCCCAGGTGGTCTTCGTCACCCAGGATGTCCGACAGGACGGCAAAGCCGTGGTCTTCCTTGATCAGGCCCATGGCGATGCCGGCGACCGGACGGGCCAGCGGCGCGCCGGCGTCCATCAGCGACAGCGAGGTGCCGCAGACGGTGGCCATCGAGGAGGAGCCGTTGGACTCCGTGACTTCCGACACGACGCGCAGCGTGTAGGGGAAGTCTTCCTTCTTCGGCAGCAGCGGGTGGATGGCGCGCCACGCCAGCTTGCCGTGGCCGATCTCGCGGCGGCCGGGGCTGCCCATGCGGCCGGCTTCACCCACCGAGTACGGGGGGAAGTTGTAGTGCAGCATGAAGTGCTCGCGGTACTCGCCTTCGAGCGCGTCGATGATCTGCTCGTCCTGGCTGGTGCCCAGCGTGGTGACGACCAGCGCCTGGGTCTCGCCGCGGGTGAACAGGGCCGAACCATGGGCGCGCGGCAGGATACCGACTTCCGACACGATCGGACGCACGGTCTTGGTGTCGCGGCCGTCGATGCGGCGGCCGGTCTTCAGGACGGCGCCGCGCAGGATGTCGGCCTCCAGCTCCTTGAACTCGAAACCGATCGACTGGGCGTCGAATTCCTCGGCCAGCGTCTCGAGCGCCTTCGCCTTGGCGGCGCCGACCTTCTCGTAGCGGCTCTGCTTGACCGTCTCGGTGTAGGCAGCCTCGACATCCGACCCGACGGTCTCGCGCAGGCGGGCCTTCAGGGCCTTGCGGTCGTAGGCCGGCTCCGGCAGATCCCACGGCTCCTTGGCGGCTTCCTCGGCCAGGTCGATGATCATCTCGATCACCGGCTGGAAGTTGGTGTGGCCGAACATGACGGCGCCCAGCATGACCTCTTCGGTCAGCTCCTTGGCTTCCGATTCGACCATCAGCACGCCTTCGACGGTGCCGGCGACGACCAGATCCAGGTCGCTGTCCTCGACCTCGTCCATGGTCGGGTTCAGCACATACTGGCCGTTCTTGTAACCGACGCGGGCGGCGCCGATCGGACCCAGGAACGGGATGCCGGAGATCGTCAGCGCGGCCGAGGCGCCGACCATCGCCACGATGTCCGGATCGTTCTCCAGATCATGGCTCAGCACGGTGCAGACGACCTGCGTCTCGTTGCGGAAGCCATCGGCGAACAGCGGACGGATCGGACGGTCGATCAGGCGGCTGACCAGCGTTTCCTTCTCGGTCGGACGGCCTTCGCGCTTGAAGAAGCCACCGGGGATCTTGCCGGCCGCGAAGGCCTTTTCCTGGTAATTGACGGTCAGCGGGAAGAAATCGACGCCCGGCTTCGGCGCCTTGGCGGCGACGGCGGTGCACAGGACGGTGGTGTCACCATAGGTGACCAGAACCGCGCCGTTGGCCTGACGGGCGATCTTGCCCGTTTCCAGGACCAGCTTGCGCCCGCCCCATTCGATTTCCTTGCGATGAACAGTAAACATCGATTCTTTCCTTCCATCCGACACCCTGCAACGGCCGGATTGCCGCCCAAGGCCGGGGCCATCGGTCGTAGGACCCCGCGAGAAAACTGGAGATATGGTGTTCGACAACAGGAATGAACGAATCAAGATAGAGGTGCCGTGGATGCAAAAAAGGCCGGTCCCCGAATGATCGGGCCGGCCTGTCCATCACGAAACGCTCAAGATCGAGTTTCTATTGCCAATAACCAATGAGGTGTTCCGGAACGATACAGGTGGACGACGGCTTCGGTGCTCGACTTCTGTGTTCCCGCCGGACTTCCGGGGAAACCCCCGGCCGGTGGCCGGCCAGGGGAACCCGAACCCGTCAGCGGGACGGCGCAGCTGTCAGCGGCGCAGGCCCAGACGCTCGATCAGAGCGGCGTAGCGCGACTGATCCTTCTTCTTCAGGTAGTCGAGCAGACGGCGGCGCTGGCCGACCATCACCAGCAGACCACGGCGGGAGTGGAAGTCCTTCTTGTGGCTCTTCAGGTGTTCGGTCAGGTTGCTGATGCGCTCCGTCAGGATCGACACCTGAACCTCGGGCGAGCCGGTGTCGGCCTCACCGCGCGAATATTCCTTGATCAGCTCTTGCTTGCGCTCGGGCGTAATCGACATCGGGGTCTCCTAAATCACGTGAGGTTGAGCACGCGCACCGGACGGACCTCCGCCCCCTCGACACGGGCCAACGCCACCGGCGTTCCGCCGAAAAGCGCAATAACGGTGCCATCCCCACCGTCAGCACCCTGAACCGCCATCAGGCGGTCACGATCCTGCCGGGTGAGGAGAGCCACCGTCTGGCCGTGCCTCAGTCGGTGCGCTTCCGCTTCCGTCAGGGCCAGCGCCGGGATGTCGTCCAGCGCGGTCTCGATCGGCAACAGAAGTCGTTCGACGGCCGCACCTTGCTCCATGGCGGCCAGTTCGTCCAGGGAAATCGCGCGGTCCAGCGTGAAGGACCCGACGCGCAAACGACGCAGAAGCCCGACATGGCCGACCGTTCCCAGCGCTTCCGCCAGGTCGCGGGCCAGCGAGCGGACATAGGTGCCCTTGCCGCAATCCACCTCGAACACCGCATGGTCGGTGTCGGGTTCCTCGACCAGTTCGAAGCGGTCGATGCGCACGGTGCGGGCGGCGAGATCGACCGCGTCGCCTTCGCGCGCGATGTCGTAGGCACGCTCGCCGTCGATCTTGATGGCGCAGAATTGTGGCGGCACCTGCTGGATCTCGCCCAGGAAGGCGGGCAGGGCGGCGCGGATCGCCTCGGTCGTTGGCCGGTGGTCGGAGCGGTCGATCACCGCGCCCTCGCGGTCGTCGGTGGTCGTCCGCTCGCCCCAACGAATGGAGAAACGGTAGGTCTTGGCGCCATCCATGGCGTAGGAGACGGTCTTGGTCGCCTCGCCCAACGCGATCGGCAGGATGCCGGTCGCCAGCGGGTCCAGGGTGCCGCCATGCCCGGCCTTCTCGGCATTCAGCAGGCGGCGCACCTTCGACAGTGCCTGGGTGGAGGTCATGCCTTCCGGCTTGTCCAGCACGACCCAGCCATGGATCGGCGTGCCCTTCCGCTTACGAGCCACGACGGCCGCCCCGGCTCTCACCCCGGCTCTCGTCGTCGCTTTCGCCCTTTTCCTCGCCTTTTTCCTCGTCGTCGAGCATGGCGCGGTCGTCGTCCTCGTCAGACTCATCGGGGTCCGCCTCGTCGGGGCCGAGATCATCCTCATCCTCGTCCCAGGAGTCGTCCTCATCCTCGTCATGGTCGTCGTCGCCGTTGACGCGGCCCAGCGGATGTCCGCTCAGGTCGCGGGCGACCTCCGGGCTGTGCAGGATGCTGTCGATGCGGTGGGCGTAGTCGAACGAGGTGTCGCCTTCGAAGCTCAGCGTCGGGGCGTGGCGCAGGTTGACCATGCGCGCGACCTGTCCGCGCAGGAAGGCGGCGGCCCGCTTCAGGGCGACCTGGGCCTCCTCCATCCGCTCGCCGCCCAGCGTCGAATAGAAGACGGTGGCGTTGGACAGGTCGGGGCTGATCCTCACCTCGGTGACCGTGACGTTCAGCGAGGCCAGCTCCGGATCGTGGAAGTCACCGCGGCGGAACAGGTCGGCAAGGGCGTGGCGCAACTCCTCGCCGACGCGCAGTTGCCGTTGGGACGGGGGCTTGCCGGCGGTGAACGCGCCGCGCTTCTTGCTGGCCATGATACGTGTCTTTCGTCGATGTCTGCTACCCGTGCGGTCCGACGGCGGTCAGGACCAGAGAACGGGCACGTCGTAAAGTCTTATGGTTCGGTCGGCACTCACCAGCGTCAAGCCATCCGCCTGCGCCTGTGCGATCAGCATCCGGTCGAAGGGATCGCCATGGTGCCGGGGCAGGCTGTCCAACCTCTCGATGTGACGGACATCTATGGCAAGGATCGTCAGTCCGTTTTCGACCAGAAGGCGATGGAACCCGCTGGGCAACGTCAACTTTCCGAGACCAACCTTGATGGTGAGTTCCCAGAGCGATGCGATGCTCGCCAGAACGGTGCTGGAGCCGTCGGCAATCACCGTCCGGACGGCAGGGCCGAGCTTCGGGTCGTCGGTGGCCAGCCACAGCAGCACATGGCTGTCGAGCAGCAGCTTCACCCCGGCATTCCTTTCCACTGGTCCGGCCACTCCTCATCCGGAGCGAGACCGTAGAAACTCTTCAACAGATCGTCCGGCAGCGGAGCGTCGAAATCATCGGCGATCCGGATCCGGCCCTTGGCGAAGCCGAACCGTATTGGCGGCTTGCCGGTCGGAACGCCTTCGGACTGCGCGTTTTCGACGACAAGCACCAGCTTCACCGCTGGCTTCCCGTCGCGAAGGATGACGATCTCTTCGCCATTCTCCACGCGGTCGATCAGTTCGGCCATGTGCCCGTCGGCTTTGGACAGTGGAATACGATCCATTGCGTCACCTCCAGGTAGGCTTCACCTCTCGTCTGGAAAACGAACCGCCCGGCCCGCTCCGGTGATCCATCGTAAGATGGGCCGGAAGGGGCCGGGCGGTTCGTCGGATTTACAGCTCGCGAGCGATTTCCTCGATCTCGAAGGCTTCGATCTGATCGCCGGCCTGGATGTTGTCGTAATTCTCGAAGGCCATGCCGCACTCGTAACCCTCGCGCACTTCCTTGACTTCGTCCTTGAAGCGCTTGAGCGTCTTGAGCGTGCCTTCGTGAATGACGACGTTGTCGCGCAGCAGGCGGACGCCGGCGCCGCGCTTGACGACACCCTGCGTGACCATACAACCGGCGACCTTGCCGACCTTCGTGATGTTGAACACCTCGCGGATGGTCGCGTAGCCGATGAAGCGTTCCCGCAGCGTCGGAGACAAGAGACCGGTCAGCGCCGCCTTCACGTCGTCGATCACGTTGTAGATGATCGAGTAGTAGCGGATTTCGACGCCGTCGCGCTTGGCGAGGTCGCGGGCCTGCGGGTTGGCGCGGACGTTGAAGCCGATGATCATCGCGTTGGACGCATTGGCCAGCGTGATGTCGGACTCGTTGATCGCACCGACCGAGTTGTGCAGGACGCGGACCTTGACCTCGGTGTTCTCGGCCGTGAGCTTCTCCAGCGAGCTGGCGATGGCTTCGATCGAGCCCTGCACGTCGCCCTTGATGACGACCGGCAGTTCCTTGGCCTCGCCGGCCTGGATGCGGCTGAACATGTCCTGCAGCGAACCGCGGGCCGACGCCGCCACCACCGCTTCGCGCTTCTTGCGCTGGCGGAACTCGGCGATCTCGCGGGCACGGGCTTCGGACTCGACGACGGTGAAGTCGTCGCCGGCCATCGGCGTGCCGTTCAGGCCCAGGACCTCGACGGGGACGGCCGGGGCCGCCTCGTTGACGTTCTGGCCGCGGTCGTTGATCAGCGCACGGACGCGGCCCCATTCGGCACCGGTCACGAACACGTCGCCGACCTTCAGCGTGCCGCGCTGGACCAGCACGGTGGCGACCGAACCACGGCCACGCTCCAGCTTCGCCTCGATGACGACGCCTTCTGCGGCGCGCTCGGGGTTGGCCCGCAGCTCCAGGATTTCGGCCTGGAGGAGGATCGCCTCTTCCAGCTTGTTCAGGTTGCGCTTGGCCTTGGCCGACACTTCGACGTCGAGAACGTCGCCGCCCATCTCCTCGACCACCAGCTCGTGCTGGAGCAGTTCCTGACGGACGCGCTCCGGCTTGGCATCGGGCAGGTCGCACTTGTTGATGGCGACGATGATCGGAACCTTGGCCGCCTTGGCGTGGCGGATGGCTTCGATCGTCTGCGGCATGACGCCGTCATTGGCGGCCACCACCAGCACGACCACGTCGGTGACGTTGGCGCCGCGGGCACGCATCTCGGTGAAGGCGGCGTGACCCGGCGTGTCGATGAAGGTGATCTTCGCACCCGACTCCAGCTGCACCTGATAGGCGCCGATGTGCTGGGTGATGCCGCCGGCCTCGCCCGACACCACGTCGGTCTGGCGCAGCGCGTCGAGCAGCGAGGTCTTGCCGTGGTCGACGTGGCCCATGATCGTGACGACCGGAGGACGCGGGACCAGGACGGCACCCTCTTCCTCGGTGGCACGCAGGCCGATCTCGACGTCGGACTCCGACACGCGGCGGACGCGGTGGCCGAACTCGGTGATCAGCAGCTCGGCGGTGTCGGCGTCGATGGTCTGGTTGATGGTCGCCATCACGCCCATGCGCATCAGCGCCTTGATGACGTCGGCGCCACGCTCGGCCATGCGGTTGGCCAGCTCCTGGACGGTGATGACTTCCGGCAGCACGACGTCGCGGGTGACTTTGGCCGTCTCCTGGCGGCTCATCTGGCGCAGGCGTTCACGCTCGCGGGCACGGCGGACGGCGGCCAGCGACCGGGTGCGGTCGCTGCCGTCGTCGCTGAGCGCCTGCGAGACGGTCAGCTTGGTACCCTTGCGGCGGTCGGCACCGGCGGGAGCCTTGGCGGCCGGACGGGCCGGAGCGGCCTTGGCCGGGGCGCCGCCACGACCGCCCTTGCGGCGGTTGTCGTCCTCTTCCTCGGCGCGGGCCGGCGGAGCGCCGACGCCCGGCAGGGTACGGCCGGGAGCGGCGTCGCCGGCAGGACGCGCGGAGGCACCGCCGGGGCGCTGATCGCCGGCGGGACGGGCACCGGCCGGACGGGCACCGTCACGGGCGGCGCCATCGCGGCCACCGTCGCGGCCACCGTCGCGGCGGACCGCCGGTTCGGCATCGCGGCGCTTGGCCTCCTCGGCTTCCTTGCGCTTGGCCTCTTCCTCCTTGCGGCGGCGTTCGGCCTCTGCGGCGATCTTGCGCTCTTCCTCCTGGATGGCGCGCATCTCGTCCAGCTCGCGCTGGCGCAAGGTGTCGGCGTCCAGGATGATCGGCGGCATTTCCGGCTCGGCCTGGGCCGGAGCGTCGGAGACGGTCGGAGCGGCAGCGGTATCGGATGCGGCGGCAGGAGCGGCGGTTGCCTCTTCGGCGGCACGGGCGGCGGCCTCGGCGGCGCGCGCTTCCGCGCGGACCGCTTCTTCCTCGGCCTCGATCCGGCGCTGCTCTTCGAACGCCGCGGCGCCACGGAGCGCACGCAGGCGGGAATCCAGCTCCTCGCGGGTCAGTTGGCGCCCGGCAGGGGCGCCGCCGCCGCGGGGCCGCTGGCCCTGCGCGCCGCGCATGGGCAGGCCCTGGGCAGCTTGACGCGCAGCGGCGCCGCCGTCGGCAACGCCGGGCACGGCGCCCTTTTCAACATGACGCTTGCGCTTGACCTCTACGGTCACCGCTTTTGACCGGCCATGGGAGAAGCTCTGCCGGACCTGGGTCTCGACCGGCTTCTTCGACTCCAGCTTTCCTTTGCTGGCGCCGGTTAGGTGCAAGACTTTCTTCTGGTCCTGGTCGTTGCTATCGGTCATCGGTTCCCGAGTGGTCAGACGTTACATCGCAGGCCGGCCGGCCGTATCGCCGACTCCCGAGCCCTTATCAGAATCCTGGTGCGCATCCCGATCCCCTGGGGGATCTTTCAGGTCCAGGTGCCTCCGGGGACCTTTCAGCCCCCTCAAGCGTGCCGCTTCGCGGACCAGCCCAGCGGCCAGCCTGCCTCGCGCCACCACGGCATGCACCGCGTGATCGCGTCCCAGCGCCGCGGCCAAGGCCGAGGACTCGAACAGATCGATCACCGGCAGCGACGGCGCGAGCGCCGTCACCTTGCCGCGCTGGTCCAGCGAGCCGTCCGCGGCTTCCACCAGCAGGGCCGGCGGGGGACCCGCACGGCCGACCTGGTTGGCCTTCAACGCCTCGCGCACCTTCTCGTACCCCGCCAAAACGTGCCCGGCACGGCGGGCAAGGCCCAACGCGTGCAGACAACGCCGTTCCAGCAGCCGTTCCAGCCTCTCGGCCAGATCGGGCGGTACTTTCACCGCCCGACGGGCCGCTTTGGCGAAAACGGATTTGCCCATGGCCTTCGCCAGGGCATCCCGGTCGGCCGTGACCCAAAGGCCGCGGCCGGGCAGACGTTCCTCCAGGTCGGGAACCACCTCGCCGTCGGGGCCGATCACGAAGCGGATCATGCTCTCCTTCGGCCCGACCGTGCCCGACGCGATGCAGCGGCGCAGAGGCCCCTTCTCGTCGTCGGCCGGCAGGCGGTCCGTCCCGGCACCTTCGTCCTGTGCCAATTCCTGTTCCGGCACCGCATCCGCGGCGGCGGTCGGTGTCCGTTCGTCGTTCCGTTCGGTCATCCGATCGTCATCCGCTCGCGCGGTCCCGAATAATCGTTCCTGTCGGGCGCAGTTCCAACCGGCATTGCTGCCGGTCAGGCCTGCGCGCCCTGACCACCGGC
This sequence comes from Azospirillum sp. INR13, assembly GCF_015390205.1. Lineage (NCBI taxonomy): Bacteria > Pseudomonadati > Pseudomonadota > Alphaproteobacteria > Rhodospirillales > Azospirillaceae > Azospirillum > Azospirillum sp. INR13. The sequence goes on from NZ_VUOI01000012.1 coordinate 79,588, forward strand.
GCTGCCATCTGCCGCAGGGGCCGCGGCGGCGCCGTCCTGTTCCTCACCCTCAAACCAGTGGGCGCGCGCGGCCATGATGATCGCGTTCGCCTCTTCCTCCGAGGGCGCGTCCTTGGCGCCGTCCTTGGACAGGATCTCGACCAGCTCGTCACCGGCCAGATCGGCCAGATCGTCCAGCGTCTTCACGCCGTTCTCGCCCAGCTTCACCAGCTGTGTGGCGGTGAAGCCGGTCAGCTCGGCGACGATGTCCTCGACGCCCAGTTCCAGACGGCGTTCGTTCGCCTGCTCGTCCTGCACTTCCAGGAAGGCGAGGGCGCGCTGCTTCAGCTCGTCGGCAACCGACTCGTCGAAGCCTTCGATCTCCGCCAGCTCCTCGGTCTCGACGAAGGCGATCTCCTCGACAGAGGTGAAGCCTTCGGCAACCAACAGGTGGGCGATCACGTCGTCGACGTCCAGCGCCTTCATGAACAGGGCCGAACGGCTGTGGATTTCCTCCGACCGGCGCTCCGACTCCTCCTGTTCGGTGAGGATGTCGATGTCCCAGCCGGTCAGCATCGAGGCGAGGCGCACATTCTGGCCGCGGCGGCCGATGGCCAGCGACAGCTGGTCGTCGGGCACCACCACCTCGATGCGGCGGTTGTCGTCGTCGAGCACGACCTTGGCGACCTCGGCCGGGGCGAGCGCGTTGACGACGAAGGTCGCCGCCTCGCCCGACCACGGGATGATGTCGATCTTCTCGCCCTGCAGCTCGCCGACGACCGCCTGGACTCGGCTGCCGCGCATGCCGACGCAGGCGCCGACCGGGTCGATGGAGCTGTCGTTGCTGTGGACGGCGATCTTCGCACGGCTTCCCGGATCACGGGCGACCGCCCGGATCTCGATGATGCCGTCGTAGATTTCCGGCACTTCCTGGGCGAACAGCTTCGCCATGAACATGGGATGCGTGCGCGACAGGAAGATCTGCGGCCCGCGCGGTTCCTCGCGGACGTCGTAGATATAGGCGCGCACACGGTCGCCGTTCTTGAAATGCTCGCGCGGCAACAGCTCGTCGCGGCGCAGGATCGCTTCGGCGCGACCCAGGTCGACGGTGACGTTGCCGTATTCCACGCGCTTGACCAGACCGTTGACGATCTCGCCGTTGCGATCCTTGTACTCGTTGAACTGGCGCTTGCGCTCGGCGTCGCGCACCTTCTGCACGATCACCTGCTTGGCGGTCTGGGCGGCGATGCGGCCGAAATCGATCGGCGGCAGCGGGTCGACCAGGAAATCGCCGATCTTGGCGCCGGGCTTGCGGCGCTGGGCGTAGGGCAGTGTGACCTGCGTGGCCTCGTTCTCCACCGTCTCGACCACCTCCAGGTGGCGGGTCAGATGGATGTCGCCGGTCTTGCGGTCGATCCGGGCGCGGATGTCGTGCTCGTGGCCGTACTTGGAGCGGCCGGCCTTCTGAATCGCCTGCTCCATCGCCTCCAGGACTTCGTCCCGGTCGATGTTCTTTTCGCGGGCGACCGCGTCAGCGACTTGCAGCAATTCCATCCGTTACACTTCCTGGCTCGGTCTTGTGTGATGCCGGTCTTGCGTGATGTCCGGTCGGTTCGGCGGGATGTCGGTTCGGCTTTCGGGGGCGGGCATCCTGTCGGCGTGTCCTTGGCGGACCCGGGCCGTCAGTTCTGCGGGCCCTCCTGCTGCTCCTGGCTGGCGCGGATCAACTCGTCCGTCAGCACCAGCTTGGCGCGCAGGATGTTGTCGAACTCCAGCCGGGCCGGTCCCTGTTCGGTGTCGACGCACACGAGGCCGTCCTCGACGCCCTTCAGCATGCCTTTGAAACGCTTGCGGCCGTCGATGGCCATGCGGCTCTCCAGCCGGGCTTCGAAGCCGGCGAAGCGCTCGAAATCCTTGAGGCGGGTCAGGGGCCGGTCGATGCCGGGCGAACTGACCTCCAGCGTGTAGGCTTCGCGAATCGGGTCTTCCACGTCCAGCAGGGCCGAGACGGAGCGGCTGATGTCGGCGCAATCCTCGACAGTCATGGGCGCGCCGTCGGCGCGCTCCGCCATGATCTGGAGAATCGACCGCTGGCCGCCTGAGATCTGAACGCGCACGACCTCATAGCCCATGGCTTCGACCGACGGCGTGATGATCTGTTCGATGCGACCTGTAGCGTCCATTCCACCTGACCCAAAGCCTGCGGCCGGGATCGAACCGGACGAGGTTTCCACAACAGAAGGTTCAAAAAGCGCGCGTTTCCACACGCTGATAAAAAAATAAGTGGGCAAAAGCCCACCCGCAAAGCGTCTCGCCGGCCCGGTTGCCCGGGCCGCCAATCCGTATGGGTTCTCAGAGGGTGAATATAGTCATTCCGCCCGATGCCGCAAGCCTTTTCCGGCCTGATCGGCTTTGCCGGTCGGATTCTCAAGCGGAACGGGTATGCGTCAGCTTCGCGGGCGACGGACGAACCGCATGAAGACCGGCTTGCGGCCGGCAGCGATGGCCTTTTCCTCGTACCGGGTCGCCGGCCAGTCGTCGGGCCGGACGCGCCAGTCCGACGGGCGTCGCGCCGTCCATTCGAAATCGGGATGCCTGACCGTGTGTTCAAGCATCCAGCGCACCAGACCCATGTCGTCGCTGGCCAGGCGCAGCTCCGCGCCGTCCTTCAGCACGCGGGCCAGCCGCGGCAGGTTCTCCGGTCCGATGAAGCGGCGGTCGGCGTGACGCTTCTTCGGCCATGGGTCGGCGAACAGCACGAAGGCGCGGCCGATCGAGGCGTCGGGCAGGGCGTCCAGCAGCGGTCGGGCATCGTCGGGCTGGATGCGGACATTGCTCAAGGTCTCGTCCTCGACCATGCCCAGCAGGCCGGCGATGCCGTTGATGAAGGGTTCGGCACCGATGAAACCGACATCCGGATTGTGTCCGGCCTGCCAGGCCAGGTGATGGCCCATGCCGAACCCGACCTCCAGCCAGACCTCGCGCTTGGGTGTATCGAACAGCCCGGCGGGATCCAGGCTGTCGCCGGGCTTGGGCAGCGCGATCTGAAGCTGCGGCAGCAGGACGTCGATCAGCTCCGTCCGGCGTTTGCGCAACGGCCGGCCCTTGCGGCGCCCGAACAGGCGGTTGGAGCTTTCGGAAAGGGAACCGGAGGTGCTGTCGTCGGTCATGTCGGAACGCTGCATGGAAATGAGGAAAGCGCAAAAGAAAGCAGGGGCCGTTTCCAGCCCCTGCCGTCTTTTCCGCATCGGCTGCGGATACTATGCCGCGAAGGCGCCTTAGAGGAAGGCGTTCCGCAGGTCGCCGACCAGATCGGTCTTCTCCCACGAGAAGCCGCCGTCGACCTCCGGCTCGCGGCCGAAATGGCCGTAGGCGGCGGTGCGGGCGTAGATCGGCTTGTTCAGGCCCAGATGCGTGCGGATGCCGCGCGGGGACAGGTCCACCAGCTGCTGCAGGATGTCGGACAGACGGTCCTCGTCGACGTTGCCGGTGCCGTGGGTGTCGACATAGACCGACAGCGGCTTCGACACGCCGATGGCGTAGGAGACCTGGATCGTGCACTTCTCCGCCAGTTCCGCCGCGACGACGTTCTTGGCGAGATAGCGGGCGGCATAGGCGGCCGAGCGGTCGACCTTCGTCGGATCCTTGCCGGAGAAGGCGCCGCCGCCGTGCGGGGCCGCGCCGCCGTAGGTGTCGACGATGATCTTGCGGCCGGTCAGGCCGGCGTCACCGTCCGGGCCGCCGATGACGAAACGGCCGGTCGGGTTGACGTACAGGTTCTTATCGTCGCACATCCAGCCTTCCGGCAGGCAGTTGACGATGTGCGGCAGGACGATCTCACGCACGGCGTCCTGCTCCAGCCCCTCGGCGTGCTGGGTCGACAGCACGATGGCGGTGGCCCGCATCGGCTTGCCGTCGATGTACTGCAGGGTGACCTGGCTCTTGGCGTCCGGGCCCAGCTGCGGGGCGGCGCCGGAATGGCGTGCCTCGGCCAGCGACTTCAGGATGGCGTGGCTGTAATAGATCGGCGCCGGCATCAGGGCCGGGGTCTCGCGGCAGGCATAGCCGAACATGATGCCCTGGTCGCCGGCACCCTCGTCCTTGTTGCCGGCGGCGTCGACGCCGACCGCGATGTCGGCGGACTGGGAGTGGACGAAGCACTTGACGTCCATCTTCTCCCAATGGAAGCCGTCCTGCTCGTAACCGATGTCCTTCACCGCGGCGCGGGCGACCTCGACCAGCTGGTCGGCCTTGATGCTGTCGGGGCCGCGGACTTCGCCGGCCAGAACGACCTGGTTTGGTGGTCGCAAGCGTCTCGACGGCCACGCGGGCCTGCGGGTCGTGCGAAAGATAAAGATCGACGATGGCGTCGGAAATGCGGTCGCAGACCTTGTCGGGATGACCTTCCGACACGGACTCGCTGGTGAAGACGTAGTTGAGCTTTGCCACGGGAAACCTCGGCATTCGGCGGCACGCTATTTCATGAGCCGAAACGGCAGACCGGTTACAGCGGCCGCAGACACCGGTCCAAAGCCGGTTTTGACAAGGAATTCACCCGCGGTCAAGAAGACTACCAGCGGTAAGGGATCGGACCAATCAGCGCACACGCCACACGAAGGGGGAGCGCGGGCGCGCCGCACCATCCCCTTTCGGTGGGTATCGCATGCCGTGCATCAACCGGCAGGAGTTACTCGGCCGCTTCCGCGACGGCGGCGCTGGCGACCGCTTTCGTCAACTCGAACAGGCGCTTGCGCACCGACGGGTCGCTGATCTTGTAATAGGCGCGGACCAGTTCCAGCGTCTCGCGCTTGGCCATCGGATCGGGCTCGTAGGCGGCGACGGCCCGCTCGTCCGAAGCACCCGCCTCATCGTCGTCCTCGACACGGGCGGCGGCGGCATCGGCCGGCATGTCGTCGAAGAAGAAGGAGACCGGCACGTCGAGCACGCGGCTGAGATCGAACAGACGCGACGCGCCGATGCGGTTGGCGCCGCGTTCGTACTTCTGCACCTGCTGGAAGGTCAGGCCGATCGCCTCGCCCAGCTTTTCCTGGCTCATGCCGAGAAGCGTGCGGCGGAGACGGACGCGGGATCCGACATGGACGTCGATGGGATTCGGCTTTCCGGTCTTCGGACGGCCCGCACCCGCACGGCGCCCGCGCGGCGCCCCAGTTTCAGTCTGCATCTCGTTTATCCCTGTAGCGGTTGTGCAACCTAGTTACGACATATCCACGTATGCAGTCAAGTCCGCTCCGGTCAACCCGGTTGCACGAAATTGTTCTGCCAATGGCGGGTCAATTGCCCGTAATGCTGCGTCAACGGTCATATCGCGAGGCCAACGCCGCCAGAAAACAGCCCAGAAGCCCTATGCCGAAAATCCAGTCGCCCATGCGGGCATAGGCTGTGACGCCGGATGGCGCATTCGGCAACGTGGTATCGATGAAGCCTCGTTCACCCAGGCCGAGCAATTGTTGCACACGTCCGTACGCGTCCACCACCCCGGATATTCCCGTATTCGCCACCCTGACCAGCGGCAGCCCTTCCTCCACCGCGCGGACCTGATTGATGACGAAATGCTGGTGGGGTCCGGCGGTGCGGCCGTACCAGGCGTCGTTGGTCAGGTTCAGCAGCCATTGCGGCCGGTCGGCGGTGTCGACCACGGCACCTGGGAAGATGCTCTCGTAGCAGATCAACGGGCTGAAGGGCGGCAGACCGGCGGCACTGCCCGCAAGATGCAGGGTGCGTGGTCCCGGCCCGGCGGAGAACTCCGCCCCGTTGCCGGCGATGGCGCCGACCGGCAGCCACTGCCGGAGCGGCATGTACTCGCCGAAGGGGACGAGGTGGAACTTGTCGTAGCTGGCGACCGCGGCGCCGCTGCCGTCCACCGCCACCATGCCGTTGTAGTAGCGCCGCTCGCCGTCCTCGCCGACGGTGGTGCGGGGCGCTCCGGTGATCAGCAGCCCGCCGGACGGGGTGACGGATGCCATCGCCTGCCGCACGCGCGCGTCGTCCTCGATGAAGAAGGGGACGGCGGTCTCCGGCCAGATGACGACGTTTGGCGGCGGGGCGGCGGGATCGGCCGGCGGGGCGGCCGACAGGGCGAGGTGGCTCTGGAAATTCTGCACCCGTTCGCCGGGAGCCCATTTCAGCCGCTGGTCGATGGCTGCCTGGACCAGCCGCAGCCTGACCCCCGGTACCGGTTCGTCCACCGCACCCGCCAGCCTCCAGGCTCCCCAGCCGCCGAGCACGGCCAGCAGCGCCAGCCCGGCGGCGATGCCGGCCCAGGCGCGGCGCTGCGTGGTGTCGCGGTCGGGCAGGGCGGCGGGCAGCGAGGCCGCCAGCACCGTGATCAACGTCAGGCCATAGATGCCGAACAGCGACCACGCTCTGCAGCACCGGCAGCACCCCGACCCAGCCATAGCCGATCAGGTTCCACGGGAAACCGGTGAAGACATGGCCGCGCAGCCATTCCCACAGGCACCAGCAGGCGGCGAACAGCAGCGGCCGCGCCAGCCCGGCGCCGAAGCCGCGGCGGCGCAGCAGGTGGAATGACAGGGTGGCGCCGCCGCTGAACATCGCCAGCAGGATCGGCAGTCCGGCCGCCGACAGCGGCAAGGCCCACCAGAAACGCTCGATGTCGGTGAACAGCGCGGCGCTGACCCAATAGAGGCCCAGCAGGTGATGGCCGAAGCCGAAGAACCAGCCGACCGCGAAAGCGCCCTTCTTCGTCTCGACACCGTCCAGCAACCAGATCAGTCCGGGAAATGCCACCAGCAGCACCGGCAGAAGATCGGCCGGTGGCAGCGCCAGCGTGGCGAGCCCGCCCAGCATCATCGCGGCGGTCATCCGGCGCCATCCGGTCAGCGCGGACAGCCGCGCGGAGACGCGGCCCAGCCGGGCCGGGACGGGCAGGGTGTCGGTGGCGGTCAAGGCGGAAACTCCGGCAGCGGCAAGGGCAGGCGGCGCCATAGGTAATGCGGCCGGGCAGGGGCGCCAAGGTGCTTGTGGGCGTGGCTGGGTTGTGGAAGGGGGCGTCGTTGCGGGGTGCCCCCTCCCCATCCCTCCCATAGGCGCTAACATGCCGGCCCGCTTATGAAAGGATGCGGTATAGTTTCGGTCTGGCGTTTTCGTCGTCTGGGCGGGTCGGCGATGTGTCGGGTGAGCCACGGTGCCAGTGGATCAAGCGACGGCCAGTGGAATGGCCCGAACACTGCCAAGCACAGGCTGTGGGCCAAGAGCGCGAACATGCGCCACAGGGAGAACCCCTGCGGCATGCGCGGGCAGCCCAGGGGGGAATTGCGTCGCCGCCCTGGCAACTTTATCCTCGATGAGCAGCGCCGCGATCAGCATGGCGTAGATCCAGGCGGTCGCGGTTGCCGGGGTGCGTACCGGCACCTCGCCCAAGGCGAGCAAGGTTTTCCAGCGTTTGATCGCCAGTTCCACCTGCCAGCGCAAGCGATAGGCGGCCAGCACCGCCGCCGCATCGAACGCGGCGGCCGGCAGCGAGGTCAGCAGCAACACCCAGTCGGCCGCCTCCAGCGAGCGCGCGTCGGGCGTCTTGCCCTTGCGTTTGGCGGTCTCGCGCACCCGGCGGCGCGCTTGTTCGCACGCCGCCGCCGGCTTGCGCCCGGCGACCAGGCGCAGGTGCAGCGGCGGCAACGCCGGCTGGTGGTCGTCGACGACCACATCCCAGGCTCCCGCCGGGCCGTCGAGCCGCCGCAAGGCGTCGAACAGATCAAAGCGCCCGCCCGCCGGGGTCAGCAGGCGCGCCGCCGCCCAACTCGTCCGCACGATGAGGTCGCCGCCCGCCGCCAGATGGCCGCGCAGTTCGCGTGGATGCGGGTAGCCGGCGTCGGCCAGCACGACGGTGCCGGGCAGCGGCGGGGCAAAGCGGCCCAGCCGTTCGCCGCCGTGCCCATCGGTGAGGCTGGCTTGGCACATGCACCCGCGCCCGAGGTCGTAGCTCAGGTGCAGCCGCCAGGAGGTGCCGGAGGCGCTAGGGACGCTGAGCGCGGTGGCATCGACCAAGCGCAGTTGGTACCCGGGCCAACGCGGCGGCACCGCGGCACGCGCCGCCAACAGCGCACCGGCGATCTCACCCAGCCACGCGCCAGCGTTCTGGAAGCGCTTCTCCCAGGCTGGGTTGGAAAGCCGGGCCACACCGATCTCCGCCGCCCAGGCGCAAGTCTGGCGCAAGGACAGCCGGCACACCGCAGAGGCCAGACAGAGGCGAAGAAGCACCGCGGCGCTCGGCACGCCGCGGGCTTGGCGGAAGGCCCCCGTCTCGGCTGCGCTCGCCTCAAGGTCGATGACCGAGCGGACCAGCGTCTCAACCGCACGCCAGGGGGCATCGGTGGGATCGGTCGCAAACATCCCGGAAAAACAAAGCCCGGGGCAATTCCTCACGCCCAAACCATCTATCGCAACAGTCTCATGTTAGCGCCTATGCCCCATCCCTCCCCGCTTGTCAGCGGTGGAGGGGGTAGAACGCTTGATGGCGTGATGTCATCGCGAAGCGGCGGAAGCCCCCTCTCCCGCTCTCGGCGGACCGAAGGTCCGTCCGATGGCGTGAGAGGGTTAGGGAGAGAGCAGCATGCTGACCCTTAGGCCGTCTCCGCCAACTCCGAGCTGTTGGCCGGGACGTTGTGGACGCGCAGGCGCTTCAGGCGGCGGGAGTCGGCATCGACGATCTCGAACTCCAGGCCCGAGGGGTGGACCAGCCGCTCGCCCAGGCCGGGGACGCGGCCGGCGATGGAGACGACCAGACCGCCGAGCGTGTCGATGTCCTCGCGCTCCTCCTCGGACAGGACCGGGCCGACGCGGTGCTCGAAATCCTCGATGGGCAGGCGGGCGTCGGCGATCAGGCTGCCGTCGGGGCGTTCGACCAGCCGCGGCGCCGCGGTCTCGTCATGCTCGTCCTCGATCTCGCCGACGATCTCCTCCACCAGATCCTCGATGGTGACGAGGCCGTCGATGCCGCCGAACTCGTCCACCACCAGCGCCATGTGCTGGCGGGTCTGGCGCATCTGCACCAGCAGGTCGAGCACATGCATGGAGGGGGCGACGATCTTCGCCTCGCGGATGATGCCGGTCAGGTCCGGCCTGTGGCGCAGGCCCTCCGGCGAGATCGCCTGCTTCGCCAGCAGGGTCAGCACATCCTTGATGTGGATGATGCCGACCACGTCGTCCAATGTCTCGCGGAACACCGGCAGGCGGGAATGGCCCTCCTCGGCGACGCGCTGGACCAGGGTGGGGAAGGGCGTGTCGATCTCGACCGCGATGATGTCTGCGCGCGGCACCATCACGTCGGCGACGGTGCGGTCGCGCAGCTTCAGGATGTTGGTCAGCAGCGCCCGCTCGCCGGATCCCAGCGAATCCTCGCCGTCCTCGCTGGCGGCATCGTCCAGGCCTGCGATCAGTTCCTCGATCGTGCCGCGCAGGGATGTGTCCTCGCGGCCGCCCCAGACGGTGCGGAGCCACCCCTTGAACAGGTGGCCCAGGGAATGGTCTTCGGCCCCGTGGTCATCACGGGGCGTGCGACTGTCGGATATTTCGCTCATCGGTCCGGCGGTTGGTGGTTGGCGGCATAAGGGTCGGCGATTCCGAAGCTGGCGAGCAACCGGGTTTCCAGCGCTTCCATCTCCTCGGCCTCGTCGTCCGTCTCGTGATCATAGCCCAGCAGATGCAGAACACCATGCATCACAAGGTGAGTCATGTGGTCTTTGAAGTTTTTCCGCTGTTCGGAGGCTTCGCGGGCGACCGTTTCGTAGGCCAGGATGACGTCGCCCAGCATGACGGGCATGCCGTCCTGCGCTTCCGGCTCCTCCGCTTCGGTCAGGGCGAAGGACAGCACGTTGGTCGGCTTGTCCTTGCCGCGATACTCGCGGTTCAGCCTGTGGACCAGCGCGTCGTCGGCCAGGACGACCGACAGCTCGGCCGGTCCTTCCTCGTCGTCGTAGGCGGCGCCCAGGGCGGCGAGCGCCGCGCGCTCGGCCAGCCACTCGGCGTCCTCGGCCCAGTCGCCGGCTTCACGTGAAACAGTGATGTCGACGGCGCTGGTCATTCCTCCTCCCCAACGATACCGGCCTCGCGGTCGATCGTTTCGGGTGCGGAATACTCGGATTTGGGGTTGGCGCGGCGGGCCTGCTTGCGCGCGGCTTCGCGGACATCGGCCTGGTCATAGGCGCGGATGATGCGGGCCACCATCGGGTGGCGGACGACGTCGGCGTCGGTGAAGCGGACAAAGCGCACGCCCTCCACCCCGCGCAGGATGTCCAGCGCGTCGCGCAGGCCCGACCGGGTGCCCGTCGGCAGGTCGATCTGCGAGATGTCGCCGGTGACGACCATCCGCCCGCCTTCGCCGAGACGGGTCAGGAACATCTTCATCTGCATGGGCGTGGTGTTCTGCGCCTCGTCCAGGATGACGAAGGCGTTGCCCAGCGTCCGGCCGCGCATGAAGGCCAGCGGCGCGATCTCGATCTCGCCGGACTCCAGCCGCTTCTTCACCTGTTCCGCCGGCAGCATGTCGTGCAGCGCGTCGTAGAGCGGACGCAGGTAAGGATCGACCTTCTCCTTCAGGTCGCCGGGCAGGAAGCCCAGCCGTTCGCCCGCCTCGACCGCTGGGCGCGACAGCACGATGCGGTCGACCTGACCGGTGGTCAGCAGCGCCACCGCCTGCGCCACGGCGAGATAGGTCTTGCCTGTGCCCGCCGGACCGAGGCCGAAGACCAGCTCGCTCTCCGCCAAAGCCTGCAGATAGGCAGCCTGGGTGGGGGAGCGCGGGGTGATCGGGCCGCGCCGGCGGGTGCGCAGCGCGATCTCGGCACGGGTGATGGTTGCCTGTTGCTGACCGGGTGCACGCGGCTCCTCTCCGGAGGCGACACCGGCAAAACCGGGATCGGCGGTTGCCATGCGGACGGCGCCGTCGACCTCGCCGCCATCGATGGTCTGGCCGCGGGTCAGCCGCTGGTACAGACCGTTCAGCGCCGCCTGCGCCGTCTCGGCGGCGTCGGGCGGGCCGGAGATGGTCAGGGTGTTGCCGCGCGAGATCAGCGACACGCCCAGAAGGGATTCGATGCGGGCGAGGTGGCGATCATGCTCCCCGTACAGCATCGGCAGCAGCCGGTTGTCATCGAATTGAACGTCGATACGCCGTTCGGGCAGACCGTTCAAGCGCTTGCCTCCAAGGTTACGGCAGGCTGGAAGGGAGAGGCGGTGATGTACTCACCCGTGACCACGGTGCCGGCCAGGCTGTTGGCGAGGGCGGCATCGACGCGCACCTCGACGATACGGCCGAGCAGCCGTTCGTTCGCCTCCGCATGGACCGACTGCATCCAGGGGCTGCGGCCCAGCAGCTGGCCGTCGCGCCGTCCGACGCGGTCGAACAGCACCGGGACGCTGCGCCCGACGAAGCTGTGGTTGAAGGCGACCTGCTGGGCGTTCAGCAGCTGATGCAGCGCCGCCAGCCGGGACTCCTTCACCTCTTCCGGCACCTGGGATCCCTCGACCGAGGCCGGGGTGCCGGGGCGCGGGCTGTATTTGAAGGAATAGGCCTGGGCATAGCCGATCTCGGTGACCAGCTTCAGCGTCGCGGCGAAATCGGCGTCGCTCTCGCCGGGGAAGCCGACGATGAAGTCGCCGGACATCGCCAGATCGGGCTTGGCCGTGCGCAGCCGGTCGACCAGACGGCGGTAGTCGTCGGCGGTGTGCTTGCGGTTCATCGCCGCCAGGATACGGTCCGATCCCGCCTGCACCGGCAGATGCAGGTAGGGCATCAGCTGCGGCACCTCGGCATGGGCGCGGATCAGGTCGTCGGCCATGTCGCGGGGGTGCGAGGTGGTGTAGCGGATGCGCTCCAGCCCGTCGATCTCCGCCAGTTCGCGGACCAGCCGGCCGAGGCCCCAGGTGGTGCCGTCCGGCCCGTCGCCGTGCCAGGCGTTGACGTTCTGGCCCAGCAGATTGATCTCGCGCGTGCCGCCGGCGACGAGCCGTTTCGCTTCCGCAACGATCTGGCCGGCGGGGCGGGAGAATTCGGCGCCGCGGGTGTAGGGCACCACGCAGAAGGTGCAGAACTTGTCGCAACCCTCCTGCACGGCCAGGAAGGCGGACACGCCTTGGCTGCCGGCTTCCTCCGGCAGGAAGTCGAACTTGGATTCGGCCGGAAAATCGGTGTTCAGCACGCTGCCGGCGGCGCGGCTGGCCTTCGCCACCATCTCCGGCAGGGTGTGGTAGGTCTGCGGACCGAAGACCATGTCGACGAAGGGGGCGCGGGCGACGATCTCCTCGCCTTCGGCCTGGGCGACGCAGCCGGCGACCGCCAGGATCATCCGGCCGTCCTCGGCCTCCGCCTTGCGGTCCTTCATCTGGCGCAGGCGGCCAAGCTCGGAGAAGACCTTCTCGGCGGCCTTCTCGCGGATATGGCAGGTGTTCAGGATCACCATGTCGGCGCCGTCCGGCTCATCGACCGGTTGGTAGCCCAGCGGTGCCAGGACGTCCGCCATCCGGGCGGAGTCGTACACGTTCATCTGGCAGCCCCAGGTCTTGATGAACAGCTTCTTGGTCAACCCGCACCCTTCCGCTCAGAACAAAAACGAATAGCGCGCTCACGATGCTGCGTGGCGCGCGGCACGCCGTCCGTCCGGCGTCGCTCCTGAAAAGATGGTATCGCGTGTGGGGCGAATCGAGTCAATCCCGCTTCGCCCCACCCCTATTTGCAAACAGGGTCTTTCCACAATCCGGACCAAGGATCGGAATCGTCACGCCGCCCCGGCCTGCAGCCCGCCGCGCCAGAACCAGTCGGTCCGCCGCACGCGGTCAGTCCAGATTCGCTCCGCCGCCGGCCGGCTGAACAGGGCGCTGAAAGGGACGGGGGTGTCTCCCGTCTGGATGCCGGCCGGCATGTCGAGGGCCTGCACCAGCATCGGCATGGCGCCGGCGGCATCCTGTGCATCGGCCGGTTCCGGCTTGCCGATCATGCCGCTGGCACCCGACAGCGCGCCCTCGACCAGTTCCAGTCCCAGCAGCCGGTTCATGTCGACCGGACCCGGCATCTCCATGCCAAGCGTCAGGGCGCGGGAGAAGCCGAACCGCTCGTAATAGGGGGCGTCGCCGACCAGGATCACCGACTTGTGGCCCAGCGCCACCGCCTTGTTCAGGCTCATCCGGATCATCTTGCTGCCCAGCCCGCTGCCCTGCAGGTGTGCGGCGACCGCGATGGGGCCGAGCAGGATGGACCGGGTGGTTCCGCCGACCAGGATCGGCCAGTAGCGGATGGTGCCCACCACCACCTCGCGCCCATGTTCGTCATGCTCGATGGCGACGAGGTTCAGGGCGGGGATCGAGTCGACGCCGTCGCGCAGCCGGTAGGCGGTCTTGGTGAAGCGGTCCGGGCCGAACGAGGCGTCCAGCAGGGCTTCGATGGCGGCGGCGTGCTTCGGCTCTTCGACGGTGATGATCATGCGTGGGGCTCCCGGCGGGAAGAAGGTCTTCTCAGAAGGCTTCTGAAGGGCGGATCGCGCCGCCGCCGGAAGGCCGGGGGTGTCAGGTCCCCGTTGTGCCTTTGGCGTTCGCACGCGACCCAAGGACGGCCGCAACCGCGATGCGCGGTGCGAGGCTCCGTCGTCGGATGCGAAGGGCGTGCGAACGAGACATGGACAAGGCTCTTCGGCCGTTGCTGGGACTTGCGCATATATCATCGTCGCCCCCCCGTCGCAAGACCGCGGAGACCCGGCGATGATGCATGACTGTATCAATCACGATGCGGGCTCGGGACAGGGATGTCGGAGGATTGTCCGGCCGGGTTCTGGACAGTGGGGAAGGGCGACTTTATTCTGCGCTGAACCGCCGCCCAGCCACCCGGACTCCCCAGCCGCCGGCCCTTTTTCGGCTGGCGCCGTCTTCGGATCGTCTGCCAGGATCGTCTGCCATGTACACCGCCGTCACCAACGACATCCGCGTCACCGTCCAGCCCGTGTTCCTGGAAGACCAGTCGGCCCCGGCCGAGGGCCGCTTCGTCTGGGCCTATCATGTCCGCATCGAGAACGAGGGCGGCGAGACGGTGCAGCTGCGCACCCGCCACTGGCGCATCACCGACGCCATGGGCCGCGTGCAGGAGGTGCGGGGTCCCGGCGTGGTCGGCGAGCAGCCGGTCCTGGAGCCGGGCGACCATTTCGAATACACCAGCGGCACGCCGCTCGGCACGCCGTCCGGCATCATGGCCGGCACCTATGGCATGGAAGGAGCGGACGGCCGCGCCTTCGACGTGACGATCCCCGCCTTCTCGCTCGACAGCCCGCACCAGCCGATGCAGCTGAACTGATCCGGGCAGTGGGATCAGGCAGTGGGATCAGGCAGTGGGGATCCCGGAAATCGAAGGCGGGCAAATAATACAATAGAATGCGTGTGGATTCAGAGGCATTCAACACTTGGCTTTGACAAGCCGCATGGCTGCTCGTACCTTGCTTCATGCTTGAAGGCCATAGGACCCGTCCCATCTTGGGGCTTCCGAAAGGCGCAGGCGACCGAAGCGGGGCAGGTGCGGCCACTCCGTTCGCAGAATGGGTCCTTTCGTCCTGTCAGCCATCCGGTTGATCCGCCGAGGCTCAGGTTCCGTATCGAGCTAGACATGATGGGCGCGTTGCGCGATCCCGGCCTCCGGCTGCCGCCGCCGGTCTGCACAGGGCGCTCCCAGTAACGGAAAGGATGTTCCCGTGACGGCTTCCAAGACCCCGCTCGCCAAGCCCCAGGGCGTGGACAACGTGCTTCGCGGCCCCGGCCGCCCCCTGCCGGAGGCGGTCGTCCGTCCGTCGCGCGCGGAAGCGGAGGAAGCCGTGCGGACCCTGATCCGCTGGGCCGGCGACGATCCGGCGCGCGAGGGTCTGGTCGGCACGCCCGACCGCGTCGTCCGCTCCTACGAGGAGTTCTTCGCCGGCTACGGCATCGACCCGGTGGAGATCCTGTCGCGCACCTTCGAGGAGACCGACGGCTACGACGAGATGGTCGTGCTGCGGGACATCCGGGTGGAGTCCTACTGCGAGCACCACATGGTGCCGATCATCGGCAAGGCGCATGTCGCCTACCTGCCGCGCCGCCGCGTCGTCGGCATCTCCAAGCTGGCGCGGCTGGTCGAGGCCTATGGCAAGCGCCTGCAGATCCAGGAGAAGATGACGGCCCAGATCGCCAACACCATCGACGAGGTCCTTCAGCCCGAGGGCGTCGCCGTCGTGGTCGAGGCGCAGCACCAGTGCATGACCACCCGCGGCGTGCACAAGACCGGCGTGACCATGGTGACCAGCCGCATGCTGGGCGCCTTCCGCACCGACCCCTCCACCCGTCGCGAATTCCTGACGATGATCGGCAACCCGTCCTCGCGCGGGATGGAGTGAGGTCCAGAGGGCTTTACACCAATTGCAGCGCCTGCCAAGCTCCCGCCGCACGTTATTTTTGAGCGGTGTGGAGCATGGCGGCGAAGGTGACACCGGCGGTCAATGCAGTGAAGGCGGCGGGCGTCGCCTTCCGGCTGATGGAGTACGAGTACGACCCGTCGGCCGACGCCATCGGCCTGCACGCCGCCGAATCGCTCGGGCTCGGCCCCGCCATCGTCTACAAGACCCTGATCGTCCAGCTGGAGCCCAAGGCGCTGGCCTGCGCCGTCATTCCGGTCGCGGCCAAGCTGGATTTGAAGGCCATCGCCGCGGCGGCCAAGGCGAAGAAAGCCGACCTCGCCGACCCGGCGCTGGCGGAAAAGACCACGGGATTCCTGGTCGGCGGCATCAGCCCGCTGGGCCAGAAGAAGGCGCTGCCGACCTTCATAGACGCGAGCGCCGAAACGCTGCCGGAAATGGTGGTGAACGGCGGCCGGCGCGGCCTGCAGATCGTGCTGGCGCCCGCCGACCTTGCAAAGGCGACGAAGGCGACGGTCTGCGCCATCGTGGCACATTGATCGCGGCGCACTGAAACCGGAATGGTGGTGGTGACCCCGGCAGGACTCGAACCTGCTGCCTCAAGTTTAGGAAACTCGCGCTCTATCCTGATGAGCTACGGGGCCACTTGCGCCGCACCTTAACGGTTTCGTCGGCAAGGTGAAAGTGGCTTTTGGGGGAAGAGCCGCTTCACGGCGTCAGTCGGAATAGCGCTCCTCCAGCCACGGGTCGGCGTGGTTGTTGTAGCCGCGGACCTCCCAATAGCCTTTGCGGTCGCCGGCCAGCAGCTCGATCCGCTTCACCCACTTCGCACTCTTCCAGAAATACAGCTTGGGCAGCACGATGCGCACCGGCCCGCCATGGTCGCGGCTGATCGGCTGGCCTTCCCATGTCGTGGCGAGCAGCACGCCGTCGTCGTCGAAATCGGACAGGGCGACGTTGGTGGTGTAGCCGTCGAAGGAATGGAAGACGACGAAGCGCGCCTCGGGCTTCGGCCGGACCAGTTCCAGCAGGCGGCGGGCGCCGACGCCCTCCCACCGGTTGTCGTAGCGCGACCAGGTGGTGACGCAGTGGATGTCGGAGACGAAGCTTTCCTGCGGCTGGGCCTGGAAATCCTGCCAGTTCCAGGACAGCGGGTTCTCCACCAGCCCGTCGACCGCCAGCGTCCAGTTCGCCGTGGTCACCTTCGGCGTGATGCCGAGGTCCAACACCGGCCAGTCGGTCACCAGACGCTGGCCGGGCGGCAGCCGGTCGCGCGCCGGGTCGGCGGCTTGGCCGGTCAGCGCACGGCCGTCGCGGGCCCATTGCTCCTTGACGGCGACCAGCTTGTCGCGCACGGCGCCCTCCTGCTCGACTTCCCGCCCCGGTTCCAATCCGGTGCTCATGTCCGGTTTGGGGGGTGTATCGCTCATGGCTCGTCCTCCTTTGCGTTTCCGGGTCGTCCGGCAGGGGTCCCGCTTAAAAAAGGAACAGCCGGCCGGGTTGGCAAGCGGAAGCGGGAGAACTAACTTCGCGAAACCCGGCATATTGGAGCCACAGTTCCACGCCAGGGTGCCGGCCGGCTGCTTTCCGCCTGCCCGTTTTCCGCCGACATATCCGAGACCACCCGAGTGATTTGCCGATGATCCGGTCCGCAACGCCCGCCGCAAACCCAGTCGCACGCGCTTGGCGTTTGTTCCTGTCCGGCGGCCTCGCCGTCCTGCTGCTTGCGGCCCTGCTCGCCGGGGCGGGGCCTGCCGCTCTGGCGGCCTCGCCCGTACCCGGCCCCGCTCCGGCACCCGCCGCCGCCCCCGCGGTTGCGGCCCCGGTGGTGGTGGACGAGGCGACCGTGCAGCAGCTGGAGGCGCTGGTCGGCACGCTGGAGAACCAGGACGCCCGGTCGCAGTTGGTCACGCAGCTGCGCAACCTGATCACCGCCCAGCGCGGGCTGGCCCAGGCCAAGGAGGCGGAGGGCGAATCGGCGCTGCCGCAGACCATGGGCGCCCGGGCGCTGGCCTTCCTGGCGGCGCGGATGGACGTCGTCAGCCGCCAGCTGGTGCAGGTCGCCAACGTCTTCGCCGACCTGCCCGGAGCCCTGTCCTGGGTTCAGCGGCAGGTGCAGGACGATATGGCGCGCGAGCGCTGGGTACAGATCGCCGTCCAGCTGGCGATGATCCTCGGCATCGGCGCCGTGGCCGCCCGCGGCATCGCCTGGCTGCTCGCCCGGCCGCGCAATGCGCTGGCCGCCCGCCATGTCGGCTCCGCCCTGCTGCGCATTCCCATGCTGCTCGGCCGTGCTGTGCTGGAACTGGCGCCGATCGTCGGCTTCATCGTCGTCGCCTATGCCATCCTGTCGGTGACCGAACCGGCGCCGCGCGTGCGGCTGGTGGCGCTGGCGGTGGTGAACGCCACGGTCATCACCCAGGCGCTGCTGATCCTGGTGCGGATGACCTTCGCTCCCGATGCCCCCAACCTGCGGATCGTCCAGACCAGCGACGCCGGGGCGCGCCGCTGCTACGTGTGGTCGCGCCGCCTGATCGCGGTCGCCGTCTATGGATATTTCCTGGCGGAGGGCGCCTATGTGCTGGGCCTGCCGCTGGGCGCCTACGGCGCGCTGCTGAAGCTGCTGGGCGTGGTGCTCGCCGCCATGACGATCGTGCTGATTCTGCAGAACCGCGTCGCGGTGGCCGACTGGATGCGCGGCAACCCGCTGTCGGGCGACGGCGACCCGCTGGCCACCGCCCGGCGCGAGGCGGAAGGGCAGGGGGCCGTCCTGCGCACCGCGCGCCGCCGCTTCGCCGAGATCTGGCACGTCCTTGCCATCCTCTATGTCGTGGTGACGCTGGGCGTCTGGGTGCTGAACGTCTATGGCGGCTTCGAGTATCTCTCCCGCGGCACCCTGGTGACGGTGGCGGCGGTGGTGGTGGCCCGGCTGCTGGTGGGCGGGCTCAACCGCGCGCTGCGACGCGGCCTGACCATGAACCGCGATCTGGCCGGCAACCTGCCGCAGTTGCACATGCGTGCCTTCCATTATCTTCCCATCGTCCAGCGCATAGGCAAGGCGGTGATCTGGCTGGTCGCGCTGGGTGTCGCGCTGAACGGCTGGGGCATCGACACGCTGGGTCTGGTCGAATCCACGATCGGCCGCCGCATCGTCGGAAGCGCCATCTCCATCGGCCTGCTGCTGGCCGGCGCCATCGTCGCCTGGGAGGTGGTGAGCGCGCTGATCGAGCATTTCCTGACCAGCACCGACAGGAA
The DNA here is from genome assembly GCF_015390205.1 of Azospirillum sp. INR13. Classification (NCBI taxonomy): domain Bacteria; kingdom Pseudomonadati; phylum Pseudomonadota; class Alphaproteobacteria; order Rhodospirillales; family Azospirillaceae; genus Azospirillum; species Azospirillum sp. INR13. The sequence goes on from NZ_VUOI01000012.1 coordinate 98,220, forward strand.
CGGCACGAAGATCGAGCGCAGCGCCCGCATGCGCACCCTTCTGCCGCTGCTGCGCAATGCCTTCCTGATCCTGCTGGTGACGATGGTTTCGCTGATCACCCTGTCGGAGCTGGGCGTGAACATCGCCCCGCTGCTGGCCGGTGCCGGTGTCGTCGGTCTGGCCATCGGCTTCGGATCGCAGACCCTGGTCAAGGACATCATCACCGGCCTGTTCATCCTGTTCGAGGACTCCATCTCGGTCGGCGACGTGGTCGATGTCGGCGGCGGCCATTCCGGCGTGTGCGAGGCGATCTCCATCCGCTCGATCCGGCTGCGCGATTCCGCGGGTGCGGTCCATTCCATCCCCTTCAGCTCGGTCACGACGGTGAAGAACCTGACCAAGGACTTCTCCTTCGCCGTCTTCAACGTCAGCGTCGCCTATCACGAGGATCCCGACCATGTGATCGACGCGCTGGTGGCGCTGGGCAAGGAGATGCAGGTCGATCCCGAATTCGCCGCCGACATCCTGGCGCCGCTGGAGGTGATGGGAGTCGACAGGTTCGCCGACTCCGCCATCGTCATCCTCGCCCGCTTCAAGACGCGGCCGATCAAGCAGTGGGGTGTCCAGCGCGCTTTCAACAAGAAGATGAAGAAGCGCTTCGACGAGCTGGGGATCGAGATCCCGTTTCCGCACATGCAGGTGGTGGCGGGCAGTCGGCCGCAGGACCGTGCGCTGGCGGAGGCGCTCAGCCAGGGGTCGTAACCGGCAGGCTGCGACCTTGCGGAACGGGAACCGCCCGACTTGCTATCCGGCCGGCGCCGGCGGGCAGGGCGGGCGGCGCCAGCTGCGCAGCGCGTCGCCCAGCGCGCGGGCGAAGGTGGACCGCTCGGCCGGCGACAGGAAGCTGCCGACGCCCACCGACTGGCCGTGTGAACTCAGCGTGACCTGACCGGCCGGACCGCGGCGGTCGTGGTCGGCGCGCTCGTCGTGGGTGATCCGCAGCCAATAGGGATGGAAGGACCAGCGCCGCTCCGGCGCCTTCCAGTGAACCCGCTGCACCGTCAGGGAGGTTTCGGTCAGCCGCACCCGCTCATACTGTCGGGCGGAGCGGTAGCTGACGCGGAAGGCAAGCCACAGCGCCAGAACGTCCAGCCCGCAGAAGGGCACCACAGGCCAGGCGCCGTTGGCGACGAAGATGCCGGCGACGACCAGGTTCAGCAGGATCACCAGCCCCATCACCGTCCGGTAGCCGTTGCGGCCCAGGCTGCGGTGGGGGTGGAGGATGGCGTCGAAGAACACGCGCACGGGACCGCTGCCGGCGTGATCCCCCTGGGGAGCGTCGCCGGTCTGACCGTCCGGCCGGCCGTGGGGCTGGTCGCCGGGCCGGGAGTCGGAGATGTCGATGGGCATGGCGGCAATACTAGACGACCCATGCGCCGCTGAAAACCGCCCGCTGAAAAGCGCTCCGCCGAATAAGTGTTGGAACGGCGGGGTTATGCCGCTTTCGACACCATCGGCACCACGCCGCCGTGCAGCACCCAGGCCATGGCGCTGTCCATCCTGGTGAAATCGCCGGCCGGCATCCCGCCGGCGATGTCTTCCTCCAGCGCATCTGCGGTATCGCCTGCCGCCTGAACGAAGATCCGTGCCTGATCGTCGGTGCCGGCGGCGATCATTGCATCGGCCATCGCCGAGGCCCAGTGCCAGTCGGTCATCACCACCGCGCACCGCAGTTGGCCGCAACGCCGAGCCAGCGTCATCAGGCCGACGACGATCTCGGGCCGGAAATCGTAGATTTCGAAACGGTCGAATTCGATCAGGCTGCTCCATGGCGTGCCGCGGCTGCCCAGATTGGCGCACTGCACCTCCACCTGCCGGGCGACGGCATCGCGCTGGTCGATCGACAGCGATCCCTGCAACCGGACGTGCAGCCCCCAGTCCCTGACTTCCACAAGATAAGAAGCGGTCATATCCATACACCCTTATCTCGGCCGAGCAATACAACCACGAAGATCCATGGTTCAAGCGCAGGCGTTCGGCCGGTGTCTTGCCGACCAGCAAATCATACGCCACCGCCGGATCCGGGGAGAAGCGCCATTCCTGCGACGAATTCTGTTGGATTGGCGTGATTTCTCTCCATTTCTGTCGCAATATGCGATGCAGCGCTGCAGTTTGGGTCGGTTCGCCGCATCCCGGCACCTGCTCCCCGGCTCTGGCGCAACCCCGGCCGTTGCGGCTATGGTGGCGGCCATGAAGCCCGCCGCCGTCCAGGAATTCTTCCGCCGCCTGTCCGCCGCCAACCCGGAACCCCGGAGCGAGCTGGAATACGTCAATCCTTACACGCTGCTGGTCGCCGTCGTGCTGTCGGCCCAGGCGACCGACGTCGGCGTGAACAAGGCCACCGGCCCGCTGTTCAAAATCGTCACCACGCCCGAACAGATGGTGGCGCTGGGCGAGGAAGGGCTGCGCGGGTACATCAAGACGATCGGCCTGTTCAACACCAAGGCCAAGAACGTCATCCGCCTGTCGGAACTGCTGATCGAACGCCATGGCGGAGAGGTGCCGCGCGACCGAGAGGCGCTGGAGCAGCTTCCCGGTGTCGGCCGCAAGACCGCCAATGTCGTCCTGAACGTCGCCTTCGGGGAGGAGACCATCGCGGTCGATACCCACATCTTCCGCGTCGGCAACCGCACCGGGCTTGCTCCCGGCAAGACGCCGGACGCGGTGGAGGCCAAGCTGTTGAAGGCGGTGCCGAAGCTCTACCGCCGCCATGCCCATCACTGGCTGATCCTGCACGGCCGCTATGTCTGCAAGGCCCGCAAGCCCGACTGTCCGATCTGCCCGGTGGCCGACCTCTGCGCCTTCAAGGACAAGATCATCGCCTGACCCGCGCCCCACAGAAGAAGTCCGGGCAAGAAAAAGCCCGGCATGGCGGGAGCCAGCCGGGCGTTTTCGCGTCCGGTGCGGGTCAGACCGCTTCGGCCGTCGGAGCCTGTTCGACCTGAACCGGCGCAGCGACCGGCACGGCGGCCGGCTTGGTGCCCGTGCCGTAGATCTGGACGTCGCCGATCAGCTGGCCGCCGGCATCGACCGCCAGCTCGCCGAAGCGGATCGACCCGGTGATCTTGCCGGTGGAGCGCACGGTCAGACGGCCGCGGACGGCGATGTCGCCCTCGAACCGGCCGGCGATGTCGGCCTCCTCGATGTCGACCGAGCCCCTGAACAGGCCGGACTCAGCGATCTCGACCAGACGGCCCTCGCGCAGCTTGGCCTCCACCGTGCCCTCGACCACCAGCACGTCGCAGGAGCCGATCTCGCCGGTCAGGGAGATGTCGCGGCCGACGGTCAGGCGGCGCTGCTCCGGCATGGCCGGGGCAGGGGCCGGGGCCGGGGCGGGCGGAACCGGAGCGGCGGCGACCGGCATCGACGGCTGGCGCGGGGCCGAGCCCGGCATGTCGACGACGCGGCGCGGCACATCGGTCTTGAAACCGGCGCCGGGCACGGACGGCGCGGTCGGGGGCTTGGGAATGCTGTTCATGTCGGGTCCCTTCGAGGCGGAAGGCATATCGGGATAAGCCGGCGCGGCGTGCTGCGCATCGGCCAGCGCGTGGGCCATGCTGGGTGCGGCGGCGCCGGCCGCGACGGCGGACGTCGGGTCGCCGCCCTGCATCTGTCCGGGCATGTGCCCAGGGATTTGGCCGGGAACCGGAGTGTTCAGCGAGGCGAGCGGCGACGAGACGGCGCCGGCCTCGCCCGGTGTGTACGGACGGGCACCCGGCTGCGGCGGGGCGGGGCTGTCGGCCTTGGGAGCGGCGGGCGGAGACTTTCGTCCGAACAGCATGAGCGGTTCCCCCAATCTGGACTACGGGTGGCGGGATGGGCCGGAGGGCTGGAGGCCCGGTGCCGGAAGGGCGCCGCCGGGAAGGCGACGGTGTGCGGCCGTGCCGCCTAGCGGCGTATCACGGTCGTCCGGCCCGCCGCAAGGGGAGCCGACATGGACTGTAGGACATGAACCATGAAGGCGCTGGCGACGACCGGGACCAGCAAATTGACGAAGGGGATTGTCGAAAGAAAGGCGATGGCGACCCCGGCCAAAAAAGGTTTCAGCGGCCGGGCCCGCCGCAGCATCCGCGCCGACGTCCGGTCCAGCCGCCGGTGGGCGACCATCTCGAAATACTCCCGGCCCAGCAGATAGCCGTTGACGGTGTAGAAGACGATCAGGTTCAGGCCCGGCGCGAAGATGTAGATCGGCAGCGCCACCAGGTTGATCGCCAGAACCAGGATCAGGAATCGCAGCGCCGTCGCCAGTTCCTCCAGCCAGCCTGCCTGGCGAGGCGCCGGCAGGGCGGGATAGTGGCGCGCCTCCACCCGCTCGACCACCTCGTCCAGGAAGAAGCTCGACACCATGCCGACGGTGGCCGGAAACAGCAGCCACGCCACCACCAGAACCCCCAGCCCGCCCAGCAGGTCGATGATGGTGTCGAGCCAGACATAGCCGCTGAGCGGCGTCACCGACAGCGCCCACCACGTCCCGCCGGCCAGCAGCGCATAGGCGAGCGCCGAGACGAACATCCCGGTCCACACCACCCGGCGCACGCGGGGATCGGTCAGCTGGGAGAAGGCAAGAAAAAGGGCGCGGATCATCGGCGGTCCGTGAGGCGGTGGGGGAAGGGCGCGCGGCCGCCCGCATATCTACGGTGGCCGGGCTCAGGGTTCCAGTCCCCCCTTCCGTCACCCCCGTCACGCCACGGGGCTGAACACCAGCGCGGCGTTGGTTCCGCCGAAGCCGAAGCTGTTGGACAGGACATGACGGATACGCCGCTCCTTCGGCCGCAGCGGCACCAGATCCAGGTCGCAGCCCTCCGACGGCGCGTCCAGGTTGAGGGTGGGCGGGGCCACCTGGTCGCGCAGGGCGAGGATGGCGAAGATCGCCTCCACGGCACCCGCCGCCCCCAGCAGATGGCCGGTCGCCGATTTGGTCGAGGACATGGAAAGGCCGGCCGCCGCCGGACCGAACAGCCGCTTGACCGCCGCGATCTCCACCGGGTCGCCGGCCGGGGTGGAGGTGGCGTGGGCGTTGACGTAATCGACCTCCTCCGGCGCCAGCCCGGCCCGCTTCAGCGCAGCGCGCATGGCGCGAAAGGCGCCATTGCCGTCCTCCGCCGGGGAGGTGATGTGGTAGGCGTCGCCCGACAGACCGTAGCCGGTGACCTCGGCATGGATCGTTGCTCCGCGACGTCGGGCATGCTCCAGTTCCTCCAGCACCAGCACGCCGGCGCCTTCGCCCATCACGAAGCCGTCGCGGTCGCGGTCCCAGGGGCGGGACGCGCGGGACGGGTCGTCGTTGAAGCCCGTGGACATGGCGCGGGCGGCGCAGAAGCCCGCCAGCCCGAGCCGGCAGAGCGCCGCCTCGCTGCCGCCGGCCAGCATGACGTCGGCGTCGTCCATGGCGATCAGCCGGGCCGCGTCGCCGATGGCGTGCGCCCCCGTCGCGCAGGCGGTCACGACCGCGTGGTTCGGCCCGCGGAAGCCGTAGCGGATCGACACGTGGCCCGATGCGAGGTTGATCAGCATCGACGGCACGAAGAAGGGCGAGATGCGGCGCGGCCCCTTCTCGTGCAGGGTCAGCGCCGTCTCGGCCAGCCCCGGCAGGCCGCCGATGCCGGAGCCGATCAGCACGCCGGTGCGCTCCTGCGCCTCCGCGTCCGCCGGACGCCAGCCGGCATCGGACACCGCCTCCTCCGCGGCGGCGAGCGCCAGCAGGATGAAGCGATCCATCTTGCGCTGGTCCTTCGGCGGCACCACCGCATCGGCATCGAAGACGGCATCCGGGGCCGCATCGCCGCTTTCCGGCACCTGGCCGGCGATGCGGCAGGGCAGGTCGGCGACATCGATCCCGGTTTATCGCCCGTATGCCGCTCCGCCCGTCCAGAACGGCGCGCCAACTCGGCATCACGCCGGCACCGAGCGGTGTGACCGCCCCCAGACCGGTGACCACGACTCGTCTCATTGCGTTTCGTCCTTTGCAGGGATCGTCATTTCCGGACGCAGCCGCTCCGGCCGGACCGCTTCGCCGCTGTTCCGGTCGATCAGCACCGGGTCGACGGACTGCCCGGTCTCGCTGTCGACCAGCCGGAACGCCCCGCCGGGCAGCAGCCAGCGGCTGCCCCAGTCGGCCATGGCGACCAGCACCGGCAGGAAATCCAGTCCCTTGTCGGTCAGATGATAGCCGTGGCGCAGCGGGCGTTCCTGGTAGGGCCGCTTCTCCAGCAGCCCGGCCTCGACCAGGGCCTGCAGGCGGCGGGTCAGCATGTTGGTGGCGAGCCCGATGCTGCGCTGGAACTCGTCGAAGCGCGTCAGGCCGCGCATCGCATCGCGCAGGATCAGCAGGGACCACCATTCCCCGACCTCGTCGAGGCCGCGGGCGATCGGACAGGGGACATCGGTCAGCCGGGTGCGCCGCATGGCGGCGACAGTGGCATAGTCACTTTCATCATGCAAGCCGCTGCCGCCACGGGCGCAGCCGGGAAACATCGGAGTGCTTCCAGGA